>NZ_JAGSOG010000043.1 GCF_018139695.1 Actinospica durhamensis | reverse complement strand
GACTAGGGCGGAGAGTCCGAGGGCGGAGCCAGCAGCCGCGGCCGGCTGGAGTAGCGGGTGAACGGGGCGTTGCGCAGCGGATCGCTGCTGCTCAGGAAGCAGTCGCGGGCCAGGTCGATCACCAGCAGCAGCGCCTCGTCGAACTGCTCCGCCGTGGTCAGGTCCTGCAGGCGCTCGGGAACGCTGCGGCGCCAGCTCTGGAACATCCACGGCACCGTGTTCTGCACCCGGGACTCGAGGAAGAGCCGCTGCCTGAGCGTCTCCGGATCGGAGTCGCTCCACGGCACCATCAGGCGCACCGTCTCGCGGCGGGCGCGGTCCACCCGTTCCAGCGCGGTGCGGCTGGAGGCGAAGCCGTCGAACACCCACGGGTCGGCCAGCAGGATGCTCGGGCCCTGCGGCCGGTGCGCGGGCTCTCGCTGCGGTCCCGGGATCCTGGTCTCCGGCGAGAACGTCGTCAGTACGCTGATCCGGGCGGTGTAGCCGGCCGTCCGGGCGACGCGCGCGGCCCGCTCGGCCAGCGGCTCCGAGGCCCGTGGATGGTAGGGGCGCCAGTCCTGCGGACTCGCGCCGTAGTACGCGGGATCGCGGTCCTTGGGCACGGCGCGGCCGAGCGCGGCGGCGACCGAGACGTACAGCGGGCGCTGTGGGTTGGCCTGGCCCGGGAAGGCGGGCTCGACGTCGTGATAGGCGGCCGGGGGGACCGCGGGCGGCGACTCGACCCTGGCCCGGTGCACGATCAGCTGGGCCAGGCGCAGCACCGCCTCGTGGTACGCGTGCTCGTGCAGCCGGATCAGCTGGTAGAGCCCGAGATCCAGGTAGAGGTCGTGCTCCAGCAGCCGGGCCGGGGCGAGCCGGCGGGCGCACGCGGGCACGTCGCGGGCGGCGGGAGTCCAGAGCACCGGCACCACCGCGCGGCCCTCGTCGCCGGTCCTGGCCTTGCGCAGGCGGCGCCGGCGTTCGAACACCGACCACTCGCGGCCGCAGCGCTCGGAATCGAAGTAGCCGTCGCTGTAGAGCGGCACGAACACCCGGCACTCGGCCAGCTTCCGGGCGGCGTACTCGAGCGGGTCGAGGCCCGCGGGAATGCGGTGGTCCACGTAGCCGCCGCTGAGCCGGGGGTCGAGATGCCTGACCTCGGTCTCGAGTTCGTGGAAGAAGCGTTTGGCCCAGTAGTCCGGATCCAGGCGGTCTCCGCGCAGCGGCGGAGTGTGCGCATAGCTGAAATAGAAGCCCGTCCCGAGCGTGTCGCCCTCACCCTCAGCGGAATCGCCGGCGGATTCCCGAAGGCTCGGCCCCATGGATCATTCCCTTCGCCTCGCCCCGCGGCCCAAGATCCCAGAGAGACAGTCCTCTTACTATAGGGCCGACGTCGGCCACGCTGTAGGGGCGCATGCGGCGCGCGGCCGGAGCGTATCAGGGAGCGAATCTCAGGTAAGGCAGCGTCCGCGCGGCGAAGTCCACCGCCTCCGTCAGCGCGAACACTCGGGCCGAGGCCGCGCCGACGACACCGCGGCGTACCCGGTCCGGGCACGTGTTTTCGAATATTGAGCCTAGTTCGCCGAATTCATCGTCCCGATGCTCCAATCCCGAGAATATCTGCCAGGAATCGCCGATCTTGCAGCGATAGGCGCGTTCCCGGGCGAGTTCCGGGCTCTCCCCCAGATGGAAAGCCGTGCATTTGTCGTATCCCACGCCGAGCAGCAGGACGAGCGCGCCGCATTCGTACATGCGCCCGAGCGGGGATTCCTTGCCCAGCAGGGAGTCGAGCGGATGCGCCGCCATGAGTTCCTCGGCCAGCGGCCCGACCGCGGCGAACGAGGTGATCGGGTGCGCGCTGCGCCGCGCCCGTGGATGGGTGCGCACCGCCTCCGCCAACGCGCCCATGCCCTCGGAGGGGGAGAGCCGCGGGTCGAAGCCGGGCAGCGCGTCGAGGTACGCCAGGTAGCGCGCGGCGTCCATCGCGGCGGTGGCGGCCAGGAACTCGCCGGAGGTGGCGGAGACCGAACTCGTCTGCGCCGGGACCACCAGCGTGCCCCGGTCCGGGCCGAGCAGGTCGAGCAGCAGGTCGCGCAACGCCTGCGCGCCGCCCCGGATCGGGCCGACGGCGCGCAGCGAGCTGTGCACCAGTACGGTCTGTCCTGCCGTCAGCCCGAGTTCGGCCAGCTGCGCGCGCAGCCGGATGCCGCTTGGCTCCATGAGTCCCATCCTGACGAAAGCGCCGAAGCGCGGTCGAGCCTCAGCGGCGGGGACCGGCGTCCGAGCATGTGTCCGAGTGCGTGTCCATGTGTCTGCCCGTGTGTGCGCTCGCGGCGAAGGCCGCGTGGTGCTCGGCGCCCTCGCGCGCCGCGGCCTCGAGCGCCTCGGCTGGGACCGGCACCGCGAGCCACGGCGTCATGGTGGCGCGCAGGCCCGCGGTGAAACGGGATCCGAGCGCGGTGAGCGAGCCGGATGCGTCCAGCGTGTCCAGTGCCGCCCACGTCTGCGCGCGCCAACGGGCGAACGGCGTGTGCGCGTCCGCGTCCCCGGCCCGCACTCGCCGCAGCCAGTAGTCGATGACGGCGACGTGGGCGTAGGTGCCCTGCAACAGTCCTTCGAGCGGGCGCGGGTCTTCGCGCCAGGGTGCGTAGTAGAGCCGGGTGTCCGCGTCGTCGTAGAGGTCGTAGAGGTCGAGCACCGCGCCCAGCTTCACGTGCTGGAACTCGTGGATCAGCAACAGCGCCAGCACGCGCGGGTCCTGCGGCCGGGCCAGGCCGAGGGCGCCGAAGGCCTGGCGGGCGGTACCGCTGACGGCGTGCCCGTCGGCCGAGGCGGGCAGCGGGACGAGGGCGCGCAGCGCCGTGGCGAGAGCGGGCGCGTAGTCGGGGTAGAGCCGCTCGACGAACGCCCAGGCCTCGGCGTACGCGGCGTGCCACCGGGCGAGTTCGTCCTCTGTCAGGCGCGGCGCGGCCGGCAGCTGGAACCGGTCGCGGGACGGGTCGAGGTCTTCGAGCAGGATCCGCGGCCGGGCGAGCCCGTCGCCGAGATAGCGCGCCTCTGCCGACAGATTCCGCGCCACTCCGCCCGGCCCGAGCTCGGCGACACCGTCGGTCACGACGATCCGGCCGATCCCGGGCAGGATGAGTGCCGTGCGGTCCGGCGGCAACGGGAGCGCGGCCTGCGTCCCGGCCAGCGACGCGGCTACGAGTGCGTAACCGGCCAGCGGGGCCGGATGCGCGGCTATCGGGTCGTCGAGCACGTCCAGCGCCCAGGGCCGGAAGAACGGATGCGCCACGGCCTCGGCCACCGCAGCCGGATGCGCGGCGTCGAGCGCGAGCAGCAGTTCCCAGGCCCGGGATCCTTCAGGACTCTGCTGAGCCAGGACCCTCCCGGCCTCGGCCAGCAGCGTCCGGTTGACGCTGGCCTGCCCCGCACCGAGCTGACGCAGCGCCTCGGCGTCGCCGTAGCCGGCGGCGAGCTGGTCGAACAGGTCGGAGTGCAGGGCGTGCCGGACCATCGGGGCCGCGCGCTCCTCCCGTTCGCGCAGGGCCGCGACCAGGTGGAGCAGATCGGCGCAGTAGACGGTCGGATTGCGGAAGGCCGCCGCAGGATCCTCGGCGCGGGCGTCCGCCGCGCGGTACCGGTGGGCGTACAGGCCGCCGCCGCAGCTGGCGAGCGCGGGGCAGGCCTGGCACTGCGGGCTGAGCGCGGCCGATCCGCTTTGCCGGGCGATGATCCCGGCGTGCGCGCCGGCCGCGGCGAGCGGGTCGCGGTGCACGTTCAGGCCGGTGCCCGCGGCCCCGTCGAAGGCCACCTTCAGCGAGTCGGCCTGCTCGATGGCGCCGTCGGTCTCGACGACCAGGACGTCGCTCGGGGCCAGGCCGAGGGCCTCGGTGAGTGGCGGGCCGCCGTGCAGGGTGGAGCGGATCGAGTCGAAGACGCGGATGCCGAAGGGCCGCCCGTCGCCGTCCCAGGCTTCGTAGACACGCAGCAGCCAGTGCGCGTAGGCCGGATCCTGCGCGGTGGAGGGGCGGGCGAGGCCGTCCGGCCGCGGCGGCGGGGTGTCCCAGGTGGCGTGCGGCAGCAGCAGATCGATCCGCGGCGGCTGCTCGGAGGCGAGTGCGCGGTAGACCTCGACCGGGTCGTTGCGCAGATCCACGGTGCACAGGATTCCGGCGTACAGCCGCCGATACGGCTCACTGCGCAGCAGGGCCAGCGCCGCACGCACCTGCGCGTGGCTGGAGCGGCCGTCGGCGTAACGCCGGTGCAGGTCGTTGGCCGCGCGGTCCCCGTCCAGGGAGATGCCCACCGTGACCCGGTGCCGCGCGAACAGCTCGCAGAAGGCCCGGTCGAGCCGGACGCCGTTGCTGTGCACGCGCAGGTCGAGACGGGGCGGATCGGGCAGCCGGCGGACCGGGTCGCAGAGCGCTTCGATGATCTCGCCGAGCCGGGCCGGCCCCGCCAGCAGCGGCTCGCCGCCGTGCAGCACCACTCGGACCAGATCCAGCCGGGCGGCCGCTGCGTGCTCGGCGATCCGGCGGCCGAGCGCCTCGGCCGTGGCCCGGCTCATCACCCTCGGCTGCGCCCGCCAGCCCTGGTCGGCCGCCTCGTACACATAGCAGTGGTCGCAGGCCAGATCGCAGCGCGAATGCACCTTCACCACGAACTGGCGGAACGCAGCGGAGCGGGCGGGCACGGGACCTACCTCGACGGGGGCGGCGAGAGCGGGCGCGAAGCCCGCCGGTGCTTCCTCAGAGCGACGCGTTGAAGGCGGCGACCGCGACGGGCCGCTCTCCGACCGGCCGGACACGGCGCAGGGTCGGGGTACTCGGGAGTCGGTCGAGCGGGGCCTGGCGGACATCGTCCAGGTTCGAGGCGACGAGGGACTTCTCATCGGTGTTATCCATGAGGGTCCTGCTCCTTTCGTATCCGGTAAGACCGGCTGTGGTGTGTACACGCTCTTCGCGCCACCACGTTCGCTGATCACTGATGGTCGGTAAACGTGATCAGTCGGTAGGCTTGAACGTAGAGTATCACGGCCCTCAGTAGCCGGAGGCGGGCTACGAAGGGCACTCGCTCGGATAGGTGTAACCCCGTCAAAAACCGAGTCCCGGCGCAGGTCGGTGCGTATGCAGCCGTCCGGGTGACGGTCTGGCGCATACTGGCGCGGGAACTCGAACACACTCCGAACGCAATTCCGCCAGATGCGGCGACTCACCGTACTGAGATCGAATTCGAGCCCATCGTCAGAACACAGAGTCGCCCACCGAAAGGCCCCAGGGACGCGCGGAATTGCATTCGTGCCGCCGCCGCGCGCACTCCGGCTCAGGTCTGAATCGTCCAGTGGCACGTCTGCAGCAGCCGGCCGGCGAATTCCACCCGCTGCCGGCCGACCAGGGTGAAGCCCAGCTTGCGGCAGATCCCGTTCGAGGCCGCGTTGGTCGCGCCCGGATAGGCGTGCACCAGCCCCCACCGGCCGTCCGCCCTGGCCCGCTCCAACAGCAGCGCGACCGCGCGCGAACCGAGGCCGCGGCCCTGGAACTCCGGCAGCACCATCCAGCCGATCTCGGAGATCGGCTCGCCGACCGCGCCGTGCTGCCCGTCCGCGCCCTCCGGATCGTGCCGCCACAGCACCACGTTGCCCGCCACCACCTCGGGCCGCTGCTGGTCCGGCACGATCATCTTGATCCAGGACGTGTCCCGCGCCGCCTCGCCCGCGTCCCTGGCCACCTTGGCCTCGATGCCCTCGCGCGGCAGCGGGCCGCCGAGTTCGGCCATCATCACCGGGTCGCAGCGCATCCGGACGTAGGCCTCGACGTCCCCGAGTTCGACATCACGCAACAGCATTCCGACCTCCATGCCTTCCGTCCCTTGTATCACGGCCCCGGCGGTTCATTCGCCCGCGGCCCCGGCGGTGTGGCAGGCTCTGCACAGCGCGAGAGACGAAGGGGCGAGCCGGTGGCGAGCAGGCGAGAAGTCCAGGACCGGGCGGTACGGGTGATCGTGACCGGCGGAGGCACCGGAGGCCACGTCTACCCGACGCTGACCACCGTGCGGATGCTGCAGGCCGAGTTGGCCGAGCGCGGCGCCGCGCCCGCGGAGACGCTGTGGATCGGCGCGGCCGGCAGCCTCGAGGAGCGGGTGGCCCGGGAGTCGGGCATCGCCTTCCGCCCGGTGGCGACCGGAAAGCTGCGCCGGGCCGGCAACCCGCTGCGGATGATCACCTGGGCGAACCTGCGCGACGCCGTCCGCGTCCCGCTCGGCGCGATCCAGGCCCTCGGTATCGTGCGCGGCGTGCGCCCGGACGTCGTGGTCGGCTTCGGCGGATACGTGGCGGTGCCGGTGAGCGTCGCGGCCCGGGTGGGCCGGCGCCCGATGATGGTGCACGAGCAGACCGTCCGGCTCGGCCTGGCCAACCGGATGCTGGTGCGTCTGGCCACGCGCACGGCGCTGTCCTCCGAGTCCAGCCTCGCCCTGCTGCCCTCCGGCGCGCGCGCCCGGGCCGAGGTGACCGGCAACCCGGTGCGCCCCGAGCTCTTCCAGGGCGAGCCGGACCGCGCCCGCAAGGCCTTGGACCTGGCCGGATTCGACGCCGACAAGCCCACCGTCTACGTCACCGGCGGCGCGCAGGGCGCCAAGCAGATCAATGCCCTGGTGACGCAGCTGCTGCCCTGGCTGCTCGAGCGGGCCAACGTGATCCACCAGTGCGGCGCGGCCGACTTCGACCGGCAGCGCGAGACCTCCTTCGCCCTCCCGCGCGAACTCGCCGCCCGCTATCACCTCACGCCTTACGTCGGCGCCGAGATGCCGGACGTCTACGCCCTGGCCGACCTGGTGATCTCGCGCAGCGGCGCCGGCACCATCGCCGAGATCACCGGTCTCGGCAAGGCCGCGGTGCTCATCCCGCTGGCCTCCTCGGCCGGCGGCGAGCAGGCGCACAACGCGAAGTACCTCGAGGAGCACGGAGCGGCCCGCGCCCTGGTGGGCCCGCTCACCCCGGAGGACCTGCGCGCCGCCCTCGAGCCGCTGCTCGCCGACCCGGCCGCCCGCGCCGAGATGGCCGCCGCAGCGCGCGAGCAGGGCCGCCCGGAGGCCGCGCGCACCCTGGCCGCGCTCATCCTCGGCGTCGCGGGCGTAGCAGAGCGCTGACGACCTGCGGCCGGTGCTACTTCAGGCCGTAGATCACGTAGTCGGCGTTGTGGTAGACCTCGCGGTAGCCGCTTGTGAGGGCCGCGGTGCCGTACAGCGCCCGGTAGACCTGGTCCACGTCGCCGGGCGTGGTGCGCATGACGATCAGGCTGATGTCGTTGGCCTCGGGATCCACCAGGGCCCGGGTGTAGACGTTGCCGAGGCGGTCGCGGGTGCCGGAGTAGACGGTGCGGTCCAGGACGTAGAAGGCGACGAGCTCGTTGCGCACGTCGTCGATCAGGATCCTGCCGCTGGTGCTGTGCTCCAGATACGCGCTCGCCGCCAGCGGATCGAGTTGGGCGGCCAGGTTCTGCTCGGCCTCCTGCTCCAGCACGATCTGGTGGCGGGCCACCGTGTAGCCGGTCATGCCGACCAGGCCGAGGCTGAGCGCGACGGCCACCGCGGGCGCGCCGAGCTTGACCGCGCGCCTGCGCCGCGCCGCCCGGGGCAGCGCCCAGTCCAGCGCGAAGCCGATCAGGATCGCGGCCGGCAGCAGGCCGATCAGGCCGAAGCGGAAGTTCGTCAGGCCGCCGTTGAGCACGGGCGTGCCGATCGGCTCCTGCCCGGATTCCAGCGTGTAGCAGTAGAACGGCACCACCGTGGCGAACACCAGGACCGGCAGGACGCGCGCCGAGAGCCGGTCCCGGGCCAGCACCGCGATCAGGGCGAGCAGGCCCGCGCCGATCACGAGCAGCCCGAGGTCGGAGGTCGCGGCGGTGCCGTAGGCCTTGAGCGTGAGCGTCCAGTTGTGGATCTCGATCTCGCCCTGCTGGTCGGCCATCTGGTCCGAGCTGGAGTTCGGCCCGGTCAGGAAGTAGACCGGCGTGCCGAAGATGACCCAGTTGTAGACGAACCAGGCCCCGGCCGGCGCGGCGAACCCGAAGCTGGCGAACACCAGCGTCAGGCCGCTGGTGTCCTTCCAGCTGTGGCCCTTGCGCCGGGCCACCACCAGCACCAGCAGCGTGTAGGCGAGCCCGAGGTACCAGGCCTCGTACCGGCAGAGCATCGCGGCCGCGCTGGCGATCGCGGCCAGCAGCACGTAGGTGGGCCGGTCGGTGGTGGTCCAGCGCACCAGCAGATAGACCGTCCAGAGCGCGAACAGGTACAGCGGCAGTTCGTCCATCGCGGTGCTCTGCTGGTAGAGCACGTTCGCGTTGGTCATGAACACCGTGGCGCCCACCACGGCCGGCCACGGCGAGGACTTCGAACTACGCGCGGCCGCCGAGCTCTTCGTGGCCGACAGGGCCCTGATGATCTTGTAGATCAGCACCGTGGCACCGACGTAGCAGCCGCCGGAGACGAGGCTGCCGGCCAGGCCGGTGGAGTAGAGGGTCCAGTTCCAGGCGAACGCCGCCTGCAGGATGTGCGGCAGCGGCAGCCAGATGCCGCCGAGCTGCGCGATCCCGGTGGTCTGGCCGACCAGCACCCGCCGGCTGATCTCCAGGTGGGAGAAGGAGTCGCGGATGCCGAGCAGCAGGTGCACCCGGGAGAAGTGGTACGTCGCCGCGGCCGACAGCAGCGCGGCGGCGACGGCCAGTGCCATGGCGACGCGGTCGCGCCCGGGCTTGAGCCGGATCAGCACCGTCTCGTCGCCCGGACCGGGACCGGCCGTCCCGCGGGTCCGCTGGGCGGGCAGCGTCGGGAGCGCCGGGCGCTGCGATCCGCCCGGCCGTGGCGGCGAGATGAGCATCGTCTCGTCGTCGGTACTCATCAGTTCCCCCACCCGCTCGCGAAGCACGACTTGATCGCCTGGTCGCCGCGTCCGATGAAGGACCCGGTGTCCGAGGTGGCGCCGAGGGACGGCTCGGCGTAGCTGTCGACGTCCCAGAAGTAGATGCCGGGCAGGCCGAGCGACTGCGCGGCGTCGCACGCGGCGGTGAACCAGTGGACCTGGATCGAGGTGACCGGCGTCGCCCCGGCCGTGGCCCACTGCGCCGGGTGGTGGTAGGCCCCGCTGGACGCGGGGATCCCGACCTCCTGCATCACCGTGTTCTGCAACACCGCCGCGGACCGGTGCTCGAGCCACTCCTCCCAGGCGTTGGTCAGCTCGGCGACCGACGCGTCGTCCGACAGGTCCACGTCGGGGTAGGCGTCGACGCCGACGTGCGCGGCGGGTTTGTCGGGTCCGCCCTCCTGCCAGGTGGACCAGTTGTCGCCGTAGTCGAGCTCGCCCCGGTAGATCCCGGCGGCGTAGGAGTCCAGGCTGGTCCAATCGCTCTGGTAGGACTCCAGCGAGTCGAGTTCCACGCCGAGGTCGAAGTAGTCCACCGCGTCCTGCTGGGCCAGTCGCAGGTACGGCGTGATGGAGGACCGGTAGCTGGCGAACCAGCCGGAGACGCTGACCGGCTTGATCGAGCCGCGCCAGTCCCCGGAGTCGTCCTTGATGTTGGTCTCGTCGATCAGCGGCCGCACCATGACCCGCAGCCCGCGCGCCTGCGCCGCCTTGATCACCAGGTCGAGCGTGGCCGGGGTCGGCGTGGAGCCGGAGACGCCGTAGATCTTGGTCGGGCGCACCCCGTCGGTGTAGATCGGGAAGGTCAGCGCGACGCTGTTGGCGCCGAGCCCGACGACGTAGTCGAGCACCTTGGCCGCCGCCGACTCGACCTGCTCGGTGGTGCCCGAGGTGTGCCAGTAGACCTGGATGCCCAGTTGCCTGGTGGACGCCTGCGCGGTCGCGGAGACCTTGGGTGTCGGTGTCGGTGTCGGTGTCGGTGAGGCCTGAGTCGAGGCGCCCGTCGTCGCCTGCGTCGACGCGCCGGCTGCCGCGAGCCCGGCCTGCGGCGTTCCGGTCGGTATTGAGGGCGCCAGCGCGGAGCAGGCGCTCGTGCCGAGGACGAGCAGGAGGGCGAGTGTGGGGACGAGGCGGCTGCGCAAGGCGGTCACACCAGCTCCTGATCCGCGACGAGCGCCGGCTGCGCGAACAGCCCCGCGTCGAGTTCGCCCTCGTCCAAGGTGTGGCCGTGCGGCGTCTTGTGCCAGCCGCGCTTGCCGGTCGCCAGCTCCCAGACTGCTATATACGTGGACCGGCTCATCCACAGCCACATGAGCGGGGCGAGCAGCATGTACCACAGCAGCGAGTAGCGGCCCCGGGTCGAGTTCGCCTCCTCGAGGCAGGTGTGGATGAGCTCGAACACGAGGAAGAAGTTGCCGACCACCAGCAGCCCGAGGGCCGGGTAGTAGATCGCCGTGGGGAACAGCTCGGCGATCACGTGCGCGCGGGTGCCGAAGTAGACCACCGTCAGCGCGTAGAACAGCGGGTTGATCATGAAGGACAGCGGCGTGCCGAACATCAGCAGGTTGAAGCACAGCCAGCGCAGCAGCCCCATCCGGCGTATCGCCTCGCGCGGGTGGCGGGTGTGCACCAGCCCGGTCTGCAGGTAGCCGCCCTTCCACCGCCGCTGCTGCTTGTCCACCACGCGGCTGGTGACCGGCGCCTCCTCGAGCGTGATGGAGTTGAGCAGCTCGATCCGGTATCCGGCGCTGATCAGCCGGGCGCCGAGGTCCGCGTCCTCGGTCAGGTTGTGCGCGTCCCAGACCGAGCCGTCCGGCAGCGCGACGTCGCGCAGGGCCGAGACCTTGAAGTGGTTCGAGGTGCCGCCGAGCGGGATCGGCAGGCGCAGTCGGGCCAGGCCCGGCAGGAAGCGCAGGAAGTGGATCTTGTAGGCGATCCAGTACAGCGCGGTGACCCAGTTGGTGTCGTCGTTCCAGAACGCGAGCTCCGCCTGCAGGCAGGCGACCTCGGGCGGAGCCAGCCGGAAGGTGCCGATCGCCTTGAGCAGCTGGTCCGGATCGGGCCGGTCCTCGGCGTCGAAGATGGTCAGCACCTCGCAGCCGGCCTCGATCACCCGCCGCATCGCCACGTTCATCGCGTTCGGCTTGGTCTTGGGCCCGCCCGGCGGGATCACCACCACGGTCACGTGGTCGAGCGGATGGCCGACGCGCGCGACGCGTCCGGAGACCGTGGCGTCGTACGCGGCGTCGGTGTCGAACAGCAGCCCGATGGAGCGCGCGGCCGCGAGGGTCTCCTCGTCGTCCTGCTCGATCAGCAGCAGCACGTGCAACCGCTCGCGCGGGTATTCCAGTCTGCTGATGCGGGTCACCAGATGCCGGAGCATGTTGGCTTCCTTGTGCACCGGCAGCAGGACGGCGTAGTCCGGCAGCGAGGGATCCTGCGCGCGCACGGTCACCCGGCGCGGCGACCGGTAGGACTGCCCGGCCACCATGATCACGATCCGCATGCCGGCGATCAGTACGTAGAACAGGACGCAGGCCCCGACCAGCGCGGTCGCGGTCGCCCGCGGATCGAGCGCGAGCCCGAGGCCGAGCAGCAGGAGCAGGCAGAGGCCGAGCACCTTCTGACCCGTACTCAGAAAGCGCGCGGCGGTGGCGGGACGGGCCCGGCGCCTACGACTGTGCGGTATGGCACGGTGCGGCTCGCCCGCCCCCGGTATATTCATGAATCCGCCAAGCACTCGTCTGGGTACTGCCGCATCTTAGCAATGAGATGGCAAATCGCGTCACTGTGTCCACGTGCGTCAACAGGGCGTTAACAATGGCGAACGCCCCGGTCATCGGCGGATGGACCGGGGCGTGTGGCCCGCGCGCTGGACGCGGATGGAGCCGGGAGACTAGAGCAGGTCCTCGACCACGTCGGTGAGCAGACCGCCGTGCTCGTGCTCGCCGAACTCCCCGTCCTCGCCGCGGTGGTCGCGGCGCCGGTCGCAGTCGCCGTGGCGGTTGTGGTCGGAGTCCTCGCCCCGCCACTCGTCGTCACCGCGCTGGCGCGGGCCGGCAGCCTCGAAGTTGCCGGTGTGGGTGATGCCCGCATCGGTGACGTGCGTGGTGGCGATCCGATCGTAGGACGCACCGTCCCTCGCGACGCCGGCCTCGGCACGCGTGTCGGCCACGCCGGCGGCGCTGGTGGAGTTCGAACCGGCGGCGAAGGAGTCGTCGGTGCTGTGCGTGAAGCTGCTCGTGACGCCGGAGGCCGTCGTGGACGAGGCCCCCCTGGTGTCGGAGTCGGCGGCCGCGACACTGATGCCGCCGACGGTCAGGCCCAGCGTGAGCATCGAGAGCGACACGGCACGGGAAACGCGCATAGGTATTTCTCCTTTATCGGGTGGCTGACTGACTGCCTCTCACCGAAGCGGGGTGGCCCGCCGACCGGTGGGAAGCCCGGATCTTCCAGACCCAGGAGCTTGGGTGCCCCGGCCGGCCGGGCGCATTCGCGGTTTGTCATCACATCACTCGATTGGAATATCTGAAGGCCATTCAGCCCAGCATGCTCTCGGCCGGACGGGTTACCCGGCCCGTGCCCCGGTATCCACGCGGTCGTCTCGTACCGGCTCCGGCGACGCACCACACGTCCGGTCAGAAACGCTGGAGACGTGTAGACGAAGTGCTTATTGGTGAAATATTTCCGCGGCCCGAGTGATGCCTCGGCGTCGCGTGTCCTGTCTTCTCAAATGAAGTCCGGCCGCTAAGTTTCATGCCGACACTGTTGGCTCATCCCCATCCTGAAGGAGGCGTTTCCATGGCAGGGATCGCACGGTTCGCACTCATTCCGGTCGCGCTGGCCGCCGCGACCGTCCCCGCCGTCGCCCAGGCCGCCGCGGGCGGGGCCACCTCGGCCGCGCCGCTGATCGGCTCGGTGGGGAGCATGCGGCTCTACCCGTTCGCGGGCACGCAGCTCGATCCGCTCTCGCACTCGGTCGCCGCGACCGTGGCTGGCGTTCCGCTGAATTCCGTGGGCGTGTCCCAGGTTTTCTCCGACGGTCTGCCGGTGCGCGATCTGCCCGGATACTCCGACGTGATGAACGCTGACTCCTCGGCCCAGGCGGCCGGCGCCGCGATGCTCGCGCACGACGCACCCGAGGCCGCGCCCGCCGCGATGCAGTGAGCGGGACCACACCTCCACAGTCGCACTCATCATAGAAATGCGCCCGATCGAGTGGTATCCGCGTATGTCGGACGGAATTCAGGTTTCGACGCAATAACATAGGCATGAGCAGGGCATGCGCGAATCGCCGCTAGTCGGCGTCAACTACCCTGAAAATGCTGTGATAAGCGGCCGGATGATCACTCATTAGTGTCGGCTGCCGTTGAAGCAGATGATTCCAGTGTAGTTTTTCAGCCGAAGACTGCTACGTTCAGAAATGCACGATAGTGGAATTCGGCTATCACGGTCCTAAGTTTATGATTTGCATCCCACAGGAAGAACGATCAACATGGCAATGCTGAAGAAGGCCGCGACCATCGCCGTTCTCGCGAGCGCGGGTGTCATGGCCACCGCCGGCATCGCGGCCGCGGACGAGGGCGGCTGGGCCCCGGCGGCGGCCCCGCAGGCGGGCGACGACCACCTGCACCAGGACGGTCTGATCCCGGTCAACCTGCTCAACAACACCGACATCTCGCCGAACCTCGGCTGCCTGGCCGACGGCACCCTGCCGGACCTCACCGCGCAGAGCCTGATCGGCCTGATCCCGATCGGCGTGAGCCTGAACCACCTGCTCGAGCACGCCAACCTGAACGTGCTGGCCAACGGCAACACCACGACCGACGTCGAGGACAACTCCTGCACCTCGAACCAGGGTTCCTCGCAGGCCGGCAACGACAGCCACGGCAGCGTGGGTGCCGGCAGCAGCTCCTCCGAGCACAACACCGGCGACGGCGCGGGCGCGGACAACTCCGAGAACGGCAAGGGCGCGGGCGGCCTGCTCGGCGGCACCGGCATCCTCGGCACCGGGCTCTAAATCGAATCGACAGTGGTACGGCGCGTGCCGGGTCCAACCCCGGCGCCGCTCCCACCGAAGGCTCGGCCACCCCGCCGAACCGACAGTGCGGCCCTGGACTCGCGGTAACCCGCGGGCCCGGGGCCGCATCCGTGTGTCCGGGGGGTTCGGAGGCGACCCGCAGTCCGCGAGCTCCGCTCCGCGCAGGGTCCGCTCGGTCTCCTCGATCCATCCAGCGCCACACAGGGTCGGCCCGGCTTGGCTCGCGTCCTGCGCCGTCGCCCGTCTCGTCGCCGTCATCCGCCCCGCCCGCAGACGACGAACGCGTAGGCAGAGAGCGAGCACGTACACAGGGAACGAACACGTACAAAGACGAAAACCGTGGCGCGGGAGGCCGGGGATGTAGTCCCGGTTCTCCCGCGCCACGGTGTCGGTCGGAGCACTGTGTCGGGTGGAGCCCTGTGTCCCAGTGCTCCGGGTCGATATGAACCTTCCGGGGGTCGGCGCCCAAGCTGCGGCGCCCGGACTATCAGAGCCCGGTGCCGAGGATGCCGGTGCCGCCGAGCAGGCCGCCGGCGCCCTCGCCGTTCTTGGAGTTGCCCGCGCCCGCGCCGTCGCCGGTGTTGTGCTCGGAGGAGGAGCTGCCGGCACCCACGCTGTGGTGGCTGTTGTTGCCCGCCTGCGAGGAACCCTGGTTCGAGGTGCAGGAGTTGTCCTCGACATCGGTCGTGGTGTTGCCGTTGGCCAGCACGTTCAGGTTGGCGTGCTCGAGCGCGTGGTTCAGGCCGACGCCGATCGGGATCAGGCCGATCAGGCTCTGCGCGGTGAGGTCCGGAGCGGTCTGGTCCAGGGCGCAGCCGAGGTTCGGCGAGATGTCGACGTTGTTCAGAGCGTTGACGGCGACCAGACCGTCCTGCTGCAGGTGGTCGTCGCCCGAAGCCGCGGACGCGATGCCCGCCGTGGCCATGACGCCCGAGCCCGCGAGCACGGCGATGGTGGCGACCTTCTTCAGCAAAGCCATAGTAATGATCCTCCGCCTACACGTGAGTGATAATCGTATTTAATGACGCGCGACACCGAAAGCTGACGGGGTCGAGGTATGACACCTTTGCGCGTCGCCTTCAAACGTACACCGAGTGCCCGCCGTATCGTGGCAATAGACCCTAACGAGTGATCATCTGGGTGTTTCAAATCCTCGTAGGATATTTCGTCACGCGATGCCAGGACCGGGCCCTCAGGACCCGGCGATCGCGGCCTGCTCCACCTCGACCTCGCTCAGCTTGCTGTTGCGGTGCACGTCGGTGCAGGCGAACTTGAGGGTGAAGTGGTCCACGTCGCCCACCCCCCACCTGGTGTCGCGCGCCTCGTCCGCGATCGCCACGGTCTCCATCGTCGCCCCGGCCGGAACGTCCACCGAGCCGGTGCCCCTGGCTCCGTCGGAATCGTTCGCCGTCACGGTCGCGTGGCAGGTCGCGGGCTCCTGCTGCGCGTTCGCCGCGGCGTAGCCGATCAGCTGCCCGGCCCATCCGCCCACCAGCGAGGCGGCCAGATCCTGCGCCATCGCCGTGTTGCCGACCTCGTCCGCGCTCACGTCGAACGGCAGGCTCAGGGTCCTGCCGTTGTCCAGGACGCGCGGGGTGTTGAGCGAGGGATCGCCAATGGCCGCACTCGCCAACGGCGCCGCCGCGAAGACGGCAGTCAGTGCCAGCGACGCGGCGACGGTGAACGTCCGCACCGGTGTGAGGGATGTCAGAGCCTGCATGGGTAGCCCCGTTTCTTTCAATGTCCGAAATGAGTTCTCGGAGGCGAAAGTATAGGCGGGGGCAGGTGCGGTTCCCGGGTGGCCGAGGCCGATAGACGCAAACAAATCAGACCTGGGTTAATCCTGCGGTCGGCTCGTCCGATAAGCGACGCCTGACGGGGGATCTGGAATGCCGGCGGGAAGTGATTCGCTGCGCCCCCGGGCGTGTCGCGGCGCGTCCGGACCTACCCGGCCTGCCCCGGACAAGCGAAACGGCCGGATCGCTGGTGCGATCCGGCCGTTCGTTCGGTGCGCCGTCAGGGACTTGAACCCCGAACCCGCTGATTAAGAGTCAGCTGCTCTGCCTATTGAGCTAACGGCGCGCGTCCGGTCCGCCTGCGCGGCCGGTGCGAGGAATACGATACCCGATCCTGGGGCTGATCGCCCAATCGTCGGGGGGCGCGCAGTGGCCGGGGGGTGGCGCGGGGCTAGCCGGCGCGCAACTCCTCGGCGATGGCGGCGGCGAAGGCGTCGATGTCGGCCTCGGTGGTGTCGAAACAGGTCATCCAGCGCACTTCGCCGGTGTGCTCGTTCCAGGTGTAGAAGCGGAAACGCTTCTGCAGCCGCTCGGTCACCGGCTTGGGCAGCACGGCGAAGACCTGGTTGGCCTGGACCGGGCGGGGGATCTCGAGGCCGGGAACCTCGCGTACGGCCTGGTAGAGGCGCTGGGCCATGGCGTTGGCGTGCTGCGCGCTGCGCAGCCACAGGTCGGTGCCGAGCAGGGCGTCGAACTGGACCGACAGGAAGCGCATCTTCGAGGCCAGCTGCATGCCCGCCTTGCGCAGGTACTTCACGCTGTGCACGGCCTGCGGGTCGAGCACCACGATGCACTCGCCGAGCAGCAGGCCGTTCTTGGTGCCGCCGAAGCTGAGCACGTCCACGTGCGCGTCGGTGGTGAAGGCGCGCAGCGGGACGTCGAGGCTCGCGGCGGCGTTGGCCAGCCGGGCGCCGTCCATGTACAGCTTCATGCCGAGGCTGTGGGCGTGGTCGGCCAGCGCGCGCACCTCCTCGGGCGTGTAGCAGGTGCCGAGTTCGGTCGTCTGGGTGATGGCCACGACAGCCGGCTGGGCCCGGTGCTCGTCGTCGAAGCCGTAGGCCTGCCGGTCCACCAGCTCGGGGGTCAGCTTGCCGTCGGGGGTCGGGACGGTCAGCAGCTTCAGGCCCGCCACCTTCTCCGGCGCGCCGCACTCGTCCACGTGGATGTGGGCGCTGTCGGCGCAGATCACCGACTGCCAGCGGTCGGTCATCGCCTGCAGCGCGATCACGTTCGCGCCGGTGCCGTTGAACACCGGGAACGCCTCGGCGCTCGGGCCGAAGTGCTCGCGGAAGAGCTCCTGCAGGTGCTCGGTGTACGCGTCCTCACCATAGGAGATCTGGTGGCCTCCGTTGGCGAGGGCGATCGCCTCGAGAACCTCCGGGTGGACGCCGGCGTAGTTGTCGCTGGCGAAGCCGCGGTATTCCGGGTCGTGTCGGCGCTGCACGGGCACGGTGCGGGTCCTGTTCCGTCGTTCGGTTGGGGTGGAGTCGGCGTGGAGTCGGGTTGGAACCCCCCGGGCGTCCCGTCCAGAGACGCCCGGGGGAAGAACTGGGAGCTCAGCTGCGCGCGTCGGCGGTGATACCGCGGGTGGCGGCCACCACCGGGCGCAGCTTCTTCTCCAGGGCCTCGTAGAACATACTCAGCGGGAACTCGTCCGAAAGGACCAGGTCCACCAGACCCTTGTTCGGGCCGTCCAGCGGCAGCACGTCGGCCCACGGCTGGGCGCCCGGGTGTCCGGCGAGACCGCGGGCCCAGGTGGAGCCCGGGTGCGGCGTGACGTAGCCGGCCACCAGCTCGTACGCGGCGATCCAGTGCGCGGTCTTGGGGCGGTCGATGCCGTCCCGGTACAGCCGCTCGACCTGCTCGCACAGCGCGATCACGGCGGGGGCGACGGCCGGCCAGTCGATCCGCAGCCGGTTGTCGGTCCAGTGCAGCACGCCGTTCTTGTGCAGGTAGGCGAACAGCAGCTGGCCGCCGAGCCCGTCGTAGTTGCGCACCCGGTCGCCGCTGATCGGGAAGCGGAAGAGCCGGTCGAACAAGATCGCCTGCTGCACGGCCTTGGCCTGGGTCAGGCCCTCGGCCTCGAGCCGCACCGCCTCGCGGAAGGTGTTCAGGTCGCAGCGCAGCTCCTCGAGCGAGTAGAGCCAGTACGGCATACGCTGCTTGATCATGAACGGGTCGAAGGGCAGGTCCCCGTGACTGTGCGTGCGGTCGTGGATCATGTCCCACAGGCCGAACGCGTCCTGGGCCAGGGCCTGGTCGGCCACCAGCCGGGCGGCGTCCTCGGGCAGTTCGAGCCGGGTGACCTCGGCCGCGGCGGCGGTCACGGTGCGGAAGCGGGCCGCCTCGCGGTCGCTGAAGATCGCGCCCCAGGTGAACTTGGGCACCTCGCGCACCGCCACGGTCTCCGGGAAGAGCACCGCGGAGTTCGTGTCGTAGCCGGCCGTGAAGGCCTCGAAGGAGATCGAGAGGAACTGCGGGTTGTCGTAGCGCTCGGCCTCGAGCCGGGCCAGCCAGTCCGGCCAGAACACCCGCAGCAGCACGGCCTCGAAGTTGCGGTCCGGGTTGCCGTTCTGGGTGTACATCGGGAACACGACCAGGTGGCGCAGGCCGTCCTCGCGCCGCGCTTCGGGCCGGAAGGCCAGCAGCGAGTCCAGGAAGTCCGGCACGCCGAAGCCCTCGGCGGCCCACCGGCGCAGGTCCGTGAGCAACGCGCGCAGGTAGTCGGCGTCGTGCGGGAACGCCGGGGCGAGCTCCGCGATCGCATCGAGCATCGCGTCCACGGCGGCCCCGGCCGTCTCGCGGGCGGCCGCGTCGGGCTCGACCGAGCCGTCCTTGGCCTGGAGCGGGCGCAGCCGCTCGATCGCCTCCACCAGACGGCCCCACGCCGGGAACTCGGCGTCCACAGCTGCCACGGGGGCCGTACGCTCCAGCACGGCTTCGTCCACGCTTGCCATCACCCGGCTCCTTCCACGGAAAAATTTACGCTTGAATCGCAGATCTACTGTAAGAATTATCGTAGATCATGGATTGAACGGCAAGGCAGGGGTAGAAGAGGGGGCCTTGACCAGGGCGGAGACGCCGCGAACCCCCCGCCTCTCGAGCAGGCGGGGGGTTCGTGTGGGACCGCAGGGGCAGGTGGGACGGCCGTGCGGAGGGATCAGGCTGGAGGGATCAGGCGGCGCGGGCGGGCGCCCAAGCAGGGGAACGGCGGAGCGGGCCTCAGCGCCCCGGCAGCGCGACGGTGGTCCAGTGCGGCACCAGCCAGTGCGCGCCGAGCAACGCGGCACCGAGCGCCACCACGCCGAAGACGAAGACCCACAGCAGCCCGGGTACGCCGGTGAGCTTGGCCAGCTGGTCCGCGTCCGACTGCGGCGCCCGGCCGCGGCTGCGCTGCCACTGCAGCTCGAACACCGGCCTTATCCCGCCGAACAGCAGGAACCAGACCGCGAAGTCGGCGAACGCCCCCTGTACCTGCGCGGTGGCGAACCAGGTCACCGCGAACACCCCGGCGCCGGTGGCCACGAGGGTGAGCAGGCCGTAGAAGTTGCGGATCATGAGCAGCATCAAGGCGAGCAGCGCCACGCACGCCCACAGCAGGGCCGTGATATGCCCGGCGCCGGCCAGGGCCGCGCCGCCGAGGCCGAGCAGGGCCGGGGAAACGTATCCGGCCAGCGCCGTGAACACCATGCCGGGGCCGCGCGGCTTGCCGTAGGAGACGGTCACCCCGGAGGTGTCCGCGTGCAGCCGGATCCCGCTCAGCCGGCGGCCGGTGCACAGCGCGACCAACGCGTGCCCGCCCTCGTGCGCGATGGTGACGGCGTTTCTGGTCAGCCGCCAGATCGGCCGCGGGGCGACCGCCACCAGGGCCGCGGCGCCGGCGCCGATGATCTGCCAGCGCGGCGGATCCACCTGCGTACCCACGACTTCGTGCCACAGTTCGGTCAAACTCGTCACGGACATGCGCACACCCTAGGACAGTGGGATGAGAGCCGGGTCATGAGCGGCATGGACGGCGCCGCGGGCGCGGGTGCGGGCGCGCGGCTCGCCCGGCCCGCGCCCGCCCGGTCGGCTCAGTAGTCGCCGCCCTGGGCCGAGGACTGGGCCGAGGCCTGCGCCGAGAGCGCCTCGAAGGTGGCCTGGTCGCACACACCGGGGTCCGCGCCCACGCCGGCGGCCTGCTGGAACGCCGCCACGGCGGAGGCGGTGGCCTGGCCGTAGGAGCCGCTGGGGTCGGCCAGCGCGTAGTCCTCGACGTCCACGAACACGGTGCGGCGGTGATCGCGTTGCGCCATCAGCAGATCGATCTCGACCAGCAGTTGCTGCACCTGGGAGACCTCGGTACCGGTCGAGCCCTGCTGCAGCGTGGTGAACGGCGAACCGGTCGGCGAGGGCGAGGCAGAACCCTGTGAGGACGCCGAGGCCGAGGGGGAGCCGGTGGCCGTGGCCGAAGCGCTCGGGTCCGGCGCGGCCGAAGCCGAGGTCGGGGCCGCGAAGGCGGCGGCCGAGGCGCTCGCCGCGTCCGGGGTGGCGGAGGCGGAGGACGCGCGGGCGGCCGAGGGCGTGGGGGAGCCGAGCGGCGACTGCCCGCCGCCGGCGGCCGGGGCCGTGGCCACCGGGATGTTCCCGTTCGTGGTGGGCAGCGAGACCGAGTTGCCCTGACCGCCGCTGGAGAACACGAGCGCGGCGGCCGTGCCCATCGACAGCGCGGTGGCCAGCGCGACGAACACGCCGATCCGGCCGAGCCGCTTGGAGCCGACGTGCACCGGCGCGGCCGCGTGGCCGCCGCCGCGGCGACGGCCGCCGTGACGCGCGCCGCCCGCGGTCGGGACCGGGGCGGCTTCGGGCGCGGGCGGCTTCTTCAGGTTCGAACCCGAACTCGAAAGCGCCGCGCGTATCTCGGCGAAGTTGAGCGGAACGGTCAGATCCAGCGGTCCCTCTTTGGCCTCACCGGGCAGCGCCTGTTCGTCCAGCGCGCGACGGAACGCCGAAGCCTGACCCGGCGTTCCCGGGCCTACTCCGGTCGGATCAGAGGTCTGGGTTGCGTCCAAGGGTCCTCGCGCGGGGAGAGGGATGTGGGTGCGGGTGGGCCCACCGGACCGTATCGCATTACGCGGCGGAAGTTAAGAGTGTTCGGGTCGCCGCCACCGGGCTCGGGCCGCGCCGATTCGCCCAGCGCGTCGCCCGGGGTCGCGCGCCCCTGGCGCGAACAGCGCGGATATCCGACGGACCGGCCGTGATCGAGTGGTATCCTGCTGGCATGCAAGCGGTACGCCTGCTTCTTGGCCGGCCGCGCTGACGGAATTGACCTCAGCGTGGCGACCCCTCCTGTGCGAGGGGTTTTTTCATTGCGGCACAAGAGCACTTCCGACTAAGCACTTGCGACTGACTGCGAGGAACGGACCATGACTCAGAGCACGGTCGCGGCGGCCGGAGACGAACCGGCGTACCGCTACAACGCGAAGCTGGCCTCGGACATCGAGGAGCGCTGGCAGGACTACTGGCGCACCCACGCCACCTTCGAGGCGCCGAACCCGGTGGGTTCGCTCAAGGGTGAGGTCTCCGAAGCCAAGCACAGCTTCATCATGGACATGTTCCCCTACCCCTCGGGCTCCGGGCTGCACGTCGGGCACCCGCTGGGCTACATCGCCACCGACGTCTACGGCCGCTTCCAGCGGATGAACGGCTACACGGTGCTGCACACCCTGGGCTACGACGCCTTCGGGCTGCCGGCCGAGCAGCACGCCGTGGCCACCGGCGAGCACCCGCGCGCCTCCACCGAGCGGGCCATCGAGATCTACCGGCGGCAGCTGAACCGGCTGGGCCTGGCGCACGACCCGCGCCGCTCGATCGAGACGATCGACCCGGAGTACTACCGCTGGACCCAGTGGATCTTCCTGCAGATCTTCAACTCCTGGTACGACCCGGCCCGCGGCGGCGCCCGCCCCATCAGTGAGCTGATCGAGCAGTTCGCCGCGGGCACCCGCCCGACTCCGGACGGGCGCGCCTGGGCCGAGCTGAGCGCCGTGGAGCGCGACGAGGTGCTGGGCGAGTACCGGCTGGCCTACGCCAAGGAGGTCTCGGTCAACTGGTGCCCGGGCCTGGGCACGGTGCTGGCCAACGAGGAGGTCACCGCGGACGGGCGTTCCGAGCGCGGCAACTTCCCGGTGTTCAAGTCCAAGCTGCGCCAGTGGATGATGCGTATCACCGCGTACGGCGACCGGCTGATCTCCGACCTGGACCTGCTGGACTGGCCCGAGGCGATCAAGCTGCAGCAGCGCAACTGGATCGGCCGGTCCGAGGGCGCGCGGGTCGAGTTCGCCGTGGAAGGGGGGAAGATCACCGTCTTCACCACCCGCCCGGACACCCTGTTCGGGGCCACTTATATGGTCCTGGCGCCCGAGCACGAGCTGGTGACCTCGATCGTGCCCGCGGCCTGGCCGGAGGGCACCCCCGAGCCGTGGCGCGGCGGGGCGGCCACCCCGGCCGAGGCGGTCGAGGCCTACCGGGCGATGGCCGCGGCCAAGTCCGACGTGGACCGGCAGATGGACGCCAAGACCAAGACCGGCGTGTTCACCGGCGCCTACGCGGTCAACCCGGTCAGCGGCGAGTCGATCCCGGTGTTCATCGCCGACTACGTGCTGATGGGCTACGGGACCGGCGCGATCATGGCCGTGCCCGCGCACGACCTGCGCGACTTCGCCTTCGCCCGCGCCTTCGGGCTGCCGATCCGCTGCGTGGTCAAGCCCACCGACGGCCGCGGCGAGGACCCGGCGAGCTGGGACGAGGCCTTCGTGGCCTACGACGCCGTGCTGGTCAACTCCGCCAACGCGGAGGTCTCGCTGGACGGGCTGGGTGTGGTCGAGGCCAAGGCCGCGATCACGAAGTGGCTGGAGGGCAAGGGGATCGGCGAGGGCACGGTCAACTACCGGCTGCGCGACTGGCTGTTCAGCCGACAGCGCTACTGGGGCGAGCCGTTCCCGATCGTCTACGACGAGGACGGCGCGATGCACGCGCTGCCCGAGTCGATGCTGCCGGTCGAGGTGCCCGAGGTGGAGGACTACTCCCCGCGCACCTTCGACGCGCAGGATGCCGCGAGCGAGCCGGAGACCCCGCTGTCGCGCAACGCGGACTGGGTCGACGTGGATCTGGACCTGGGCGACGGCCGCGGTGTGCGGCGCTACCGCCGCGAGACCAACACGATGCCGAACTGGGCCGGCTCCTGCTGGTACGAGCTGCGCTACGTCGACCCGGACAACGCCGTGGACCTGGTCGACCCGGCCAACGAGCGGTACTGGATGGGCCCGACCGCGCACAAGCGGGCCGGCGGGGTGGACCTGTACATCGGCGGCGCCGAGCACGCGGTGCTGCACCTGCTGTACGCCCGATTCTGGCACAAAGTGCTGTTCGACCTGGGGTACGTCTCCTCCAAGGAGCCGTTCCACAAGCTGTTCAACCAGGGCATGATCACCGCCGACGTCTACCGCGACGACCGGGGCTTCCCGGTCCCGGCCGGCGAGGTCGAGGAGCGCGACGGGGCCTACTTCTGGCAGGGCGCCGCGGTGACCCGCGAGGCCGGCAAGATGGGCAAGTCGCTGAAGAACTCGGTCTCCCCGGACGAGTTCTGCGCGGAGTACGGCGCGGACACCCTGCGCGTCTACGAGCTGTCCATGGGGCCGCTGGAGGTCTCCAAGCCCTGGGACACCAAGGCGGTGGCCGGTTCCATCCGGTTCCTGCAGCGGCTGTGGCGCAACGTGGTGGACGAGGAGACCGGCGCGCTGCGGGTGGTCGAGGACGAGCCGGACCTGGCCACGGCGCGGGCCACCCACCAGGCGGTGGCGGGCGTCCAGGAGGATGTGGCCGGGCTGCGGTTCAACACCGCCGTGGCGAAGCTGATCGTGCTGAACAACCACCTGACCAAGCTGGAGCGGGTGCCGCGGTCCTCGGCCGAGGCGCTGGTGCTGGCGGTCGCGCCGTTCGCCCCGCATCTGGCCGAGGAGCTGTGGTCCCGGCTGGGCCACGAGGGCTCGCTGGCCTACGCGCCGTTCCCGCAGGCCGACCCGCGGTTCCTGGTCGCGGACGAGGTGACCTGCGTGATCCAGGTGCAGGGCAAGGTGCGCGACAAGATCCAGGTGGCGCCGGACATCACCGACGAGGCGCTGAAGGAGCTGGCACTGGCTACCGAGGGCGCGCAGCGCGCGCTGGACGGCCGCGGTGTCAGGACCGTGATCGTGCGGGCGCCGAAGCTGGTCAACATCGTGCCGGCGTAACGGGTTTCGCCTTTTCCCGCCCTCCAGGGGTCGGTGCGCACGCTGCGCGCCGACCCCTGTGCGTTCGGTCGGGGTATCGTCGCCTGCATGCAGTGGGTGGTCGGGGTGGTGTACGCGGGATTCCTGCTCGGCAGCGCGGTCCTCGCGGCGGTCGACGCGCGCACGAACCGGTTGCCGGACAAGGTGATGTTCCCGCTCTACGCCTGGGGGCTGCTCGGGCTCGCGGCGGCGTCCTGGGCGGGCGAGGAGTGGTGGCGACTGCTCCTCGCGCTGGGCGTGGCAGCGGTCTTCTACGGGTTCTTCTGGGCGCAGTGGTTCTTCGGCCTGATGGGCTTCGGCGACGTGAAGCTGGCCGGGCTGCTCGGGCTCTTCCTCGGCTGGGCGAGCCTGCCGCTGGCGATGGCCGGCCTGCTGTGCGGCATGGTGGTCGCCATGCTGGTCTCGCTCGGCCGGATCGCGCTGGGCCGGGCGAAGCGCAAGTCCCAGGTCGCCTTCGGGGCCTATCTCATCCTCGGCGCCTGGGCGGCGTCGGCCGCCCAGGCCGTGCATCTGCTGCGCGGTTGAGTCCGCTGCGAACTCGACGGCCGCGCCGCGGCGCCGCTCACGGCGTCGAGGTGGCCTGATTCACCGACTGGATGTCCTGGACCGCGCTCTGGTCCAGGACGGTGGTGATCACCGGGTTGGCCGGCGGACTCCACCGGCCTCCGGCCCAGGTGATCGCGACGTGCCAGGTGGTCAGCACGAGCGGGCTCACCTGCGTGGCGCGGGCGGTGTAGAGCACGCCGCAGCTGGGATTGGTGGACGCGGGCTGGCTCGTGTAGGGCGTGCCGAGCGTGTTGGTCGCCGTGTGCGCCGTGCAGCCGGAGCTCCAGGTCGTGGCCGGGCTCTTGGCGGTGTCGGCCACGATCGAGAACGACACGGCCTTGGCGGTGAAGTGGACGCAGACGTCGAACGCGCAGACCTCGTAGTTCATCAGGGTCGCGGCCGTGCCCTCGTCCTGCCAGTACCAGATCGGCAGACCGACCGTGGCCTTCGTCCCCTTGCCCTGGCTGGTGAGCACGTCCGCGGAGGGCAGCTGGACGACGCTCTCGACGTACTTGGCGAGGTCTTCGGCGGTGAAGCCGGGCGCGTTCGTCGGCAGGTCGGCCGGCGGGTTGCCGTTGTCGCCCCAGTAGAACATCTCCGGCGCCCGGGCGTCCTCCTCGTTCGTGCACGCGGTGAGCTGGTCCGAGGTGTCGCCGTTGTTGAGGATCAGGCCGTACCACTCGCCGGGCGGGGACGAGCCGACGTTGTAGCTCTCCCACGGCGGCCCGGCGTCCGAGGTGTAGCCGGCCGTGAACGGATCGGTGCCGTTCTTGTCGTACTCGGCGGCCAGGATCATGTACCAGTTGTCGGTGGAGCTGGTCGCCTCGAAGCCCTGGACGTAGCCCTCGAGACCGGCGGGGTCGAACTCCTCGCCCCACCAGCACGGGACGTGCACGCTGACCCCGCCGCCGGTGCCGTCGGACTGCGAGGCGTTGCCGCCGCCCGGGCACGAGGGTATCTGGGAGTTGACCGCCACCCAGAGCTTGTAGTCGCCGTCGGAGCCGCCGCCTCCGCCGCTGCTGCCGCCGCTGCTCTGGCAGGAGCTCGAGCCGCTCGCCGCCTGCGCGGGCGCCGCGGACCAGGCCGCGGACAGCGCGCAGGAGAAGGTCAGGATCGCGGCGGCCAGAACCGCCCGCCCGCTCAGTTTCCGATGCATGAGGCCGCTCCGTCCTGGGTCAGGATTCTCTGGACCGCCCACAGTTCGCCCTTGCCCTTGACCAGGATCCCCTGGCGCAGGGTGTAGTTCTCCGTGGTGCCTGCGGTGTTCTGGATCGTCTGGCTGTTCGCCAGGTTCACGTAGCCGAGTCGGGTCGAGTCCTCGCAGTACGAGTAGACGGCTTGGTCGGTGCCGGAGAGTTTGACGGTGAAGTCGTAGAGCCGGTCGACTCCGGTCAGCCGTTCCTTCTTCTGCTTCCACCAGTCGAGCTCGCCGTTCTCGGTGGACAGCGCGTCGCTGACGGTGAGGAACTTGTAGTTCGCCTCGGTCGCCTCGCTCGAGCTCAACGCCTCGATGAAGCCCTCGTACTGGTACACCAGGACCGTCTCGATCTGGTTCGCGGTGGCCGAACCCAGATCAGAGGTCTGGAAGTCGAGGGTCAGATCCGAGGGGATCCGGAAGGTCATCGAAAGGCCGGCGACCGCCGCCAGCGAGGCGGAGGGCGAGGTCACGGGCGCGGCGGATGCGGTCGGGGCGTTCCCGGTGGCCGCGCCGGAAATCGTCCCGGTCTGCTGTACGGAACTCGAGCAACCGTACAGCGCCGCGCACAGTGTGGTGGCGAAGACGAGAGCGACGGTCCGCGAACGCACAGTTCCCCCTGCGTAGGTCCCGGAATTCTTATCCCGACAGATGGGTCGACACCGGATCGTACCGGGCCGACCAAGCCGCCGGTAGTCCGATAACGCCGGAGCGTATACGTGTAGCAAAACCGTGTCCTTAGACGATCTTGCCAGTACCCTGTGATGATCTTGAAGTTCCGATTGCGGTTTGCCACATATTCGGGTGGGGTCTGTTGAGTTTTGCGGTCGCGCCGCTACTATCGGGAGCCAGTCGGCCACACCGGGGGTATGCGGATCGTGAGCAGCAGCACGGAGAACAATGTCGCCGGGATGACGGGATGGAAGCCTTCTGGTTCCCCCGCACCCCGGTCGACCGCGCCTGCCCCGGCGCCGGGACCGGTGCGTCCGCCCACGGCGGCGCGCGAGCGCAAACCCGCTCTCGCCGCCCTGGCATTGCTGCTTATCGCAGCAGGCGTGCTCGCCTCGGTTTACCTGCAGATGCAGGCGGGAAACCGAGTCGGAGTGATCGAAGTGACGCAACACGTGCCTCAAGGGCAGCAGATCACTGACTCGGACATCACCGAGGTGATGGTGGCCCAGGACTCGTCCATCAACTACGTCACCTGGGCGCAGCGCGGCCTGCTGAGTCAGTACACGGCGGAGACCGACCTGGTGCCCGGCACGCTGCTGATCGGGCCGATGCTGACCACGACGCCTGCGGTGAGCAGCAATCTCATGACGATCGCGGTGGCGCTCAAGGACGACCAGTACCCGCCGAGCCTCGGGGTGGGCGACACGGTCTCCGCGTACTACGTCGGCCCGCCGGCGAACTCGAACTCCTCCTCCCAGGACGTCACGATCCTGCTGGCGACCACGGTGAAGATCCTCTCGCTGCCGGTCGGCGGCTCCTCGGACGGCAGCGCGAACAACGTGTTCGAGGTCTCCGTGGACAAGGCCGACGCGATGAACGTGCTGGCCGCCTCGGACGAGAGCCACCTCGTGTTCACCAGCGGCGCGAGCACCGCGGGCAGCGGCAACTCCGCGCCCGGCGCGACGGTGCCCTCGCCCAGCGCCTCGAGCTCCGCGGCGACCTAGGCCCATGTCATGACACTGATCGCGCTCGCGGCGGACAAGGGCTCTCCCGGGGTCACCACCTCGGCCGTGGCCTTGGCCGCCGTCTGGCCCAGGCGTGCCCTCTACGCGGAGTGCGACCCGCACGGCGGGGACCTGGTGTACCGGATGCCGGCCGACCACGGCGGCCCGCTCGACCCCAACCGCGGACTGGTCTCGCTGGCGGTCGACGCCCGGCGCGGCCTCGACGTGGGCGTGCTGCCGCAGCACACCCAGCGGCTGCGCGGCGGCCTGGAAATCCTGGTGGGCCTGGGCAACGCGGACCAGGCGCACGGCATGGCCGGGCTCTGGGCCCAGCTCGGCCGCGCCCTCGACCGGTTCGGCGAACTGGCGCACGGCGCCGACGTGATTGCCGACTGCGGACGTATCGGCCCTGATTCACCCACCGTCGACCTGCTGGCCCAGGCGGGGCTCGTGCTGCTGGTGGCCAGGGCCGAGGCGGAGCAGATCGCGCACGTGCGGGACCGGGTCAACAGCCTCGCCGCCCGGCTGCACGCCACCCAGGGCGGCAGCGCGGTCTCACTGGCCCGCCCGCCGATCGGCGTGGTGCTGATCGCCGCGCCGCACCAGGCCAAGCAGGTGGCCAGGCAGGTGGGCGAGCTGCTCGCGGCCTCCACGCCAGGGGCCGAGGTGCTCGGCGTCCTGGCGTACGACCAGACCGGCGCCGCGGCGCTGGCCGGCCGGGGCCGCGGCCGGGTGGACAAGGCGCTGCTCACCCGCACCGCGCGGGAGCTGGCCGCGACGGTCGCCCATCGCTACGGCCTGATCCGCCCGCAGGCCCCGCCCCCGCCGCAGCAGCAACAGCCCCCGCAGCAGGCCCCGGCGCAGCCGGCCGCACCGCAGCCGCCGCAGCCCCAACCGCAGCGGACCTACGGCGCCGCCGCCGAGAACCCCTATCCCGCCGGGGCCCAGACCGTGACCACGACGCCGATCACTCCGACGTCCGTCACTCCGGGCTCCGTGCACAACGGCGCGACGAACCCGTACTTCACCAACCCGCGCGGCGTCCCCACCACGGCCGCGAACCTCAAGAGCGTGCCGCACCCGAGCGACCGGACGGTGGCCTGAGATGGACCACGCCCTCGTCAAACGGCTGCGTCAGGAGGTCGGCGACCGGATCTCCGAGCAGCGCCGGCTCGACCAGCTCAGCGGCCTGCCGGTGATGACCGCGCAGGACGAGCGGCAGTACGCCCGCGCCGTCATCGGCCAGATCCTGGCCGAGCACGCGCACACCGAGATGACCGGAGGCCGGCGCCCGCCCACCGCCGAGGAGGAGGAGGCGCTCGCCGCCGGCATCCACGCCGCGCTGTTCGGCGTGGGCCGGCTCCAGCCGCTGCTCGACGACCCGGACATCGAGAACATCGACGTCAACGGCTGCGACCGGGTGTTCGTCTCGTACGCGGACGGGCGCGAGGTGATGGTGGAGCCGGTCGCCGAGTCCGACGAGGAGATGGTCGAGCTCATCCAGATCCTCGGCGCTTACTCGGGTCTGAGCTCGCGCCCCTTCGACGTGGCCAACCCGCAACTGGACCTGCGGCTGCCGGACGGCTCCCGGCTCAGCGCGGTCATGGACGTCACCCGCCGCCCGGCCCTGTCCATCCGCCGCGCGCGCATGGGCAAGGTGTTCCTGTCCGACCTCGTCGGCAACGGCACCATCATGACCGAGCTCGGGTCCTTCCTCGCCGCGGCCGTGCAGGCGCGCAAGAACATCATGATCGCGGGCTCCACCAACGCCGGGAAGACGACGCTGCTGCGGGCCCTGGCCAACGAGATCCCGCCGCACGAGCGCCTCGTCACGGTCGAGCGCGCGCTCGAACTCGGCCTCGACCAGTTCCCCGAGCTGCACCCGAACGCGGTCGCGCTCGAGGAGCGGCTGCCCAACTCCGAGGGCCTCGGCGCGATCACCATGGCCGAGCTCGTACGCCGCTCGCTGCGGATGAACCCCAGCCGGGTCATCGTCGGCGAGGTGCTGGGCGACGAGATCGTGACGATGCTCAACGCGATGTCCCAGGGCAACGACGGCTCGCTCTCCACCATCCACGCCAACTCCTCGCTCGAGGTGTTCAACCGCATCTCCACCTACGCGGTGCAGGCGCAGGAACGGCTGCCGGTGGAGGCCACCCACATGCTCATCGCCGGCTCGATCGACTTCGTGGTCTTCCTCGAGCGCCGCAACGACTTCCACCGCGGCGGCACCATGCGCCGGGTGGTGACCTCGGTGCGCGAGGTCAACGGCGTGGACGGCCGGGTGCTGTCCTCGGAGGTCTTCGCCGAGGGCCCGGACGGCCGGGCCATGCCGCGTTCCCCGGTCGCCTGCCTCGAGGAACTCATGGCGCACGGATACCAGCCGAGCGGGGTGTGGCGATGACGCCTCAGGAACTGATGCAGGTACCCACGCTCGAGGCGCTGCTGGCCGGCATCGTCGCGGGCGGGGGCGTGGCGCTGCTGATCGCCGCGCTGGTCGGCCTGCGCCCGAAGGAGGGCGCGGGCATCGGCGAAAAGCTCGGCGCGTGGCTGCGCAAGGCCGGGCAGCGCCTGGCCATCGCGCTGCTGATCGGCATCGGCGTGGCGGTGCTGACGCACTGGCCGGTGGCCGGGGCCGCGATCGCCGTGCTGATCTTCTTCTGGAACGCGCTGTTCGGCGGCCTGTCCAGCGAGCGGCTCGGCCTGCAGCGGGTGGAGGCGCTGGCGACCTGGACCGAATCGCTGCGCGACACCATCGCCGGAGCCGTCGGGCTCGAACAGGCCATCCCCTCGGCCGCCCGCTCCGCCGGACCGCTGCTCGCCCCGCACCTGGACCTGCTGGTCGACCGGCTGCGGGCCCGGATGCCGCTGGCCGCGGCCCTGCACCTGCTGGCCGACGACATCGACGACTCGAGCGCCGACCTCATCATCGCCGCGCTGATCCTCAACGCGCGCCTGCGCGGGCCCGGACTGCGCGACGTACTCGGGGCGCTGGCGAGTTCGGCCCGCGAGGAAGTGGACATGCGCCACCGGGTCATGGCGCAGCGGGCCAGCACCCGCCGGTCGGTGCAGATCATCGCGATCTGCGTCACGGTGGTGGTGCTCGGGCTCGCGCTGTTCGACCACAGATACGTGGAGGCGTACGACTCGGCCGTGGGCCAGGGCGTACTGCTGATCGTCGTGTGCTTCTTCGCCGGCGGCTTCCTCTGGCTGCGCCGGCTGGCCGAGATGAAGACGCCCGAGCGCTTCCTGCTGCGCGTCGAGGTGAATCAGTGATCGACGCCATCGCGCTCGGCGCGCTGATCGGCGCGGGCCTGTTCCTGCTCGTCATAGCCCTGATGCCGAGCCGCCGAAGCGCCGCGGTGACCGTGGCCCAGATCGACGCGCTGCGCGAACTCGGTCCGTACGGCAACGAGGCGCGCGAGCGCCCGGCCTCCTTCAGGGACATGATCGGGCGCAGGCTGGCCGAGTTCTACGCCCGCCAGGGCTGGCAGATGCGCTCCATCCGGTCCGACCTGGCGATCCTGGACCGCAGCTGGGAGACCTTCCTGACCACCAAGCTCTCGCTCGCGGCGGTCGGCTTCATCCTCTCGCCGGTGCTCTACGTCGCCGCATGGTACGGCGGCATCCACGTCTCCGTGCTGATCCCGGTCTGGCTCGCGCTGACCCTGGCCGCGCTGCTGTTCATGCTGCCGGACCTGGAGGTGCGGCGGGACGCGAAGGCCCGGCGGGCCGACTTCCGCCGCGTGGTCGCCGCCTTCCTCGACCTGGTGTCGATGAACCTGGCCGGCGGGCGCGGCCTGCCCGAGGCCATCATGTCCGCGGCCGAGATCAGCAACGGCTGGGCCGTGATCCGGATCCGCAATGCCCTGACGTCGGCCCGGCTGGGCGGCCAGACGCAGTGGGCGGCCCTGAGCGCGCTCGGCACCACGCTGGGCGTGGAAGAGCTCGTGGACCTGAGCCACGCGATCGCGCTCACCGCGGACGACGGCGCGAAGATCCGCCAGTCGCTCGCCTCCCGGGCCGAGACCATGCGCCGGCGCGAACTGGCCGAGATCGAGGGCCAGGCGGGTCAGCGCTCGCAGTCGATGCTGGTGGCGCAGCTGCTGCTGTGCACCGGCTTCCTGATCTACCTCATTTTTCCGGCGATCATTCAGATCACCGGCCTTCAGTAGCAAGACCGATGAAAGGAGCAAAGCCATGAACACCGTGTTCGGCCCCGCGCTGGACTACCTGCGGGTCACGCTAGCGGCCCGCTATGCGAAGGCCAGGTCCGAAGACACCGAACTGGGCGCCTCCGCGGTCGAATGGGTGATCATCTCGGCGATCGTCGTGGTGATCGTCCTCGCGGTCGGCATCTGGCTGACCAACGCCCTGGAGGACAAGGCCAAGCAGGTGTGTACCAACATCAACGGCGCGGGGGGTACCGGCGCCGGTACGAGCTGCACCTGAGGCCGGGACCGCGATGAGGGGAGTGTCGCGCCCGTCGCGCCGGACAAGGCGGGACCGGGAGTCGGGAGCCTCGGCCATCGAGTTCGTGGCCTGGACCCCGCTGCTGTTCCTGTTCATGTTCGGTTCGATCCAGTTCGGGCTGGCCATGTTCGCCCGCCACGTGGCGGTCACGGCTGCCCAGGAGGGTGCGCGTACCGCGCGCGAGCAGGCCGAGACCAACACGGCCTGGCGCAACAGCGCGCGGGGCGTGGCCAAGAACTGGGTCAACGAGCTGATCGGCGGCCTCGTGCTGAACACGGGCTGGCAGCCGAAGACCATCGGCCCGCAGGGCGCGACCTACCCCGAAGTCGGCGTGAGCGTCTCCTTCCAGATCGTCTCGGCGGTTCCCGGCTGGCACTTCACGATCGACGCGACCAGCCAGGGACCGATCGAGTGCTACTACTCGAAGGCGGGGAAGTGCGTTGCCCCGTAATCGGATAGGCGATCGGATACGTGACCGGATGGCGGCGCGCCGGCGCGGAGAGGAAGGCGTCTCGACCCTCGAGGTCGTCCTCGCCGCGCCGGTGATGACGCTGTTCATCCTGACCCTGTTCTTCCTCGGCTACTACGCGGAGAGCGTCTCCAAGGTGCAGGCGGCCGCGGCGGACGCGGCGCGGATGGCCTCGGTGCAGTACCAGACCACGAACGTGCGCACCACGGCCCGGCTCGCGGCCTGGTCGGACCTGTCCGGCACCTGCAACCGGGACAGCGGCACCAGCCTGCCGATCTCCTCCGCCACGATGAACATCGCGCTGCCGGGCAGCCCGCCGGCCGGCACGACCTCGGCCGAGAGCACCACCCACACCATCAAGATCACCGTGACCTGCGACGTGCGGGTGCTCGGAGTCAGCTACTCCATCACGGAGTCGTCGTACGCGCCGCTGGACTTCTTCGGCGGCCAACAGTGAGAGCGCTGCTGCGGCCCCGCACGCGGGCGGAGCGAGAACAGGGGTCTGTCTCGTTCATCCTGATCGGCTGGGCGATCCTGCTGTGGGTGCTGCTGGCCGTGGTGGTGGACGTGGGCCTGGCCATCTCGCAGCGCGAACGCGCGGCCGACCTCGCCGACCAGGCCGCGCGGGCCGAGGCGCAGAACCTGAACCTGAACAACCTGCGCACCGCGGGCACCGTGGCGATCGTGAAGGACGGCTGCGAGCGGGCCGAGACGTATCTGACCAACAAATCGGTGGTCGGCACCGTGCACTACGGATCGGCCAGCCTGGACAGGACCTTCGGCAACGAGGGCCCGGCCGACGGTCCGGACGGGTGTCGGCTCGGACCGGGCGACACCGTCACGGTCTCGGTGGATCTGACCTATTCACCACTGATCTTCAACATCTTCGGCGTCGGCACGATCACGGTCCGCGAGACCGGTACGGCGACGGCGCAATCGGGTACGCAATAGCGCGAGAGGGCGGGAGGGGAACCAGATGACGTACACACCGCAGCCGGTCAAGCTGCAGACCGGGCGGGCCAGGAAGTACCGTCGCACGATAGGCGACGTCTTCAAGGCGCTCGGCGCACTGCTCGTCCTCGTCGTGCTGCTCGGGGGCATCCCCACGGCGCTCGTCCACTTCATCGGCTGGCCGCTGCCGCACGAGATGCCGACCGCGGACACCTTCCGGCAGCCGCTGAGCGACCAGACCCTGCTCAAGGCGCTGGCCGTGGTGGTCTGGCTGGCCTGGGCCCAGTTCACCGCCTGCGTGCTGGTGGAGTTCGCCAACGCCCGGCACGGGGTGGGCCTGCCCGCGCGGGTGCCCGGTGCCGGGCCCAGCCAGTTCGTCGCCCGCCAGCTCGTGGCCGCACTGCTGATGCTCACCGCGACCGCCGCGTCCTTCGCCCCCGACATCACCCACCTCGGGCACACCCCGGTGGCCATGCCCAGGGCGCAGACGGCCGCCTCCGCACAGCTCTACCCGGGCCGCGGCGCGGTCGCCGGCGCCCCGGCCGCGATCAAGGCGGGCGGAGCGGTGGCCACCGCCGCCAATCTGCCCTCGCTGCGCAGCGCCTCCGGCCAGCAGCTGGCCCGGACGGACAGCGGCTCGCTCACCGCGGTCTCCGTCGACAGCACCGCTGGCACGAAGCTCTACCGGGTCCAGCCGCCGCAGGGCCGCAACCACGACTCGCTCTGGGAGATCGCCGACCGCCACCTCGGCGACGGGCGGCGCTACAAGGAGATCTACGAGCTCAACAAGGACCGGGTGCAGCCGGACGGCCAGAAGCTCACCGAGGCCTCGCTGATCAAGCCCGGCTGGATCCTCGAGATGCCCGCCGACGCGACCGGCGGCGACCTGATCACCCAGATGCCGCTGGCCGCGCCGTCCTCCACCGTGACCGGCTCCTCGGCCCAGACGTCCGGATCCACGGCCGGGACCACCTCCACCGCGGGCACCTCGTCCACGGCCGGGACCACCTCGGGCACGGCGCAGCAGGCCTCCACCGACTCCACCGGCTCGGCGCACACCGCGCAGCAGGCCGGCGCGGACTCGGCCACCGGGGTCGCCTCCTCCGCCACCGCGTCCTCCAAGCTCACCCCGGCCAACCCGCAGGGCGTGCGGGTGCGCCAGGCCGCCGAGGACATCGCCTCCGCGGTCGCCGCCGCGGCCCAGGCGGCCGACGGTGAGAACCCGTCAGGCCAGGGCGGCGGCCCCATCATCAGCGCCGGCGTGCCGCGCACCTCGCACCGCGGCGGCGCCTCGGCGGACGAGCGGCAGCTCGGCCCGGTGGAGGAGCGCGTGCTCTACGGCATCGCGGGCGCCCCGCTGATGGCCGCCGGACTGCTCCTCGCCCTCGGCCGGCACCGCCGCCGCCAGCTGTGGAACCGGGTCGGCGGACGCCGGCCCACCACCCCCACCGGGGACGCCGCGGTGGCCGAGGAGTCGATCAGGGTCGGCGCCGGCGAGGTCGAGGTCTGGTTCCTCGACCTGGCCCTGCGCGGCCTCTCGGCCGAACTCGTGCGCCGCGACCGCCCGCTGCCCCCGGCCGCCGGGCTGCGCCTGCGCGCCCAGGGCATCGAGCTGATGCTGGAGGAGCCGGCCGACCCGACCGCCCCCGAGCAGGCGCCGCTGCCCTGGTTCACCGCCTCCGACGGCCGGTCCTGGAACTTCCCGCGCCCGGCCATCGGCCAGGTGGACGCGGACGCCGCCCGGGTGCGCTTCGCCCCCTACCCCGGCCTGGTCTCGATCGGGACCGGCGGGGAGCGCGGGGACGAGCGGATCCTGGTGGACCTCGAGGCCGTGCGCGGCCTGCTCGCGGTCACCGGGCCTTCGGAGAAGGTCGCCGCCCTGGTCGCGGCGATGGCGGTGGAACTGGCCACCAACGCCTGGTCGGACCGGATGTCGGTGACCCTGGTCGGCTTCCCGGGCGACCTGACCCCGCTGGCCCCGGCCCGGGTCCGGCACGTGAAGGTGCTCGACGAGGTGCTGCCGGTGCTCGAGACCGAGGCCGCCGAGCGCGCCGCCGCGCTGTCCGCGGCCGGCCTCGACTCGGTGCTCGACTCTCGCATCCGCGCCTCCCAGGCCGGATCCTTCGCCCCGCACTTCGTGCTGGTCGCCGAGGAGCCGCACCCGGCCATTCTCAGCCGGCTGATCTCGGTGGCGCCGAAGACCGCGCGGGTGGGCATGGGCTTCGTGGTGGCCGGCGACGTGGCGGGCGCGGTCGGACGGCTCGAGGTGGACGAGGAGGGCACCGTCCGGGAGAACCGGCTCGGCCTCGAGGCCAAGGCGCAGCTGCTGCCGGCCGACCAGTACGCGGCGATCCTCGGCCTGTTCCGGGCCGTGGGCGACGTGGACGGGGTGCCGCTCAGCGGCGGAGGCGGCGGCGTGGCGCGGGTGTCCGGGGTCGGCTACACCGGCCCGCTGCCGGACGAGCAGCCGGCCGTGTTCGTCCGCGTACTCGGCGAGCTGGAGACCGTGGGCACCGGGCTGGCCGAGCCGGAGCGCGCCCCGCTGCTGCACGAGGCGCTGGTGTTCCTGCTGCACCACCGCGACGGCGTGCACCCGAGCGTGCTGGCCGCCGCCCTCTGGCCCCGCGGCACCACCGCCGACGTGGCCCGCGCCACCGTGGACCGGCTCGGCCACTGGCTCGGCCTCGACCCGCACGGCGAGCCGAACCTGCTGATCGAGGTGGACGGGCGGATCCGGCTCGGCCGCTACGTGTGGTCGGACTGGGACCTGTTCGAGTCGCTGCAGGCGCGGGCCTTCTACGACGCGAACCTGCAGTCCCCGGTGCACCTCGACAACCTGCTCACCGCCGCCCTCGACCTGGTGCGCGGCCGGTTCCTGGCCAACCGGGCCAAGGGCCGCTACGGCTGGCTCGCCTACGAGATCGTCGAGGCCCAGATCCCGGCCCAGATCGCCGACACCGCGCTGCGCCTGGCCGACGCCCGGATCGCCAACGGCGCCGCCGAGCGCGCGATCGCCGCCGTGGAGGCGGGCCTGCGGGCCAGCCCCGAGGACGAGGAACTGTGGCGCGGCATGCTGCGGGCGGTCTTCGCCACCGGCGACCAGGACCGGCTGACCGAGGCGATCGCCCACCTCAGGGACCGCACCTGGCGGGTGCACGGCGTGCGCGAACTGCACCCGCGCACCGAGGCCCTGATCTCCGAACTCGCCCCGGCGAGCTCGGCCCAGCCGGCGGGCTGACGCGGGGTCGGCTCCGACGTGGCGGCCGCGTCCGGGCCGCCACGCTCGTCCCGCGGCTCCCAGCGGCTCCCGGCGGCTCAGTTCACCCGCGGCGAGATCACCACGCCGAGGACGCCCGGTCCCGCGTGCGCCCCGATCACCGCGCCGACCTCGCTGATCGCGAGCTCGCCGAGCCCGGCCAGCCGTCCGCGCAGCTGCTCCGCCAGCAGTTCCGCCCGGGGCAGCGAGTGCAGGTGGTGCACGGCCACGTCCACCGGCCCGTCCCCTGCCCGCTCCACCGCGACCTGTTCGATCCGGGCCAGCGCGCGGGCCGAGGTGCGCACCTTCTCCAGCGGCGCGACCTGGCCGTCCACCAGGTGCAGCAGGGGTTTGACGGCGAGCGCGGAGCCCACGAAGGCCTCGGCCTTGCCGATGCGTCCGCCGCGCCGCAGGTACTCGAGCGTGTCGACGTAGAACAGGATGGTCGTCATGGTCGCGCGCTTGGACGCGAGGTCGGCGCACAGCAGCGGGCCGGCCCCGGAGGCGGCGAGCTCGGCCGCCGAGAGCGCGGCGTAGCCGAGGCCCATCCCCAGGCTGTGCGAATCGACCACCTCGACCGGCACCGACGCGCTCTTCGCGGCCAGCCTGGCCGCCTCGCCGGTGGCCGAGAGCTGCTCGGACAGGTGCACCGAGACGATGCCGCCGGCGCCCTGTTCGGCCAGCGTCCGGTAGCAGGCGGCGAACTGCTCGGGCGAGGGCCGCGAGGTCGTCGCGGGCAGCCGCCGCCGCAGCGCGTTCATCAGCGCCGCCTGGGCGTCGGGTGTGCCCTCGGTGTAGGTCTCCGTGCCCACCACCAACTGCAGCGGCACCACGACGATGCCCGCCGCAGCCGCACGCTCGGGCGTCAGGCACGCCGTCGAGTCCGTCACCACCACCGTCGGGCCGCTCATAAATCGCACGATAGCCGAAGATCGCTCACCAGACAGGAGGCACGGGGCCCAAGTACTCGCTGAATCGGCGTCATAGTCCTACGAATCATCCCTCCCTTCGAGCGATGACCTTCGTCCACAGGCCGGGTTTGTCCACAGCCGGCGAACTCGGCCTCGCCCGACGCCGGATCGGCCGCCTAGCGTCGAGACCATGACAGATCAGGACAATCACTGGCGCTGGGCCACGCCCGACGGCGTGCTCGGCGCCTCGGCCCGGCGCGGCTCGGCGGCCGGCCCCGGGCCCGCCGCCGAGGGGATCGGCGGCGGGCCGTCGGGCGAGGCCGCGAGCGGTGTCCCGGTCGGCCCCACCCGCCTCGAGCGCTGGCGCGACGCCGTCGCCGACCGGCTCCCGGCCACCCTGCGCGGCCGGTGGAGCCTGGACCGCACCACGGCGATCGTGCTCGTGGTCAGCGTCCTGCTGGTGGCCGTGGTGCTCGGCGGCTGGAACTGGCTGCGGGCCAGGCCGCACGAGCTGAGCGTCGCGCGCACGCACCCGGTGGCCCAGGGCACCGGCGGCGTGGACGAAGCCGGCTCCGCCCGCCCCATGCCCGAACTGCCGCCGCCCCGCGCCGCGCCCGCCGACCCCCGGTCCCGGCCGCAGATGCCGACGCCGCTGCCCTACCCGCCGCTCGACGCCACGTCGGTGGGCGGTTCGGGCTCCGGTGCCGACCCCGGAGTCGTCGTCGACGTGGAGGGCAAGGTCGCCCACCCGGGCGTGCGGACCCTGCCGAGCGGCTCGCGCGTCATCGACGCCCTCACGGCCGCGGGCGGCGCTCTGCCCGGCACCGACCTGAGCACGCTCAACCAGGCGCAGGTGCTCGTCGACGGCCAGCAGATCCTGGTCGGCATCAGCCCGCCGCCCGGCAGCGGCGCCGGCACCTCCCCGTCCCGGCCGGGCGGCAAGCGGGCGCACGACGGGCAGCTGACGCCGGTGCGGCTGAACACCGCGACGCTGTCAGACCTCGAACAGCTGCCGGGCATCGGACCCGCGCTGGCCCAGCGCATCCTGGACTACCGGGCCGCGCACGGGCCGTTCCACAGCGTCGACGAACTGCAGCAGGTCAGCGGGCTCGGCGGCTCGCGCTTCCAGAACCTCGAACCCCTGATCACGCTGTGAGCCGCCGCAAGAACGTGCCCGACCTGCGGCTGCTCGCGCCCGTCCTCGCGGGTACGGTGGGCGCCCGCCTCGGGCTGAGCCTGCCCGGCGCCGCCCCGTACGTGCTGGCCGGCGCCGCCGCGCTCGTCGGCATCGGCTGCCTGTGCGTGCCGAGCAGGCGGCCCGGCGCCGTCGTGCTGCTCCCGGTCGGCGCGGCCCTGCTGGTCGGCGCCGTACTCACCGCCGCGGCGGCGCTGCGTGCGGACGCCGTGCGGCGCGGCCCGTCGGCGACCCTCGCGGCCACCGGAGCCCGAGTGCGGGTCGACGCCGAGGTGACCGGGGACCCGAAGACCGTCAAAAGCCTGATCCTGCTCCCGGTGCGGATCGAAGAACTGCAGGCCCTGTCACACGCGTATCGCCTGCGAGACAAGGCGACCGTGCTCGCGCACGTGAGCAGCCCCACGTCCGCGGCCGCGTGGGCCGGGCTGCTTCCCTCCATGCACATCCGGCTCACCGGGCGGCTCGTGCAGCCCAAGGACACCGGCTCCGGCGACGCCGCGACCCTGCTGGTGAATCAGCCCCCGCAGGTGATCGGCGGCCCGGATCTGCTGCAACGGATCGCCGGGGCGCTGCGGGCCGATCTGCGCCGGGCCGTCGCCGGGCTCCCGCCGGAACCGGCCGGAGTGCTGCCCGCCCTCACCCTCGGCGACACCTCGGCCGTGCCGTCGCAGACCACCCTCGACCTCAAGACCGCGGGACTGAGCTTCCTCACGGTCGTCAGTGGAGAAAACCTCGTGTTCATCAGCGCCGCCCTGCTGCCCCTGGCCAAGCGGATGGGCCTGCGCGCCCGAGCACTCGCCGTCTTCGGCGCGCTGGTCGCGCTCGGCTTCACCGCGCTCGCCCGGCCCGGACCGCCGATGGTCAGGGCCACCGTGACGGCGCTGCTCGCCAGCACCGCCCTGGCCACCGGCCGACGCTTCCGCGGTTTGACCGCGACCGCCGGCGCGGCGCTGATCCTGCTGCTCATCGATCCCTGGCTGGCCAACGCCTACGGCTTCATCCTCTCCGTCGCCGCCACCGCCGGCCTGCTCATCACCGCCCCGCGCTGGCGCGACCGGCTGATCATCCGCAGGGTGCCCGTCATGATCGCGACCGCCGCCGCGTTCACCGCTGCCGCCGAGCTGTACTGCGAACCGCTGCTCGTCACCTTCACCGGCCGGCTGCCGCTGCTCTCCGTCCCCGCCAACGTCCTCGCCGTTCCGGCCGCGCCCGCGGCCACCGTCCTCGGCACCGCCGCGATGGCCGGCCAGGCGCTCTGGCCGCCGGCCGGGCACGCCGCCGCGTGGCTCGCGCAGTGGCCCACGCGCTGGATCTGCCTGGTGGGACACGTCACGGCCCGTATTCCCGGCGCGACGGTGCCGTGGCCGCGCGGGGTGCTCGGCTGCCTCGCATTGCTCGCGGCTTACGGATGTGGCGCAAAAGTCTGCCGATCGATGCAACCTAAGGGCCCCTTCGGTGATCTGAATGGGTGACCCACGCGATGTCTCGCGCGGCGCCCACGTCCGGCGAACGGCCGGGGGCGCGAGCAGCGCTCAGGGGACGAACGGTCTGACGCCCGGAGGGGAGCGGACAGGCCGGGGCCGAAAGCAGGGCAGAACACTGGCGATCGCGCTCGTCGGCCTGCTTACGGCGGCTTTGCTCGGAGCCTGGCTGCTGTGGTGGCGCGGCAATCCGGCGCCGACCGCCGCCGCCCCGTGGGTCTTCGCCGTCTGCGACGTCGGCCAGGGCGACGCGCTGTTCCTGGCCACCGGCGCGGGCGAGGCGGTCGCCGTGGACACCGGCCCGGACCCGGCGAAAGAAGACGCCTGCGCCACCCGGCTGGGCATCACCAAGGTCCCGCTCGTCATCCTCACCCACTTCCACGCCGACCACATCGACGGCCTGCCCGGCCTGCTGCGCGGCCGCAGCGTCGGCGCGATCGAGACCACGACCGTGGACGACCCGCCGGCCGGCGCCGCACAGGTCCAGCGCATCGCGGCCGCCGCCGGAATCCCGGTCGGCCGCGTCGCCCCGGACGAGCAGCGCACCCTCGGCCCGCTGTCCTGGCGGGTGCTGTGGCCGCAGGCCGAGCACCCCCTCGCGCAGCCGATGCGCATGCGGGGGGCCGACGGTGGCGGTGGCGGTATGGCGGAGGACGGCCCGGGCGAGAACTCCGGCCCCAACAACTCCTCCATCGTCATGGCACTGACCGTCCGCACCGACCACGGCCCGCTGCGCATCCTGCTCACCGGCGACATCGAGACCCCCGTCCAGCAGATCCTGCTGGCCGACCGGGCGCCGTACCTCCCGGCCGACGTCCTCAAGGTGCCGCACCACGGCAGCGCGAATCAGGACCCGGCGTTCCTCGAGGCGGTGCATCCCAGCGTCAGCGTCATCTCCGTCGGCGCGGGCAATCCGTACGGCCATCCCTCGCCGCGCACCGTCTACCTCGCGGGCGACGACGGCGCCCGCGTCCTGCGCACGGACCTCGACGGCATGGTGCTCATCGGCGCCCCCGACGGACCGAACGCGCCGATCCCGGTACGCGCCGACAAGGGCGAGGGCGTGGTCCCGACCGCCGAGCCGACCCCGAGCGGCCTCGGCCGGACACAGGGCGGCTCACACTCCCACAGCCGACATCGGCGCACGCACGGCGGCGAGGGCGGGAGCCGCGACGAGGGCCTCGGCGTTTCCCACGCCTTTCTCACCATCCGAGCATCAGATGTCCATTTCGGGCATGTCAGGCCCCTTGCCCGCCTGATGTCCTATCTCTAGACTCAGATGGCTTTGAAGCAGTTCACTGTCGAGAGACTACGGGTGGGGTCATGGATCAGTCGGGGCAGCAGATTCCGCAGCAGTGGTCGCCAGAACCCGACGCGGGTGGGCCGCAGCCACCCGCCGGGCCGGCGGACCATCAGCTGCCCCACTACGGCCCGACCGCGCCGTACGGTGCGCCACAGAACTACCCGCAGCAGGGCTATCCGCAGCCCGTGATGCAGCAGCAGGCCCAGTATCCGCAGCAGCCGCAGCAGAGCTATCCTGTGCCTCCCGTACCGCAGCAGCAGTACGCGCAGCCGCCGATGCCGCCGCAACCGTATCCCCAGGCCCAGCAGCCCTATCCGCAGCAGCAACAGCCGTACGTCCCGCAGCAGCAGTACCCTCAGCCGCCGATGCCGCCGCAGCAGTACGCGCAGCCGCCGCAGCAGGGCTACCCGGGCGCGCCGGTCCCGCCGCAGCAGTATCCGCAGCCGCCGATGCAGCAGCCCTACCCCCAGCAGCCGTATCCGCAGCAGCCTTACGTCCAGCAGCCGTACCCGCCCGCGCCGCAGCCCCCGCAGCAGCCGTACGTCCCGCAGCAGCAGTACGCGCAGGCTCCCCCGCAGCAGCAGCCGATGCCGCAGCAATACCCGCAGCCGCAGCAGCACGCTTACGTCCCCCCGTTCGGCATGAGCGGAGCCGTCGCCCAGGCACCCACCGCTCCGCCGCAGGCCGCCCAGCCGCCGCAGCAGCCCGTCGCGCCGCAGATCCCGCAGCAGTTCTCGCCCTCGGCCTCGCAGTCCTCCGCGCAGCTTCCGTCGCCGGACCAGTCCGGCGGCGCGCCCGTCTCGTTCCCGCCGCCGGCCAACCCGCCGAAGGTGCGCGACGCGTTCCTCAACGGCGCGCGCCCCTTCCTGCAGCCGGGCGAGCAGGTCTTCTACGGCTTCATCCTCAAGCTGGACTCCGCCATCGAGGAGACCCCGGAGGATTTCAAGATCGGCATCGCGGGCCAGCACCACCTGCTCGGCGACGTGCACCGGGCCTCGGCGAAGATCAACAAGGGCATGAAGTGGGCGGCCAACCCGATGGACGCGCTCAACGAGAAGCTCACCGACAAGCTGACCGAGAAGGCCAACGACGCGCTGTTCCGGAGTCTGGCCGGGCCGGTGTTCACCGGCGGCTGGACCAGCCAGGCCGGCTGGCTCGTGCGCTACGTCCGGGCCACCGCCGAGGACTACGGGCCCGGCGCGTACGGCGCCGTCACCAACCAGCGCTACCTCGTCTTCCGCGGCGCCCGCGTCGGCGGCTCGGACATGCGCCTCGTCTACGGCATACCGCGCACGGTCATCTCGGGCGTGCGGCTGGAGAACGGCAAGGAGGCGCTCAAGCACGGGCGCACCCCGCGTGCCGAGCTGCACTTCAGCGACGGCTCCATGGTCGCGACGATGATGCCCGGCAAGCAGGGGGAGCAATTGGCCGCAGTGCTCCAGCCCCCCGCCCACGGCTGAGG
>NZ_JAGSOG010000439.1 GCF_018139695.1 Actinospica durhamensis | reverse complement strand
CGGTGGACGAACCCTGCTGCGTGGACGAACCCTGCGGCGTGAACGAACCCTGCTGCGGCTCGGGCAGTGCGCGCAGGTACTGGCCGACCGGGACCAGGGTCGCGGCGTCGAGCGACCAGCCGGGGCCGATCGGAGACGCGGTCGGGTCCAGGCTGTTGTAGCTGAGCCGGACGAAGGAGCTCACGCCGCGCCCGGGCACCCGCAGGGCCGTCAGCGTCACCAACGCGTTGCCGTCGGCCCGGTCGACCCGCACCGACGCGTCCGGCCCGGCCTGCACGCCGGCGTAGGCGTGGGCCGGGGAGAGCCCGAGCCCGTCGTTCGCGGGCGCCGGCGTGCCGGGTGGATCGGTCTGTGCGGAGGCGCCCGGTACGGCCAGGGCGAGCCGCAGGATCTGGGCCGCCTGCAGGGGGCTGAGTCCGGGCTCGCGGAGCGGCAGCGCGGTGGCGGACGGGATCATCCGGCCCTGACGCGGGGTCGGATCCTCGAGCCAGGGGCTGGAACCCGCCGCGTCGGAGGGCGATCCGGGAGCTGATCCGGAGGCTGATCCGTCGGCGTCGAGTGCGTAGGGGGCCCAGCGGGCGGGCGCGGACACGGCGGAATGCCGGGCGCGCACCGCCTCCGCGCCAGCCCCCGAACCCACGGCGACTGCGGTCAGGGTGAGCACCGGCAGAAAAGTGCCGATAAGCCTTCGGATCCGCATACCCGAAGCCTAACCAGCTCTATCCGTCCTCTTCCGTTTTTCTCGGTCATTTCAGGAGAACGGAGTAGTCCGTGCATCATAGGACTTATCCACCGGCGTGCGCCGGCGCCCCACGCTTGACTCAACCCGCGCCTCAGGCCGAGGCGCGCACGACCAGAGTGGGGTCGAAGATGGCGCAGGCGGCGGGCAGGTCGGGACGGTCTATCCGGTCGAGCAGGATGCGGGCCATCTCGGCGGCCATCTCCTCGACCGGCTGGTGCACGGTGGTCAGGGCCGGGCGGCACAGCAGGGCGGCGTGGCTGTCGTCGAAGCCCACCACGGCGGTGTCCTCCGGGATGCGCCGGCCGCGCTCGTGCAGCACCGTGACGGCGCCCAGGGCCATCAGGTCGTTCGCCGCGAACACGCCGTCGATCTCAGGGTACTCATCGAGCAGGCGGGCCATCGCGGCGCTGCCGCTGTCCTGCGTGAAATAGCCCTCGACCGCCGGGATGTGGGCGTATCCGTACTTGGCCATCTCGTCCCTGAACCCGTCGAGCCGATCCCGGCCGGCCGGCATGTCGAGCGGCCCGGAGATCGTCGCGACGTGGCGGCAGCCGCGCCGGGCCAGGTGCTCGGCGGCCAGCGCGGCCCCGGCCCGCTGCGGCGAGTCGACGTAGCTGATGTGCAGTTCGCCCGAGGGCCGCTCGGAGAGCACCGCGGGCAGGCCCGAGTCGGTGAGCATCCGGGGCAGCGGGTCCTGCGCGTGCGAGGAGACCAGCAGCACCCCGTCCACGTGGCCCTGGCGCAGATAGCCGAGCAGCTGCCGGCGCATCTCGTCGGTCTCGACGAACATCAGCGCCAGGTTGACCGCGCGCGGGCGCAGCACCGAGAACAGCCCGGCGACGATGCGGCCGAAGAAGGGGTCGGTGAAGATGCGGCCCACGAACGGATCGGAGACCGGCACGCTGCGGTGCTCCCCCTCCGAGACGACCAGCGCGACCGAGTTGGTGCGCCGCGTCACCAGCGACCGGGCGGCCTGGTTGGGCACGTACCCGGTCTGCTCCACGGCGGCGCGCACGGCCTCGGCCAGCTGCGGATCGACGTTGCGTACATTGTTGATCACCCGCGAAACGGTGGCCCGGGACACCCCGGCCACCCGCGCGACGTGCTCGAGCGTCGGCGAGGCGGGCGGAACCGGCTTGGCATCCACGCAGGGATTGTAGCCGTGCAGGTGACGGCTGTGACGTGAGATCGGCGAAGAGATCGGAGCAGAGAGCGAAAACGCTTGTCCGGAGCGGTCGGCCGGCCCGCCCGGGACCCGGGGACGGCGCGGGGGCGCGGCGGGGCGCGAGCAGGCTGCGTTAGGGTGCAATCGCCAAGCGGGGAGCCGGTTTCCGGCCCTCGACGGGTACTGCCACCGGGAGGTTCCGTGTACCGGACCATGCTCAAATCCAAGATCCACCGTGCCACCGTGACGCACGCCGACCTCGACTATGTCGGTTCGGTCACGGTGGACCGCGACCTGATGGAGGCCGCCGATCTGCTCGCCGGGGAGCTCGTGGCCCTCGTGGACGTGACCAACGGCGCCCGCCTGGAGACCTACGTCATCGAGGGCGAACGCGGCTCCGGCGTGATCGGAATCAACGGCGCCGCCGCGCACCTGGTGCACCCCGGCGACCTGGTGATCCTGATCAGCTATCTGCAGGTCGCCTACGGCGCGGAGGCCGGGTACAGCCCGCGCGTGGTGCACGTGGACGCCGCCAACCGCGTGCTGCGGCTCGGCGACGACGCCTCCGCTCCGGTCGAGGGCACCGCGCAGCAGCGCGCGCCGCACGCGGTCGGGGTCTGAGAACCCGAGGCCCCGACAGAGCTCAACGACAGAACCCGACGTCGGCGGTCCGCCCGGCCGGGCGGACCGCCGACTGCTCCCCCACCAGGGACTGCCAGAGCCTGCCTAGATCACAGCACCGGGCCGGTGACCGGGAGCACCAGCTGGCACGGGATGGACTTCGGGTGCGCCGGGTCGAGCGCGTTGAGCATGTCGGTCAGCGCGATCGGGTCGTAGGCGATCTCGAGGTGGTCGCTCTCGTCCAGGACGCACTGGTTCTGCACCAGGATGTCGGTGACGTTCGAGGCCGCGGGCAGGAAGGCGTTGGTGTAAGGGGTGACCACCTCGTCGTCCTTGGACTCGATCACCGTGTAGCTGACCGAGGGAACCGTCTCGCCGCCGGAGTTGAGGGTGGTGAGGAAGGAGGAGCCCACCTCCTGCTCGACGCACGAGGTGCAGATCGTGGTCAGGAAGGAGTTGGCGGGCTCGAGCAGGCTCAGTTCGGTGCCGAGCTCGGTCAGTCCGTCGAGCGTGGTGCCGTTGTTGCTCGGGGCGAGCGCGACGAGCTTGTCGACGGTGCTCGCGCCGCCCAGGAAGTCGATGTAGTACCGGGGCATCATGCCGCCCTGGGAGTGGCCGACGATGTCCACCTTGGCCGCGCCGGTGGCGGCGAGCACCTGGTTGACGAAGGTGGCCAGCTGGCCCGCGCTGGTGGCGATGTCGCCGGTGCCCTGCAGGTCGGAGCTCGAGGTCGCGCCGCCGTAGTTGAAGGCGAAGACGCAGTAGCCGTTGTCGGCCAGCAGCGGCGAGGCGCCGCCCCAGTTGTCGTTCATGTTCTCGACCGTGCCGTGCACCAGGACGACCGGGTACGGGTGAGCCGCGCCGGGCTTGCAGCTCCAGTTGTTCGCACCGGCCGGCGCGCTGTTCGGGAACAGGAATCCGGCCACGAAGCCGGTGGCGAAGCTGTAGTTCACCGGGTAGTTCGAGGCGGCCGACGCGGGGGTGGCCCCGAGCGTGGCGAGGCCGAGCGAGCCGAGCAGCGCGGCGGCGAGTGCCACTCCTCGGCGGCGGAGGGACAGGTGGATCCGCATGGACTCTCCCTTGAGTCGTGGGCGCAGCGGCGTGGGGCACCGCTTATCCGAAACACCGCGCACGGGCGGCGGAGCGCGGCGGGCCGAGGGCTGCGGGGGCGCGGCGCGTTCGGGGCGTGACGGTAGGAGCGGGGCGCGGCGAGCGTCAACGCGCCCGGCCGGGCGGCGGCAGAACACGTTCCGCACTTGATAGGAATCACGCCGGGGCCGGTCACGGCTCTGTCATGGGGCTGAGCGCTTTCCGGCCCGGGCCGGGCGAGCCGGCGCCGGCGGCGCGCGGCGGTGTTGACCGGTCGGTAACATCGACGGATACTGACCGGTAACAAAGCTGCCGCCGGACCGGGAGGAGCAGGTGTCCGCACCGCGCGTCGCGCTGCCCCGGGGTTTCGCCGAGGAACTGCGCCGGGAGAGCCCGAGCCTGGTCACCGAGATCGTGCGGGAGATGCGCAGGCAGATCCCGGAGTACGACCGGCCGCTCGACTCGCTGTTCATCAGCGGCCTGATCCTCGGGGTGGAGACCGCGCTGGCCGAGTTCGCCGACACGGTGGAGGGGCGGGCGGCGCCGGCCGCGCAGCGGGCCCGGATCTACCGCGGGCTCGGGCGGGCGGAGCTGGCGGAGGGCCGGAGCATGGACGCGCTGCAG
>NZ_JAGSOG010000438.1 GCF_018139695.1 Actinospica durhamensis | reverse complement strand
CCCTCCCACCTCGCCGCGCCACCCCACCGTGCCCCAGCGCCCCGGCTCAACCACGCCCGCCCGCGGTTGAGCACTGACTACTCACTCACCGCTCACCCCACGAGCGGCTCCGCCAATCCAGCGAGGCAACCGTCACGGCACGCGACGGATCACCGTCCCATTCCACCTCCACCAAAAGCCCGGCATCACCCAACGCAGCCACCACCTCGCGCCCGATCGACGCAGTCGTCTCCGCAGAGTCCGTCGAACCCGTGGTAGTAAAGGCTCAGCGCGCAGCCCGTCGCCGCCGATCTCCGCGCAGCCGCAACTCCGGTAGCACGCGAGGTCCTTGCTGGCCGTGATCCCGAGCCCGCCAATACACCGAACACACGAGTGAGACACTCCGGATCCGTCTACCCCTCCCGCTCCGCCTGCTCGTCAACACGCTCCATCCAAAGCCGAACCACCAGAGCCTCCGCCTGCACGGTACTCAAGCTCATAGCTGGCCCGACCCTCATGCCACACCTGGATGTAGACATCCGATATGTCCGGCACCTACTGCACGCAAGAACCGATCCCCTACCCCAACATTGCCCGCCGACCGCACGCCGCGGGAGTGCGTCCGCGAGTGAACGAAGATCGACTGACGTGTGCTAAGGTTTAACCACGTCAAGGGCGATTGGCTCAGCGGGAGAGCGCTTCCTTCACACGGAAGAGGTCACTGGTTCGATCCCAGTATCGCCCACCATCACCGCAGGTCAGAGGGATCTGACCTGCTTTCAGGTGTGCTCCCATTACCTCGGGGGCACGCAAGATCGTGCTCCCGACTCCGGCGTATGCGCAGGTCAGCGTGGATTTGCGCGCTTTGACCTCTTCCCTAGCGTGGCCCCGCGTGTTTTCGCAGGTCAGACCGGGCGTACGTGGGCGACGCGCTCTCCGACAACGAACTGACACGTCGTTACGCAGATCTCGACATGGGTGCCCCTGTGCCGCGGCGCGGCGGGACCGCCGTGGAAGAGTTCACCGGTCGACGTGGCAGGGCGCCGGATAGCGCGCCAACAACGGTCCACAGCGTCCGAGCGCCTGCTACAGCGTGTTCGACCCGCGTCCCAGACAGGGCGCACCTGACACGGGATCAGGCCAGACGGGCGCGGCGCGGGCCGACAGCCCGTCAGCCGTGCTCACAACGCCGCGACCTGGGGCTCGGCGCTTCCGGGCGAAGCAAATGCAGGCTCGGCCCTGCGCTTCAGGGCCGATCTCGACTCGCGCTCCCATCGAATCCGGTTCATACAGCGAGCCTTTCCGGCGGCGTTCAGAGCGCGGCGACTCGTGGCGAAGGATGACGTCCCGCCCAGTGTGTAGGTCTAAGGACTGGGAACTGTGGGTGCCGAGAACTCGTCCATGCTGGTTAGGGGCTGGTCAGGCGGCTTCTTGGTATTCGTGGATAATTCCGCCGATGCGGTCGTGTCGGCGGACGCGGAAGTCGTCGAGGTCGTTGACCGGCGCAGGCAGCGGGGTGAGCGGTGCGGCGCTCACAAGAGTGCGGTGGGGCCGGTGTTCGTTGTAATACCGCTCGTATTCGGCCAGGATCCGGCGCAGGTGGGGGATGTTCCAGATCAGCGTGCGGTCAAGGAGTTCCCGGCGACAGGTACCAATCCACCGTTCCATGACCGCGTTCATGCGCGGCACGCGAATGCCCGATCTGACGATCTGCACACCCGCGGCTGTGAACACGGCGTCGAAGCCCTCGTGGAAGAGTCGGTCGCGGTCGTGCAGCACGAACTTGACTCTCGATCCGGTCTCCTCGAGGTCCATCAGCAGGTTGCGGGTCTGCTGAACGATCCAGTCCTCGCCCGGGTGGATCGTGGCGCCGAGGACGCGGATGCGCAGGTTGGCGTGCTCGATCGCCGCGAGCGCGTACGCCTTCGTCCCGTCGAGCTGTCGTACTCGGAAATAGGATTCCGGCCTCTGGCCTGGGGTTACCCGGAAGGCGGTCTGGGTCAGGGCGAGGCCAGACACCAGCCGCCAGCGGTACTGCGCGCCGCCTGCGCGCAGCCGGGCGCCCCAGCCTGGACGTTCGACCTGTCGTACTCGGAAATAGGATTCCGGCCTCTGGCCTGGGGGTACCCAGAAGGTTTATGCAGCTGCCTGATATTCGCTGATGAGGCCGCCGAGGACTCGTTTTCGACGGACTCGCGCGGTCTCCAGGTCGATGACCTTCGCGATCGGGTGGTCCGGATCGTCGTCGGGAACGTGCTGGCCGATGCCCTGGTGCGGGCGGGCGGCGTTGTAGTGCGCCGCGTATTCAGCCAGGACGGCGCGCAAGTGTGCCTCGTTCAGGATCAACAGGTGGTCGAGCAGTTCGCGCCGTAGCGTGCCAACCAGGCGTTCGCATACGGCGTTCGCCCGCGGCGCCTGCGGCGGGCTTCGCAGGATTCGTAGTCCACAGTCCTCGAAGACCGCGTCGAACGCCTCGGTGAACTGTCCGGCGCGGTCCCGGATCAGGAACCGCATCGCCTCCAGATGTTCTCCCAGCGCCATAGTCAGGTTCCGGGCCTGCTGCGCGGTCCACGCCCCGTCAGGGTTCGCCGTGATCCCGGCGACGTGGACGCGGCGTGTGCCGTGCTCGATGAACACCAGCACGTAGAGCCGCTTGAGCAGAACCGTGTCCACGTGCAGGAAGTCCGTCGCGATCATGGTACGGGCCTGCGCGTGGAGGAATAGTCGCCAGGTGGGGCCGCTGCGGCGCGGCGCCGGGTCGAACCCGGCATCGTGAAGGATCTGCCAGACCGTGGACTTCGCGATCCGATGCCCGAGCTTGACCAGTTCGCCCGCGATCCGCTCGTGACCCCAATACGGATTCTCGCCGGCTATCCGCAGGATCAGGGCCTTGACGGCTGGCCGGGTCGAGGGCCGGCCTGGTGCCCGACGCGACGGGGTGTACTTCCCAGCCACGAGCCTGCGATGCCAAGACAGCAGCGTCTTCGGCGTGACCGGGAACACCTCGGACCACCGCACCCGCGGCACCAGCGCCGACAAAGCCGCGAACCACGCCCGATCCTCAGGCTCGTAGCGCACCCGCGCAATCTGACGGCGCAGCACCGCGTTCTCCTGCCGAAGCACGAGAACTTCCGCGAACAACACCCGGTCGCTGCGCGCCGCGGTCGCCAGCAGCCCCAGCGCCCTGCGACCGAGCCGAAACGCGAATCCAATCAACACCACACCAGCCAACCAGCGCCACAAAGCAGCACGCAAAGCACCAGGTCAACGCGGAATCGTATTTTCGAGTACCACAGGTCATCCACCTGCTGCGCAGGAACCCGGTCCAGCACGTGGCGGCGGCGTTCTTCCACGTCTCCCAGGCCACCGTCTCGCGCCGTTGGGACCTGCTGCGCCCGGTCATCGCCACGGTGCTCGAGGACCTTGCCCCCGATCCACGCGCGATCGCCCGCGCCGGCACCGCTCTGGTGGACGGCACCATCTGCCCGACCTGGGACTGGAAGCACCGCGGCGACCTGTACTCGGTCAAGGCCGGATACGCGGGGATGAACGTGCAGATCGCCTGTTCGATGGACGGCGACCTCGCCGCGATCGGCCCCATGCCGATCCCCGGCGCCCGCCACGACGCCTACGCGTACGCCGCCTCGGGCCTGAAAAACCTGATGCACGGCATCCACCAGCTCGCCGATCTCGGCTACGTCGGGGTCGAGGGCATCGACCTCGTGCCGTACAAGAGGCGACCCGGCCGCGACCTGCACGAGAACCACAAGCGAGACAACATGCTGCTCTCCGGCGTCCGAGCGGCCGTGGAACGCGCCGTCGCCCACGTGAAGTCCTGGCGGATCCTGAGCGAAGAAGGCGGACGCTACCGCGCACCGCTTGAGAAGTTCCCCGAGGTCCTCGCCGCCGTCACCGGACTCATCAACCTACGACGATTCCTGCGGGTGGCTTATGAATAGAGCTCCTGGACAAGGTCCACCTCCAGCACGTCCTGACCGCCACCGCGCTCAACCTCGTCCGCCTCGACACCTGGCTCACCGACACGCCACTCGGCGGAACCCGGAAAACCCGCTTCGCCCAGCTACGGCCAGCCCGGATGTGAATTCGCCAGCAGAGTCTTCCAGCGGTTCACTCCAATCCCGATGGGTGCAGGTCCTGGGCGGGCTTGATCAGCTGGGGAGTTTCCGGATTCTCGAGACAGACCTGTGGCGTATGGCCCTAGCGTGGTGTCGAGGCCCGCAGTGAATGTGGGTTCTGATGCACCGTGCT
>NZ_JAGSOG010000437.1 GCF_018139695.1 Actinospica durhamensis | reverse complement strand
TCACCCGGGCACCCTGGCCCCGCAGCGACTCCGCACAGCCCTTGCCCACGTCCCCGTACCCGAACACCACCGCGACCTTGCCACCGATCAGCACGTCCGTCGCCCGGTTGATCCCGTCGATCAGCGAGTGCCGGCAGCCGTACTTGTTGTCGAACTTCGACTTCGTCACCGCATCGTTCACATTGATCGCCGGGAAGCGCAGCGTACCGAGCCGCGCCATCTCATAGAGCCGGTGCACCCCGGTCGTGGTCTCCTCGGTCACACCACGGATCGAATCGGCGATCTCCGTCCACTTACGCGGAGCCAGAGCGTAGGAGGCGCGCAGGGTCTCGAGGATGACCCGCCACTCGTCCGAGTCCTCCTCGCGCGGGGCCGGGATCAGCCCCGCGGCCTCGTACTCGGCGCCCTTGTGCACGAACAGCGTCGCATCCCCGCCGTCGTCCAGGATCATGTTCGGGCTCTGACCATCAGGCCAGGTCAACGCCTGCTCGGTGCACCACCAGTACTCCTCGAGCGTCTCACCCTTCCAGGCGAACACCGGAACCCCGCGCGGCTTTTCCGCGGTGCCCTCCGGACCCACGGCGATGGCCGCGGCCGCGTGGTCCTGGGTCGAGAAGATGTTGCACGACGCCCACCGCACCTCGGCCCCGAGCGCCACCAGAGTCTCGATCAACACCGCCGTCTGCACCGTCATGTGCAACGACCCGGTGATCCGCGCCCCGCGCAACGGCTGGGCCCCGGCGTACTCCCGCCGTACCGCCATCAGGCCCGGCATCTCATGCTCGGCCAGGCGGATCTCCTTGCGGCCGAACTCGGCCAGCGACAGATCCCGCACCTTGAAATCGGACAGCACGCCAAGCTGGGTCATCGAGACCGTTCCTCCACGCTAGTAGGCACGACGCTACGCAGAGCGAGTCTAGTCAGGCCGATGACACCACGTCAGCCGCGCGCGTGCTCATTCACTCCACAGAGACGCGGCGTCGGCCTCGGCCTGCCGGTAGGCGGAGTGGGAGTCCTCGAGCAGCGCGACGATGTGCGAGAGCACGGAGTTGAGGTCCTCGGCGGCCTGGGTCCAGACCCGATGCTGGTACTGGAAACTCGCGGACGCCTCACCGGTCCAGTTGGCGATGATGGGCGCGAGCATGCGGTAGAGGTCGTCGAGCTCGGACTGAACAGCACGGTTCGCCGCGCCGACCGAGGCCGCCGCGTCCTCCATGTCACCGAAGGCGACATGCACTGTGCCGCTCGCCATGTCCTGGCCCCCAAGACCTGCCGCGGGAGCCCCCGATGGCTTCCCAGATGAAATTCTAACGCAGTCGTATGCTGATTCGGTCGGGAAGTTACCGCATCGTGAGCCGGTCCGATACGGGACCGTACCGGCTCACTGGGCGGTGCGCACCCGGTAGTCCTCGATGGATCGGCCCTGGTCCGGACCGGCCTGCACGGCCGCGGCGAGATAGCACCCGGCGAAGTCGGCCAGGGCGATCAGGTACGCCGCGCGCTCGAGCGCAGTGGGCTGCGCGGCACTGACCATGGTCAGCGGCAGACCCCGCTCGCGCAGCATCGCCTCCACCACGTCCGTGCGCGGATCCACGCCCTCCTCGGCCAGCAGCACGAACGCCGGGGCGGCCGCCTCGGCGCGCGGACCGTCGACGTCCGGGTCGTAGAAGAGGTCTGCCGAGGCGGCCGCGCTCGGGCCGTCGAGCAGGCCGAGCTGGCCGCGGCCGAGGTCGGGCAGCGCGGCGTGCAGCACCGGACGACCGGCGCGCAGCGCGGCCTGGTCGGCCAGCCGGCCGGCCGCGACGGTGGCCACCGGACCGCCCGCCCAGGCCGCGACCGGGTGTTCGGCGCAGCGCAGCGCGATCTCCTTGGCCGGGTTGACGAAGGTCTCCTGGCTGGGCCGGAAGCGCATGGCGGCGTCGTCCGCGGCGGCCGCGGCGGCGTCGTAGGACTGCGCGGGCAGCACCCCGGCGGCCTCGAGCACCAGCAGCGCCGGGATCGCCACCGACCACAGCCGGGCCCAGACCGGGGCCGACTCGTCCGCCATGGGCAGCAGCGCGGCGCGGCTCTGGCCGGCGACGCGGCCGATCGGGGAGGTCTCCGGGGCGACCACGACGCAGCGGCAGCCGCGGCGCACGGCCTCGGTCAGCGCGGCGGTGATCTCCGGGGAGCGGCCGGTGGTGGAGGCCACCACGACCAGGTCGAGCGACCCTATCCAGCCCGGCAGCGCGGGTCCCGGCACGGACAGGATGGGCATGTTGGCCCCCGGTCCGGCGACCGCGGCCACCAGCCCGGCGACGGTGGCGCCGGTGCCGTAGCCGAGCAGTACGAGGGCGCGCGGGCGGCCCTCCTCGGCGATCTCGCGCAGCGCCTGGTCGGCGTCCGCGTCGATCTCGCGCAACGCGGCGGCGCGCCGAATCCGGGCGCCGCCCATCGCGACCAGGCGCAGCGAGCCGCCGTGGTCGGAGCGCTCAAGTTCCTGGGGGCTGCCCAGCAGCTCCTGCGGGTCGAGGGCCACCGGGGTTACGCGGCCTTCCGAGCCTCGTCGATCAGCAGCACCGGGATGTGGTCGCGCACCGGGTAGGCCAGTGCGCAGGTCGAGTCGGTGCACACCAGCTCGCCCGCGTCCACGTCCTCGCGCAGCGGGGAGTGGCAGGACGGACAGGCCAGGATCTCGAGCAGGGCGGGTTCGATCAGGGTGCTCATACTTTTCAGGCCTCCGGGGAGCGGACGACGGCGAGGACCTCGTCGCGCAGCGCGGCGACCTCGTCGGTGCTGCGGGCCTCGACGTTCAGGCGCAGCAGCGGTTCGGTGTTGGACGGGCGCAGGTTGAACCACCAGCCCTCGCCGGCCACGGTCATCCCGTCGAGGTCGTCGATACTCACGCCCGGGCGGTCGGCGAACGCGGCGCGCACCGCGGCGGTGCGCCCGGTCTGGTCCGCGACCTGGCTGTTGATCTCGCCGGAGGCGTGGTAGCGCTCGAACGCCGAGGTCAGCTCGGACAGCGGCCGGTCCTGGTCGCCGAGGGCCGCGAGCACGTGCATCGCGGCCAGCATGCCGGTGTCGGCCTTCCAGAAGTCGGCGAAGTAGTAGTGCGCCGAGTGCTCGCCGCCGAAGACCGCGCCGGTGTTGGCCATCTCCTGCTTGATGAAGGAGTGTCCGACCCGGGTGCGCACCGGGACGCCGCCGTGCTCGCGCACGATCTCGGGCACGGCCTGAGAGGTGATCAGGTTGTGGATGACGGTGGCGCCGGGGTGCTTGGCCAGCTCGCGCACGGCCACCAGGGCGGTGATCGCGGACGGGGAGACCGGCTCGCCGCGCTCGTCCACGATGAAGCAGCGGTCCGCGTCGCCGTCGAAGGCCAGACCCAGGTCGGCGCCGGTCTCGCGCACCTTGGCCTGCAGGTCGACCAGGTTCTTCGGGTCGAGCGGGTTGGCCTCGTGGTTCGGGAAGGTGCCGTCGAGCTCGAAGTACATCGGCACCAGGTCCAGCGGCAGGCCGTGGAAGACGGTGGGCACGGTGTGGCCGCCCATGCCGTTGGCGGCGTCCACCACGACCTTGAGCGGACGGATCTCGCTCAGGTCCACCAGCGTGCGCAGGTGCGCGGCGTAGGCGGTGAGCAGGTCGCGCTCGGAGACCGAACCCTGCTTCTCGACCGGGACGAGCACGGTGCCGGGGGCGGCGAGCTCGCGGGCGGCGAGTTCGCGGACCTCCTCGAGGCCGGTGTCCTGGCCGACCGGGGCCGCGCCGGCGCGGCACATCTTGATGCCGTTGTACCTGGCCGGGTTGTGGCTCGCGGTGAACATCGCGCCGGGCAGGTCGAGGTGGCCGGAGGCGAAGTAGAGCTCGTCGGTGGAGGCCAGGCCGATCTTGACCACGTCGGCGCCCTGGCCCGCGGCGCCGCGGGCGAACGCGTCGGCCAGGGTCGGGGAGGACGGGCGCATGTCCCAGCCGATGGTGATCGCCTCGGCGCCGGTCACGCGGACGAACGCGGCTCCGAGGGCCGCGGCGATGGTCTCGTCGAGCTGCTCGGGGACGAGCGCGCGGATGTCGTACGCCTTGACGACGTGCTTCAGGTCGCCGGCGGTCGGGTGCGGGGCGGTCACGGTGGGTCGGCTCCGTTTCGGTCTGACGCTGGTCCGTCCGGCAGAGCCTACCGGTTGGCGCTGAACGCCGGGCCGTCCGAGTCGTCGACCGGGCGCAGATGGCCGCGTCGCGGCGGCTTGTCGCCCTGGTGCACCACCCGGACGCCGGGCTCGGGGGCGGGC
>NZ_JAGSOG010000436.1 GCF_018139695.1 Actinospica durhamensis | reverse complement strand
CGCGTACCCCTCCAACGGTCCCGGCGCCGCCGGGACCGGTTGCCGCCTTGTCATCGCACCCCCATCGTAGAACGCCTCTACCAGGGCATACTGCGGAACGGACCCCCAGTCAACAAACTACCGCTAGAGAGTTTGGCGTGCTGATGTAGCTCCTACGGTGGCGAAGGCCGAGGCCGGTCTTCGCGAGGAGGCCGGCCAGCGTCCGGGAATGGTATGCATGCGGCGTAGTCGTGTCTTGACGAGGGATGTCAGGGCATCGATGTCGCGTTTTTCGACATTGGCCAGACTGAACTTCACTGCGGGCCACATGCCCTCGACGGGTTGAGCGCGCGAGCACGGGGCGGGAGATGGAAGACAGTCAGCCAGTCTCGCTGGCGATCGGCTCGCGCATCGCGCGGGACTCATGAGTCTTGATGCTGTCCCAGACGAGCACGATGGGGCCGCCGAGCTGCTGGTGGGTGGAGTCGAGAAGGCGGAGGTCATCGCGCTAGGCGAAGCTTTCCGATGCCCACAAATTGCTCCAGGCAGTGATGTATCCATTATTTCGCGTAGCACGGACTCTGCTATGCTTGCGCGGCTCGAAATTGTGCATCGCGCCAGGCTCTGGCCGATATGTGACAAAATGGTGGGTCCTTGCGAAAGTCATGCTTCCTTGCCATGAGCCTGAGTAGCATGCTGCTTCTCAGCTCATGCAGCTCAGGTGGCCAGAAAGCCACCTTGAGCGAGTCTAACCTGAGCCTGAGTCAGAGTCAGATTGCCGCCAAGCTTCAGGCCTCGCTCGACAGCGTGAGCGGCGTACATGTAAAGGGCGTACTCGCCGCCTACAACGCCATCACTTCCGTATTCGATCAAATGCCTATCGATATGCAGTTCAATAAGGATGGATCAGGTAGTGGGATCCTTACCCTGGAGGATGGTGTGCGACTGCCTGTCATCGAGTTCAGCGGGACCGTCTACTTTCAGATGACTGCACAGTATCTACAGGCTCAGTTATCCCCGATCGGTGCGTATAGCACTGTCACGCCGACCGTGAAGAAGTTGTATACGCGATACACCAATGAGTGGGCGAGTTCTATTTCGGGTGTGGGTGAACTCCTGTACCGCTTCGTCGGAGCGGACTTCTCATTCGCAGGTATGGAGGCACGGTTCGTCCCGCCCGACGTGGCGGGCTACGCATATGAAGGGAGTTCGGCTTCTGGTGCTCGGAAATCCGCGCGCTACCGACTCGCCTATGTGAAGAGCTTGCTTCCTTCGACTCTTGTCACGTTGCCGGCAAGCGGTTCGGCTCTGCCGATGCAGGCCAGCATGAGCGCGAGTTTCGGGGAGTCCCTGACGTTCACCTGGGACAAGCCGACGGTGGTGACGCCGCCGCCGGCTGCCTCGATTGTCGCCATCCCGAACAACTTCGGCGAGGTCGTCCTGCCTCCCGACGCCGCGAGCTCTAGCCCGGCCTCCGCATAGGCGCCGGGCGCAGCGATGTGCTTCTCCTCTAGGCGCGAACCCGTGCTGCCGGTCCCTCGCGGCTTGTGAACGCGCCACGAGGGACCATGAGCAGTGCTCATCTTGCGTGAGCGGTGCCGCTATTGAGCGGTGAAGTATCCCGACTGCAGGCTCAAGACCCGCGGCTGGCCCGAAGTGCGCCCCCGCAGTTCGCCGGCATGGCCGCCGCGACCACCAGCATGGTGCGCGACTTCGGCTTCACCATGGGCCCAGCCCTGATCGCCGCCGTGGCCCTGAGCAAGGCGGGCGGCACCTTCACCCACGCCCTCGCCGGATCCAACCTCCCGGCCTCCGTCACCGCCGCCGCTGCCGGCGCCGGACCTGTCGCCACCAACTCCGTCCCCCCGAGCGTCCCGTTCAGCAAGGCCGCCCCCTCGCCGTGGACGCGCTGCAGCACGGCTACTCCATCGGCTTCGCCGTCTGCGGCATCGCCGCCCTCGTCTGCGCCGCCGTGACCATCGCACTCCTCGGCGGCCGAAGCGAACAGCAGGAGGAGATCGCCATGGCAGAACTCGAACCGGCCGTCTGACCGGCGCGGCAGCGTCCGCGACGCCGGACGTGACCGACTCTGGGGTCGGCTCCGCCCACGGATGGCTCCGGACTCCGAGCACCCGTGGACGGAGTCCGGAGCCGCACAAGCGCGCAGAAACGGGGCGGACCCACGCCGACTTTCAGCCCGACCTTCGGCCACGCCACAGACGATCCGCGCGCGTGAACAGCACTGTGACGTGGGCGAAAATCCCCGCAAGGCTAGCTGATGCGGTCAGAACAGACCTGCTGAGAAGCCGTGCCAGATGCCTGATCTGGGGGGGCCGAGCATGGCCCGAGCATGGCCCGAGCTCACGACCTCGGATGCACGGGTACCCGGGGCTGGCGAGCGCCGGGATACCCCTGCGTGAACGCCGCCTTCACGGTGCACCGCTGGGGACTCCGCGCTTGCTGTGGTGCAAGCCCGGGGGCAGTTCGGGGCGGGGACCGTACGACAGTGCGCATAGAACATAGAAGCGCCATGAAAGTCATGCACTCTGGCCCGGCTGCGTAGCGGCCGGGCCAGAATGCTGTCATGCAGGGTGAGTGGACGGGTGAGCTGGTCGGGCCGGATGTGTGGGTGTCGTGCCGGGAGTTGATCCCGGCCGGGAGTGTGTTCGCATTCCTGGCCGAGCATCGGGCGGCGCTGTCTCCGGCGGAGACGTTCGCGGACATGTACCCCTCGCGCAACGGTCGTCCCTCGATGCCTCCGCAGGTCATGGCTGCGGCGGTGATCCTGTAGGCCCTTCACGGCCTTTCGGGCTTCGAGACCGTACAGGAGCTTCGCTGCGACCTGCGGTGGAAGGCCGGCCCCGGCACATGCCCCATCCCCGCTCCGCCCTCCGCCTCGTCTGCGCCTGCGCCTGCCCGAACCTACCGGCCACGACCGAGGCCACCTTGCCTGTCCCTGGCCAGCCCGGCAGCAGTCGACGTGTACGCCGCGCGTCGCCCGTGCGCTTGGGTGTGGTGTCGCGGGCGCTCGCGGAAAAATGCTCCGTCTCACCTGCCTAAACAGACCTCAGTGACCTGATGGCCGCAAGCGAGCCGCGCTGTTTGCCGCGACGGCATCGCAGAGGGCGCTCACCTGGAGCTCCGGGAGCAGTTCCGGCTTTTTCACTGCTGTAAGACGCCGTCCAGGACGGTGACCGCATGACCGGTCAGGTGGACGCGATCACCGTCCACCGCCGTGGAGACCAGGCCCGTACGGTCGCCACCCTGCAGGCCGGTGAGACGGTTGCGGCCCAGGCGCTGCGACCAGAACGGGGCGAGTGCGGTATGGGCGCTACCGGTGACCGGGTCTTCAAGGATCCCGCCTGCCGGCGCGAAGTAGCGGGAGACGAAGTCGTAGCCGCGCCGGTCGTCCGCTTCCGCAGTGACGATGATCCCGCGGATGCCGGTGCGGCGGGTGAATTCGGCAAGAGCAGGGAAATCAGGGCTCAGGTGCCGCACGACCGACTCACTCTCGACGGCGACGAGCAGGTCTCCCAGCGTCCCGGTGCGATACGTCGCCCCCGGCTCGACGCCGAGGGCTCGGGCCAACCCCTCGGGTGTCGGCGTCTCGGCGGGATGAGCGACGGGGAAGTCCAATGTGATGGCCCCATCGGGATGGGTGTGCGCGGTCAGCGGGCCGAAAGCGCTGGCGAACCGGACCGTCAGCGGCCCAGCGTGACCGGCGCGCAGGGCATGGGCGGTAGCCAGCGTGGCGTGCCCACACACATTGCTCTCTGCCGCCGGAGTGAACCAGCGCAGGTCCCAATCGGCCGGCCCGCCGTCAGAGGTGGGGCGGGCGAATGCGGTCTCGAGGCTCAGTTCATCCGCGACCCGCAGCATCCACGCATCCTCCGGCCAGCTACCGGCGCCCAGCAGGCACACGCCGGCAGGGTTGCCCGCGAACGGCCGGTCGGTGAAAGCATCGATGACCAGGACCCTCATAAACGAACTGTAGAACGCAGTCCGTCCGAACCGTCAAGCCCCACGCACGCGTGGCCCCGGTCCGCCCACCCCACAACCCACCGCACCCGTCATTCACCCGACGGGTGCCAGATCAACATGCCGAACCGGCTACCGGCATCCTCATCGAACCAGGCCCTAGCCACACTCTGCCCCAACAGCATCCACTCCCAGCGGCTCGCCTGAACATCGGAGGCTAGGAGCGTGGGTCGGTAATGAGCATCCGCCAACGGTTCGGTGCTGTTCAGGTGGGGTGGCGTGAGCGAGCGTGTTCGTGCTCGTGCATGTCGGGCGCGGCTGTCAAGGCCGTAGATCATCCGGCGATCGGGGCGCGGGTTCGTTGA
>NZ_JAGSOG010000435.1 GCF_018139695.1 Actinospica durhamensis | reverse complement strand
CCCGACCGGCGACATCACCCTGACGTCAGAAGACTGTCTCTACCTCAACCTGTGGCATCCGGCCGCCTCCGGGCACGACGGGCCGCTGCCGGTGATCGTCTGGTTCTACGGCGGCGGGTTCGAATCGCCGACCTGCGGCTTACGGCGACGTCCGGTTCCGCTCATGTCGCCTCCTCGGCAGGCTGGTACAGCGCGCGCTTGTTGATGTACTGGACGATGCCGTCTGGAACCAGATACCACACCGGCTCGCCTCGGCGCACGCGTTCCCGACACGCCGTCGACGAGATGGCCAGCGCCGGGATCTCCACCAGCGAGGCCTTGCCGAGGGGCAGACCGGGGTCGGCGAGGGTGTGGCCGGGGCGGGTACAGCCGACGAAGTGGGCCATCTCCACCAGTTCGTCGGCGTCGCGCCAGGAGAAGATCTGGCCGAGCGCGTCGGCGCCGGTGATGAAGAAGAAGTCGACCTCGCCGCCGCGTTCGGCGCGCAGGTCGCGCAGGGTGTCGACGGTGTAGGTCGGGCCGCCGCGGTCGATGTCCACGCGGCTGACCGAGAAGCGCGGGTTGGAGGCGGTGGCGATGACCGTCATCAGGTACCGGTCCTCGGCCGAGGTCACCGGGCGGTCAGACTTCTGCCACGGTTGGTTGGTGGGGACGAACACCACCTCGTCGAGCGAGAAGAGCGAGGCGACCTCGCTGGCGGCCACGAGGTGGCCGTGGTGGATGGGGTCGAAGGTGCCGCCCATCACGCCGAGCCGGATACGCCGACGGGCCGGCCGCGACGCGCCCGCGGGATCGGGAGCACCCACCGGGTGGCGTCTCTCGGTTCTCGGAGCAACGCTGGAGCCGTCCATGCGTCCCGACCTTACCGTCTCTGATCGGCCGGGCGCCCCCTACCGAGGGCGGGCGCCCGATTTGCAGTGATCTGCCGTCACTTGTCCCGGTTGAGGCGGGTGACCAGGAAGAGCAGCACGAGGAAGCCGATCATCACGCAGGCCGCGTTGAGCCCGGGGTTGATGCCGGAGTATCGGTTGGGGGTGGCCGACTCGGCCACCACGGACAGCACGTGTGCGTTCATCGAACCGCTCGATTCCTTCGTCGCGAGTCTTCGGCGCAGCTTGCGCTGCGCGCACAAATATAGGGCCGCGGCACCGCGGCGTACGCGAGGGGGTGGCCCGGCGGCCTACTCCCGCTCGTCCTTGTCACCCGACTTGACGTATCCCCGCAGGACGAACCACACGCACAGGCACACGAAGGCCAGCCCGCCAAGGATGAACACGCGCAGGAAGATTCCGGGGGGAGCGCTGTCCGACGCGATGTCGGCGAGATATGTCACGGTCGACCGTCCTCACGAAACTCGATTGGTCAGGAAAAGAGTAGGCCCGACCCGCAGCGCACAACGCGCCGGGTCGGTATGTTCGACGTGGGTTTCCAATCTGCGACTCACCGAGGGGGCTCGAAGGCCATGGCCGTCGACATGGAAGACGCCGCGCCGGCCCGCGTGCGCAAGACCTTTCCCGGCATCAGTTCCCGGGCCTACGAGCACCCGGCCGACCGCGCCGCGCTGATCGCACTGCGCAAGCTGGCCGGCTTCGATTCGCTCCTGAAGCTGCTCAACTCCCTGATCAACGAGCGGGAGGTGCGGCTGCTGCTGCTCGGCAACGCCGTGCAGGTCTCGCGCCAGCAGTTCCCGCGGCTCAACGCGCTGCTCGAGGACGCCTGCCGAGTACTCGACCAGCCGACGCAGCCGGAGATGTTCGTCCAGCAGAGCCCGCGCGTGAACGCGATGACCATCGGCCTGGACAAGCCGGTGATCGTGCTCACGACGGGCCTGGTGGAGCTGCTCGACGAGGAGGAGCTGCGCTTCGTCGTGGCGCACGAGCTCGGCCACGCCTTCTCCGGGCACGCGGTCTACCGCACCATGCTGTTGTGGCTGATGAACCTGACCAAAGTGGCCTCGGTGCTGCCGGGCGGGGTGCTCGGCATCCAGGCGCTCATCAAGGCCCTGCTCGAGTGGTACCGCAAGGCGGAGATATCCTGCGACCGGGCCGGGCTGCTGGTCAGCCAGGACATCGAGGCGGCGATACGCACGCACATGAAGCTGGCCGGCGGCGCCCACCTCTACGAGATGAACCCGATGGTCTTCATCGACCAGGGCCGCGAGTACGAGAGCACCGGGGACTTCCGCGACTCGCTGCTGCGCCTCTCGCTCGGCTCCCAGGTCACCCACCCGTTCCCGGCCGTGCGCGCGCTCGACCTGACCCGCTGGGTCGACTCCGGCGCCTACGCCCGCATCCTGACCGGTGAGTACCCGCGCCGGGACGACGACGCGAACGCCTCGGCCCGTGAGGCCGCGCGCGACGCGTTCGACTCGTACACCGAGGGAATCAAGAACAGCACTGATCCGCTCATGACGAAGGTACGTGACTTCATGCGTGAGGCGGGCGCGGTCGGCGACCGTCTCGGCGAGAAGATGTACCGCAAGTGGGGCCCGCAGTCCGACAACGACTCGTCGGACGAGCGCGAGCCGGAAGATTCTGAGGAGTGATCATGAGCGTCAGCGGGATTCCGATCAAGTCGCTGCAGGGCGAGGACACCACCATCGGCGCGCACCTGGGCAAGGCCGCCCTGGTGGTGAACGTGGCTTCGAAGTGCGGGCTCACCCCGCAGTACACCGCGCTCGAGCAGCTGCAGAAGACCTACGCAGAGCGTGGGTTCGCGGTGCTGGGTTTCCCGTGCAACCAGTTCGGCGCGCAGGAGCCGGGCTCGGCGGAGGAGATCGAGACCTTCTGCTCGACCACGTACGGGGTGAGTTTCCCGATGTTCGAGAAGATCGAGGTCAACGGCGAGGATCGGCACCCGATCTTCGCGCAGCTGACCGAGGTGAAGGAGCAGGAGAGCGGCGACGCCGGCGACGTGGCGTGGAACTTCGCCAAGTGGCTGATCAACGCCGACGGCGAGCCGGTCGCACGGTTCAGCCCGCGCACCACGCCGGACTCGCCTGAGGTGGTCGAGGCGATCGAGCGCCTGCTGGGCTAGGACGCCGTCCCCGGCGCGGCCCGCGGGCGGGCCGTGCGGGGACGGGTCGGTGCGGGACGGCTTTCGCGGGCCGTCCCGGCCGAGCCGGGCGTGAGGTGAAAGCGCACAGAGACTCACAGCAGCAGAGCGGCTGACTGGCGGTTCGGGTATGGGAACTCGAGCCGATCCCCGTCCGGACGGGCCGGCGCCGCAGACCTCGGTGGGGGCGAAGGTGGTGGAGAACCTGTCCGGGCGCACGGTGCTGGTCACCGGCGCTTCGAGCGGGATCGGGCTCGTGGTGGCGCGGGAGCTTGCCGCGTCCGGTGCGCGGACCCTGCTGGCGTGTCGGAGCGACGAACGGGCGGCGGCCGCACTGGCGCTGATCCGGGCGGCGCATCCGTCGGCGCGGGTGGAGTACGTGCGGGTCGATCTCGCGAATCTGGAATCGGTGGAAGAGGCCGCGGCGGAGATCGCGGACCGGGCCGGGGAGCTCGACGTCCTGGTCAACAACGCCGGAGTGATGACGCCGCCACCCGGGCACACGGTGGACGGCTTCGAGCTGCAGATCGGCACGAATCATCTGGGGCACTTCGCCCTGACCGGGCATCTGCTGCCGCTGCTGCTGACGGCGGAGCGGCCCCGGGTGGTGACGGTCTCCTCGGTGGCGCACCGGGCCGCGGTGCGGGCGGAGCTGACCGACTTCAAGATGCTGCCGCGGGGCTCGAACTGGCTGGGCTACAACCGGTCCAAGCTGGCCAACCTGCTGTTCGCCTTCGAGCTCGACCGCCGCGCGAACGGGCGGCTGGCCTCACTGGCGGCCCATCCCGGAGTGACCCGTTCCGAGCTCACCGCCCGGGCCACCGGCGGGAGCCGACCGGTGTTCGGCCCGGTGTTCCGACGCGGAGCGTGGCTGATCTCACAGCCGACCGAGCAGGGGGCACGGCCGATCGTGTTCGCGGCGACCTCGTCGGTGGCGCTGGCCACCCAGCGGCCGCACGGCCGCGGGCAGGAGCGCGAGCGCGACGTGGTGGGGCGCCGGTATTTCGGGCCGCGCGGCTTCGGCGGCCTGCGCGGCGCGCCGGCGGTGGCCGAACCGAGCGGGCAGGCACTCGACCGGGAACTGGCGCAGCGGCTCTGGGAGGCGTCCGTCGCGGCGACCGGAGTGCAGTTCGCCGAGCTGGGCTAGGCGAGGCACCGCGCCGCGCCGCACACCGAGCGGCACGGCGGCACAGAGTTCAGCGCGATGTTCCACGTGGAACAGTATGCGACTCTATGCATGATGTTCCACGTGGAACATCGCGCGCGACGCGCGTTCGGAGCACTACGGACAACGGCCGGGCCGGGCGTTTTCGCCGGGCGGGGTGCTTCGTGAAAACCTAGGGGG
>NZ_JAGSOG010000434.1 GCF_018139695.1 Actinospica durhamensis | reverse complement strand
CGACTCCCACTGGGCATCCGTCAAATCACCACGCGCCATGACCCAGTTCTACAGCCCCGCCAGCCACAGGCCGAAAACCGCAGCCAGAAAGCATCAACAGATAGTCAGATTCACCAACACTGCCTAGCACCACCGGTCGAGGCGTGCCGCTGCGCCATCATCTCGCGCGGACCGCCAGGAGGAGATACCCATGCCGTACGCAGCAGTGCTCACCGGATACGGATCGCCCGAGACGCTCGTGTGGTCGCAGGTCACGCTGCCCACACCCGGACCCGGCCAGATCAGGATGCGTGTACACGCGGCGGGGGTCGGCCCGACCGACCTGAAGATCCGGCGCGGGGACCTGCGAGAGGTCTTCCCTGTGCCCGACCCCGCCGTCCTCGGCTTCGAGGCGGCCGGCACCGTCGACGCCCTCGGACCCGGCGTGACCGGCGTGTCGCCGGGTGACGAGGTCGCCGCCCAACTGCCCACGCTCGGCGGATACGGCGAATACGCCCTCGCCTCGGCTTGGGCCGTCAAACCGGGCACCGTCAGCTGGGCCGACGCCGCGGCGCTGCCCGCCTCGGCCGAAGCCGCCGTCGGCGTCCTGCGCCAACTCGGCGTCAGCTCCGGCGAGACCCTGCTCGTCCTCGGCGGCGCGGGCTCGGTCGGCGTGATCGCCACTCAGCTGGCCGTAGCCCAGGGCCTCACCGTCTTCAGCGCCACCGGCCCGACCGACGAGCAGTTCGTCAAGGATCTCGGCGCGATCCCGGTCCGCTACGGATCGGCGCTCCTCGCCCAGATGCGCGCGCACGTCGAGAAGGTGGACGCCGTCTTCGACGCCGCGGGCAAGGGCGGCCTGCGCGACGCCGTGGAACTCGCGGGCGGCCCCGCGCGCGTGATCACCCTCGCGGACGAGCACGCGTCCGACTTCGGCGTCGCCCTCTCAGAACCGACGCCGGACCGCGCCCCCGACGCGCTCGAGCAGACCATGCCGCTGCTCGCCTCCGGGCGACTGCGTCTGCGTGCCCAGCGGTTGCTGCCGATGCGGGACACGCCGCGCAGGCGCACGCCCTCCTCGAAGCGGGCACGGTGCACGAGAAGCTCATTCTGACCGCTTAGCAGCCTTATGACGGGAGCAGCCGGATGGAGAGCCCGATCGAGGTCGTGCGCAGGTTCTGCGCGGCGTGGGCGCAGGACACGGGAGCCGCCGAGCTGGCGGCGTTCTTCACCGACGACGCCGTCTACCACAACATCCCGATGGCGCCGATCACCGGCCGGGAGGCCATCGCCGAGACCATCAGCTCGTTTATCCGCCCCGGCCCGCCCGGCATTGAACGCATCGAGTTCCGCGTCGTCAACATCGCCGCCGACGGGCCGATCGTGCTGACCGAACGGGTGGACGTCTTCACGCTTCCGGGCAAGACGTTCGAGCTTCCGGTCATGGGGACCTTCGAGGTCGCCGACGGCAAGATCAAGGCCTGGCGCGACTATTTCGACGTGAACCAACTCACCAGCCGGATGGGATGAGGACCGGCGTCATGAGGCCCGCAACAGCGCACTGACCTCGGCCGCGAGGGCGATGGAGGCCTCGATCTCGGCCTTGCGGATCGAGACGCTCTCGACCAGGAAGCCGAAGGGCAGGCCGAGCCGGCGGCAGAAGTCGATCAGGTCGCGGGCGTTGGCGAGGCAGTGCTCGTACGACTCGGTCAGCGTGTCCTCGGCGTTGATCAGGGAGTTCTCGATCCAGCGCGGGACGTCGACGCCGAGCCACTTGAGGAACTCGAGCGTCTTGACCGAGCCGCACACCGAGAGGGTGAACAGGACGGGGCGGGGCGCGAGGCCCTGGTCGCGGCAGGCGTAGTAGTAGGCGGAGACCATGCTCTTCGCGGCGTCGGCGCTGTAGACGACCTGGGAGATGAAGTAGGCGCAGCCGGCCTCCTGCTTGGCGATCAGCCGCAGGTGCTCGTCCGGGCGCTCGGTGATGGCGACGCCGCCGAGGAGCAGGTCGGGGCTGACCTCGCGGCGCAGGGCGTGGGCCTGCGGCAGTCGGGTGTGCACGTCCTTGTCGCGGGAGGAGGCGCCGACGAAGACGCCGAGTACCCGCTCGGGGTCGGCCGCCTCGAGCCAGTCGCGCAGCCGCGCCTCGGGGTACTTTCCGACGCAGCGGTAGATGACGACCGGTCGGTCCCAGGCGCCGAGGTATTCGGCGTGGTAGTCGGCCGGGTCGAGGGTCGGCAGGTACGGGAACGGGCGCTTGGTCGGATTGCGGTCGCTCTCGTCGTCGATGTCGTAGAGGGCCAGGCCGTCCACGTCGAGGGGGGCGAGCCGTGCGACGGTGGCCGCGGTGATCTCCCGGATCCGCTCGGGCGTGGTGGTCAGGCGCGGCGGGGTGATGCCGAACAGTACGACGCCGCCCTCACCGCCGGCCAGCCGCGTCCGCAGGTCCGGGTTCTCCTGGTAATCCGCCATGTCGGGCAAGGTAGCAGCGCACGCCCCGGTCAGCGGAAACGCGCCACGGTGTGAGAAAGCCGGCCCCGCGCGAGGGGCGTGGGCGCTCAGCCCTCGGCGTGGATGACGGCCATGGCGTGCTCGCGGGCGGGGCCGCTGAGGGTCCGGTTGAGCGCGTCGAACAGCAGGCCGGCGCTCTCGCCGCTCCAGCCGGGGGGCAGCAGGCGCAGCGGCAGGCCCGGGTCGCGGTAGGGCAGGCGGCGCCACTGGGTGAGCATGGGGATATAGGTCTGGAAGGCCTCGTGCGGGGCGACGCCCTCGGCCTGGGTCCGGTCGTGCACGGGGCGGTACTGGCGGGAGAAGTCGGCGTAGAGGCCGGCGAGTTCGTCCAGGTCCCACCACTGCCGCACCTTCGAGCGCGGCTCGCCGAAGGCGATGTGGTCGCCGTGGAAGATGTCGACATAGCCCGTCAGCTTCCTGCGTTCCAGGGTGCGGCGGGTCTCGTCGGCCAGGTTGCCGGGGGCGATCCAGACGCCGGGCGCGGCGGTGCCGAAGCCGAGCCGGGTCAGCGTCGCGCGCAGTTCGTGGCGCTTCTCGCGCTCCGACTCGGGGACGGAGAAGACGACGAGCAGCCAGCCGTCCTCGGCGACGGCGCGCACGCGTTCGAAGATGCGCGAGTCGCCCTCGGCCAGGACCTCGAGGGTGGCGGTCTCGAGCGAGTAGCCGGCCGCCTTGCCGTGGCGCTCGGGGCGCAGCACGCCGCGGCGCTTGAGCCGGGAGATGGCCGAGCGCACGGCCCGCTCGTCGAGGCCGAGTTCCGCCATCAGGCGCACCAGGGACGCGACCGAGAGCCAGTCGTCCTCGCTGCGGGCGTAGAGGCCGAAGACGGTGAGGATGAGCGGGCCGAGGCGGCTCTCGCGCTCCCGGCCTGCGGGCTCCTCGGCGCTCGCCGCCGCGGCCGGCCCGCTCACCTCGGTCGTCATGGCGGCAACCCTAACGGGTGGTGCTCGGGGGCTGCATGTGCGCAGCGTGCGGGGCGGCGGCCGGGGCGGTGACGCGGTTGCGCAGCTCGCCGAGGTGCGCGATCCGGGTGACCATCAGCGCTCCGGCCTCGAGGTGGCGGGCCGGCTTGCGGGCGTGGCCGACGCCGCCGGGGGTGCCGGTGGCGATGACGTCGCCGGGGTTGAGCCGCACCAGCGTGGAGACGTACTCCACCAGGGCGACGGGGTCGAACAGCAGGTCGGCGGTGGAGTCGTGCTGCATGACCTCGCCGTCGAGCTCGAGCGTGACCTCGAGGTCAGGACGCACGCCGCCGGGCAGCTCGTCCGGGGTGACGAGGTAGGGGCCGATCGGGGTGCAGGAGTCCCAGGCCTTGCCCTGCAGCCACTGCTGGGTGCGGTACTGCCAGTCCCGGCAGGTGACGTCGTTGAGCACGGTGAACCCGGCGATGGCCGCCTCGGCCTCGGCGCCGACGGCGCGCCTGACGGGCTTTCCGATGACCAGCGCGAGCTCGGCCTCCCAGTCGAGCGCCTCGGTCTCCTCGGGCTTGGCGATCTCGTCGCGGGCGCCGGTGAGCGAGTCGGCGAACTTGGCGAACAGGGTCGGGTAGGCGGGCAGCTCGCGGCCCATCTCGAGGATGTGGTTGCGGTAGTTCAGCCCCACGCACACGATCTTCGAGGGCTGCGGCACCACCGGGGCGAAGTCGGCGTCGGCGACGCGGTGGGTGCGTTCGCCCGCGGCGGCGGTGGCGGCCAGGGCGCGGCGCTGCCAGTCGGGGCGGGCCAGGAACGCGCCGAGGTCGGGGGCGTCGAGTTCGACCAGGACGTCCGCGGACTCGTCCAGGCGGGCGGCGCGGGTGGCGCCGGACGACGGGAGGCGGAGGGTGGCGAGCTTCATCTGAGGATGATCCTCTCGGATGATTGTCGGGCGTCAACGTGGCGCGAGAGCCGACGGACCGGGCGGGGACAGGGC
>NZ_JAGSOG010000433.1 GCF_018139695.1 Actinospica durhamensis | reverse complement strand
CGCCCACGCCCACGCCCACGCCCACGTCCACGTCCACGATGACGCGCTCCGGGATGACGCCCCGCATCTCAAAATGACGCGCCCCAGAATGCAGCGTGCCGCTGCACCGGATTTCCGGTGCAGCGGCACGTTCACTGCCTAGCGTTCACCACTGGCGTTGGCTCGGGACGGGCTGTCTGCTGTCAGCCATCGTGCCTCGGTCGTTGCGCGCCAGTCGTTCCCGTCAGTCGTTGCGGCGCGAGCGGACTGCTTCGACGATCTCGGCGACGGCTTCGTCCACCGGGACGCCGTTGTTCTGCGAGCCGTCGCGGTAGCGGAAGGAGACGGCGCCCTTGGTCACGTCCTCTTCGCCCGCGATGAGCATGAAGGGGACCTTGGCCTTCTGGGCGTTGCGGATCTTCTTCTGCATGCGGTCGTCCGAGGCGTCGACCTCGACCCGGATGCCCTGGGAGCGCAGCTTCGCCGCGACCTCGTGCAGGTAGGGCACGTGGGCGTCGGTGATCGGGATCGCGGTGACCTGGACCGGGGCGAGCCACGCGGGGAAGGCGCCGGCGTAGTGCTCGAGGAGCACGGCGAAGAAGCGCTCGATCGAGCCGAACAGGGCGCGGTGGATCATCACCGGCTGGTGGTCGGCGCCGTCGGAGCCCTTGTAGGCGAGGTCGAACAGGCCCGGCTCCATGAAGTCGAGCTGGATCGTCGACATCTGCCAGGTGCGGCCGATCGCGTCCTTGGCCTGGACCGAGATCTTCGGGCCGTAGAACGCGGCGCCGCCCGGGTCGTCCACCAGGTCGAGGCCACGCTTGAGCGCGACCTTGCGCAGGGTCTCGGTGGCTTCCGCCCAAGCCTCGTCCGTGCCGATCGACTTCTCCGGGTCACGGGTGGAGAGCTCGAGGTAGAAGTCGTTCAGGCCGTAGTCGCGCAGCAGATCGAGCACGAACGTGAGCAGGCTGTCGAGCTCGTCCGACATCTGCTCGCGGGTGCAGTAGATGTGCGCGTCGTCCTGGGTGAAGCCGCGGGCACGGGTCAGACCGTGGACCACGCCCGACTTCTCGTACCGGTAGACGGTGCCGAACTCGAACAGCCGCAGCGGCAGCTCCCGGTACGACCTGCCCCGCGAGCGGAAGATCAGGTTGTGCATCGGGCAGTTCATCGGCTTGAGGTAGTAGTCCACGCCGTCGTCGAGCTGCATGGGCGGGTACATGCCGTCCTTGTACCAGTCCAGGTGACCGGAGAGCTCGAACAGCGTGCCCTTGGTGGCGTGCGGGGTGTAGGCGAACTCGTATCCCGACTCGACGTGCCGCTGCCGCGAGTACTGCTCCATCTCGTTGCGGATGACCGCACCCTTCGGGTGGAACACCGCGAGGCCCGAGCCGATCTCGGTCGGGAAGGAGAACAGGTCGAGCTCGGCGCCGAGCTTGCGGTGGTCGCGCTTCTCGGCCTCGGCCAGGAAGTCCAGGTGCGCCTTGAGCGCGTCCTTCGACTCCCACGCGGTGCCGTAGATCCGCTGGAGCTGCGGGTTCTTCTCGCTGCCGCGCCAGTACGCGGCGGCCGAACGCATCAGCTTGAACGCCGGGATGTTCCGGGTGGTGGGCAGGTGCGGACCGCGGCACAGGTCCTTCCAACACAGCTCGCCCGACTTGGCGTCGATGTTGTCGTAGATGGTCAGCTCGCCGCCGCCCACCTCGACGTCCGCACCGTCGTCGGTGCTCACGGCGTTGCCGGAGCCCTTCAGGCCGATCAGCTCGAGCTTGAACGGCTCGCCGGCCAGTTCCTGGCGCGCGGCCTCGTCGGAGACGGGGCGGCGGGAGAAACGCTGGCCCTGCTTGACGATCGCCTGCATCCGCTGCTCGATCGTCTTCAGGTCGTCCGGGGTGAACGGACGCTCGACCTGGAAGTCGTAGTAGAAGCCGTCCCGAATGGGCGGGCCGATGCCGAGCTTGGCCTCCGGGAAGACCTCCTGCACGGCCTGGGCCATCACGTGCGCGGTGGAGTGGCGCAGGATGGCGCGGCCGTCCTCGGAGTCGATCGCGACCGGCTCGATCGCGTCTCCGTCCGCGAGTTCACGGTCGAGGTCGACCAGGATCGGCTCGGCCGCGGCGGCACGCAGCCGGGCGGCGATGTTGGAACGGTCGCCCGCGAACACCTCGGCGAAGAGCTGGCCGATCGTAGTGCCCGTGGTGACCGTCCGCTCTTCCCGCTGGTCGGGTAGGCGGTCGATGGTCACACGGATCTCGGACACCGTGGCACTCCTGCTCTCTCGAAATCACTCGCGACCGCTCCAACGGCGGCCTAGCACGATGGTACCGAGCCCGGGGCCAAGGCCATGCATCATCCCTCTCACTCCGGCATCCGGGCCATCTCACTCCGACGTCCCTGCCATCTCACTCCGGCTTCGCAGCCATGCATGAGCGCTCGCGAATCCGGCGTCCGGCAAGCGGCGTCCGGCATCCGCCATCCGCCATCCGCCATCCGGCCATCCGGCCATCCGGCCATCCGGCCAGGAGGACGGTCAATGGATTCAGATCGATGCTCCGGTCCGGTGCGGATGCCTGCTCAGCTCGGTCGGCCGACTCATTGAGGGTGACGGCCCCGACGTGACGGCCCGCCAGCTGTCGTGGGCGAGGTGGTGATGCTGTCGTGGGCGAGGTGGTGATGCTGCCGCGGGCGGGGTGGTGATACGGCTGTCGGGCCGGGCTCTCGGGCGTGGATTATTTCCCTTTGCGTCGCCCGACGTTCACGTTCTGCGATTACGTTGTCGCTGTGGCCACCACCGTCGCGCAGCCAGGATGGTCCCCGCCCGCGGTCGTTCCGGGACGCTCCGCGCGTCCGGTGCGGCCCACGCCGACGAGGGTGCGGCTGATCGCGGCGACGCTCACCGTCGCGCTGTTCGCGCTGTTCGCGCTGATGGCGGTGACGGCGGCGGCGTTCTTGCAGGCGCGGGCGCGGGCGCAGACGGTGACGTCGCGGGCGGCTACGGCGGCTACGGCCGGGGACCTGTATTTCGCGCTGGCCGATTTGGACGCCGAGGCGGCGCGGCTGGTGCTGCTCGGGGACGGGGACTTCCAGAGCGCGGGGGACGGCACGTTCGCCGGGAATCAGCTCAGCGCTCTGAGTGCGTACAACGCTCGGACGGCGCAGGTCGACGCGGATCTGCAGGCGCTCGCGGCGGCCGGTGGGGTGAGCATCTCGACGACGTCGGGGACATCGGCGACGACTTCGACGGGGACCGGGACCGGTTCGACCGGAACCACGACTGGCGGCACGGGTGCGTCGGCGGGGAGCGCCGGCGCGGACACCTCGGTGCTCGCGGCCGATGTGACGCAGTATCGGTCGGTGGCCGACGCGGCGATCGGGCTCGACGAGTTTCCTGGGGTGTTCGCGGGTTCTCCGACGCCGACGGCCATCGGTTTCTACGGCCGCGCCGAGACGCTGATGCACGACGTGGTGCTCCCGGCGGCCGAGGACTTGCGGCAGAGTACGGCCGCGGCGTCGACGTCGGCCGCGTCCGACGCGCACGTTTGGGCGATGGCCGGGCTGATCGGCACGCTGGCCCTGGGCATCGTGACCGTGGGCGCGCTGGTCATCGCTCAGCGCGCGTTCACCAGGTGGTACCGCCGGCTGCTCAACCCGGCCCTGCTGGCCGCGACGGCGATCACCGTCGCGTTGGTCGGCGGCGCCATGGTGGCGCTGAGCTCGGCATCGCAGGATGCGCAGGCGTCTGGACAGCGGCTGACCGCCTACCTGCAGGTGGTGAAGATCAGGGCGGACAGTTATGACGCCGACGGCGCCGCGGTACGCAGCGTGCTGATGCCCTTCCTGGACTGGAACACCGTCACCCGGCAGGCCGCGGCGGTGGCGCTCGAGCTCAAGGCGCCGAGCGGGGTCCCGGGTGACTCGACGCAGCTGTGGACCGACGGACCCGAAGCCGACTACGCGCTGATTCACACGGACGTCGAGAACGGCGACGTCGCGAGTGCGCTCTCGGTGGAGACCGGCACGGCCCGGCATGAGGACGCGTTCGACTTCTTCGACTACGACCAGGGGTTGGAGGCGATCTCCGGGGATCGCCTGGCCTCGTTCCGGCAGGCGTCGGACAGCTTGTCGAACGATCTCGGACCGTGGCTGTGGCTGCCGTGGGCGATGGCGGGGGCGGCGCTGGTGCTGGTGGGACTGGGCGTACGGCCGCGACTGGCCGAGTACCGGTGATGACGGCGGACAGATAACGGATGACGCATGACGGGCGACGGGCGACGGGCGACGGGCGACGAGCGACGAGCGACGGGCGACGGGCGACGAGCGACGAGCGACGAGCGACGAGCGACGAGCGACGAGCGACGGATTACAGGTGAAGGGCAGGGACTGGACCGCGGACGGGGGCACGGACGGGGACGGGGACTGCCGCAGACGGGGACGGGACAGGGA
>NZ_JAGSOG010000432.1 GCF_018139695.1 Actinospica durhamensis | reverse complement strand
CCGCCCGCGGCCATGCGCCCGCCCCTGTCTTCCGGTCGCGCTCGTGGACACCCCTGAGCGGGCCGCGCCCGGTGTGGGATGATCGGGGCATGTTGCGTTGGCTCACCGCAGGCGAATCCCACGGGCCGGCCCTCGTCGCCATCGCCGAAGGCCTCCCGGCCGGCGTGGAGACCTCGACCAAGGACCTGGCGCACGCGCTGGCCAGGCGTCGGCTCGGGTACGGCCGCGGGGCCCGGATGAAGTTCGAGCAGGACGAGGTCGAGATCCTCGGCGGCGTCCGGCACGGCCTGACCCAGGGCGGCCCGGTCGCCCTGCGGATCGGCAACTCGGAGTGGCCCAAGTGGCGCGCCGTGATGTCCGCCGACCCCGCCGACGGCGAGGGCGAGCTCGACGCGATCGAGCCCGGCAGCACCGGCCAGGCCCGCAGCGCCCCGCTCACCCGGCCCCGCCCCGGCCACGCCGACCTGGCCGGCATCCAGAAGTACGGGTTCGAAGAGGCCCGCCCGGTACTCGAGCGCGCCAGCGCCCGGGAGACCGCGGCCCGGGTCGCGCTCGGCGAGGTCGCCCGCGCGTTCCTGCGGCAGGTCGCCGACGTCGAACTGGTCTCGCACGTGGTCGAGCTCGGCCCGGTGCGCGCCCCGGCCGGCCTGGTCCCGGCCCCCGCCGACGCCGAACGCGTCGACGCCGACCCGGTGCGCTGCCTCGACCCGGAGACCTCGGCCGCGATGGTGGCCGAGATCGACGCGTGCCACAAGGACGGCGACACCCTCGGCGGCATCGTCGAGGTGCTCGCCTACGGACTTCCCCCGGGCCTGGGCAGCCACGTGCACTGGGACCGGCGCCTCGACGCGCGCCTGGCTGCCGCCCTGATGGGTATTCAGGCGATCAAGGGCGTCGAGTTCGGCGAGGGCTTCGAGCTCGCCCGGGTGCGCGGCTCGCAGGCCCAGGACGAGATGGAGCCGGGCCGGCCCGGCGTGCACCGGCGCACCGGCAAGTCCGGCGGCACCGAGGGCGGCATGTCCACCGGCGAGGTGCTGCGGGTGCGCGCGGCCATGAAGCCCATCTCCACCATCCCGCGCGCGCTGGCCACCGTGGACGTGGCCACCGGCGAGGCCACCACCGCCCACCACCAGCGGTCCGACGTGTGCGCCGTGCCCGCGGCCGGCATCGTGGCCGAGGCCATGGTCGCCATGGTGATCGCCGACGCCGTGCTGGAGAAGTTCGGCGGCGACTCGGTGCGCGAGACCCGCCGCAACGTCCAGGCCTACCTGGCCGAACTCGCCGAGCGCGGCCTGCAGGTGACCGGGGGCGCGGCATGAGCCTGGTGCGGCCCGTCGCCGTCCTGGTCGGCCCGCCCGGTTCGGGCAAGTCCACCGTGGGCGCGGCGCTGGCCGAGCGGCTCGAGGTGTCCCTGCGCGACACGGACCACGACGTCGAGGCACTCACCGGCTGCGCCATCGCCGACCTGTTCGTCGAACGCGGCGAGGAGTACTTCCGCGAACTGGAGTCCGAGGCCGTGCGCGCGGCGCTCGAGTCGCACTCCGGCGTCCTGTCCCTCGGCGGGGGCGCCATCCTGCGCCGCGAGACCCGGCTCGCCCTGGCCGCGCACTACGTGGTCTGGCTGGACGTGAGCGTGCACAGCGCGGTCAAGCGGCTGGAGATGAACGTGCCGCGCCCGCTGCTGCTCGGCAACGTGCACAGCAAGTTCATCGAGCTGCACCGCGCCCGCGAGCCGTTCTACCGGGAAGTGGCCAGCAGCCGGATCGACACCAGCGACCTGACCGTCGAGGAGATAGTCGACCGGCTCTACGAACAGATCAGACACCCGGCGAAGGAGTCCGAGGCTTGAGCACCGACACGACGCGGATCCCGGTCGGCGGCGAGGCGCCCTACGAGGTCGTGGTGGGCCACGGCCTGCTCGGCGAGCTGCCCGCGATGTTGGGCGAGCGCGTCTCCCGGGTCGCCGTGGTGCACCCGAAGGCCCTGGCCGCCACCGGCGAGGCGGTGCGCGCCGATCTGGCCGCGGCCGGCCTGAAGGCGATCACCATCGAGGTGCCCGACGCCGAGGAGCAGAAGTCGGCCCAGGTGCTCGCGTATCTGTGGAGCGTGCTCGGCCAGGCCGGGTTCACCCGCACCGACGCGATCGTGGGCGTCGGCGGCGGCGCCACCACCGACCTGGCCGGCTTCGCCGCGGCCACCTGGCTGCGCGGGGTACGCGTGGTGCACCTGCCCACCACGATCCTGGGCATGGTGGACGCGGCCGTCGGCGGCAAGACCGGCATCAACACGGCCGAGGGCAAGAACCTGGTCGGCGCCTTCCATCCGCCGGCCGGCGTGCTGTGCGACCTCGGCGCGCTCGAGACCCTGCCGCGCAACGACTTCGTCGCGGGCCTGGCCGAGGTGGTCAAGTGCGGGTTCATCGCCGACCCGCGGATCCTCGAACTGATCGAGGGCGACATCGACGGCGCCCGCCGGTACGACGGTCCGCACACCAAGGAGCTGATCGAGCGGGCGATCCGGGTCAAGGCCGAGGTGGTCTCGCAGGACCTGCGCGAGTCCGGGCTGCGCGAGATCCTCAACTACGGCCACACTCTCGGGCACGCGATCGAGCGCAACGAGCGCTACCAGTGGCGCCACGGCGCGGCCGTCTCGGTCGGCATGGTCTTCGCGGCCGAGCTCGGCCGGCTCGCCGGGAAGCTGGACGAGTCCGTGGTCCAGCGGCACCGGGACGTGCTCGGCGCACTCGGTCTGCCGCTGACCTACCAGGCCGGGGCCTGGCCGAAGCTGCTCGAGACCATGCGCGTGGACAAGAAGTCCCGGGCGGACGTGCTGCGCTTCATCGTGCTGGCCGGGCTGGCCAAGCCGGTGGTGCTGGCCGGTCCGGATATGCAGCTGCTGGTCAGCGCGTTCGGGGAGATCTCGGCATAGCCGGTAGACTTGCCTAATCTCGGAAATCCCCTCTCAGCTAGGAGTCACCCGGCGTGGCCTCGACCAATGACCTCAAGAACGGCATGACGCTCAACCTGGACGGCGAGCTGTGGAATGTCGTCGAATTCCAGCACGTCAAGCCTGGCAAGGGACCGGCCTTCGTTCGGACCAAGCTCAAGCACGTGCTCTCCGGCAAGGTCGTGGACAAGACCTTCAACGCGGGCATCAAGGTCGAGACCGCGAACGTGGACAAGCGCACGATGCAGTACCTCTACAAGGAGGCCGCCGACTTCGTGTTCATGGACCTCGACACCTACGACCAGCTGCACGTGTCGGGCGACACCGTCGGCGGGAACGCGGACTACCTGCTCGAGAGCGCCGAGGCCATGGTGGCCACGCACGACGGCGTCCCGCTGTACATCGAACTGCCCGCGGCCGTCGAGCTGGTGATCACCTACACCGAGCCCGGTCTGCAGGGCGACCGCTCCACCGGCGGCACCAAGCCCGCCACCGTCGAGACCGGCGCCGAGATCCAGGTCCCGCTGTTCATCACGACCGGCGAGAAGATCAAGGTCGACACCCGTGACGGCAAGTACCTCGGTCGTATCAACGGCTGAGTAAGCTCGGCACGCTCGCACCATTCGATCCTGGCAACGAGGGACCTGACGAACCGTGGCTACCCGCAACAAGGCCCGCCGCCGCGCGGTGGAGATGCTGTACGAGGCGGATCTGCGCAGCGTGAGCCCGTCCGCCGTGCTCGCCGAGCGGATCGCCCGGGTGCAGAAGATGACTCCGCAGGACTCCGATCCGCGGATCGGGGATTACGCGGTGGAGCTGGTGGAGGGCGTGGCCCGGCACCAGGAGCGCATCGACACGCTGATCGAGACGTATTCGGTGGGCTGGCCGATCGACCGGATGCCGGCGGTGGACCGGAATCTGCTGCGGCTGGGCATCTACGAACTGCTGTGGCAGGAGCAGGTACCGGACGTGGTGGCGATCGACGAGGCGGTGGGACTGGCTCAGCAGCTGTCCACCGACACCTCGCCCCAGTTCGTGAACGGCCTGCTCAACCGCATCATGGAGCTCAAGCCGTCGCTGCAGCGCTGATCTCGGCGCACGCCCGCGCGCTTTCGTTCGACCGGCCCGCCCCCTGGATTTGACGGGGGTGGGCCGGACGCGTAATGTAGACCAACGTCGCCAAGAGCGATCGGACCGGGCAACCGGGCGATGGTGAGCGACAAATCCCAACTCTGTGAGAACGGATCCCCACGCCGTATGGCTGAAGGGGTCGGTTTTCCGTCGTCTATTCAGACGATAGGAAAACCCGGTGGAAATAACCGCCGCGAAACTCTGATAGAGTAGGGAACACCGCAAGGGAAACAATAAAACGAAGTACCTGGCGCGTGACTGTTTCTTGAGAACTCAACAGTGTGTCATTTGTTTACGATGCCAATTGTTTGATTGGCTATTATCCCGACCCCCGTCGGGATGTTTAGCCAGGTCATTAAATTCTTTTTGGAGAGTTTGATCCTGGCTCAGGACGAACGCTGGCGGCGTGCTTAACACATGCAA
>NZ_JAGSOG010000431.1 GCF_018139695.1 Actinospica durhamensis | reverse complement strand
CCGCCGTCCGGTGCCCGCGCCGCCGTCCGCGCCGCACGTTGACCCCCCACCCCCGCGGTTCTAACTTCCCGGAGCGGACCTTCCCACGACCTGCGCGAAGGTCTCCGTTTGCCCTCAGGCCCACAGCCCGCGTTCCGCGTCCGACCCCTCGTGACACGGCCGCGCGCCCGGCCCTCTTCCTTTGAGCAAGGAGGAACCTTCGTGTCGATCAGAACGACGCCGCTCCGGTCCCCCCGCACCGCCCTGGCCGCGGGCCTCGCGCTCGTCGCGGCCGCCGTCCTGCCCGCCGCGGCCGCCTCCCCGGCCGCGGCGGCCAGCGCGGTGTCCGTCACGGTGAACGCCACCACCGGGCTCGGCACCGTCCCGGCCAGCGGGATCGGACTCAACACGGCCGTGTACGACGGCAACATGAACGACTCTGCCGCGGCCGGCCTGATCAAGGCCGCGGGCATCGACGCCCTGCGCTACCCGGGCGGCTCCTACGCTGACATCTACAACTGGCAGACCAACGTCGCCCAGGGCGGCTACGACGCGGGCAACACGAACTTCGCCGACTTCATGGCCACCGCGCAGTCGGCCGGGGCCAGCCCGATCATCACCACGAACTACGGCACCGGCACGGCCGCGCTGGCCGCCGCGTGGGTGCAGGACGCCGACGTGACCAACAACTACGGCATCCAGTACTGGGAGGTCGGCAACGAGGTCTACGGCAACGGCACCTACGGCGCCGACTGGGAGGCCGACAGCCACTGCACCACCTCCGCCTCGGGCGGCGCGGTCACCATCGGCAGCGAGCCGGCCCAGACCTACAACTGCGGGCCGAGCGTCTACGCGAGCAACCTGCTCGGCTACATCTCCGCCATGAAGGCGGTGGACTCGAAGATCCACGTGTGCGCCGTGCTGACCACCCCCGGCTTCTGGCCGGACGGGGTGACCAACGCGACCACCAGCCCGCTGCCGTGGAACCAGACGGTCCTGAGCGCCCTCGGCTCGAAGACCGACTGCGTCATCGTGCACTACTACCCGGCCTACTCGGGCATGACCACCGCGCAGATGCTGGCCACCACCACCGACATCTCCGGCATCGTCAGCAGCCTGAAGACCGAGATCACCCAGTACGCCGGGGTGAACGCGGCGAACGTGCCGATCATCGTCACCGAGACCAACAACACCATCGACACCGACACCCAGCCCGCCGCCCTGTTCAGCGCGGACATGTACATGTCCTGGCTGGAGGACGGGGTCTCCAACGTGGACTGGTGGGACCAGCACAACGGCCCCGGCACCCCCAGCACCGTCGACGGCGCGCAGGACTACGGCGACTACGGCATGTTCTCCAGCGGCGGCAACAGCAGCGGCGTCACCGAGCCCGCGCTCGACACCCCGTTCGCCTCGTACTACGGCGTGCAGATGCTGACCAAACTCATCGCGACCGGCGACGAGATGGTCAACTCCAGTTCCGGCAACACCCTCGTGCGCGTGCACGCGGTCAGGAAGGCGAACGGCAGCCTCAGCGTCCTGATCGACAACGAGGATCCGTCGAACTCGTACACGGTGAACCTGGCCTACAACGGCTACACCCCGTCCGGCACCACCACCGTCTACACCCTCGGCAACAACGCGACCTCGACCACCTCGGCGACCCAGAGCTCCGCGTCCTCGGTGACGGTGGCTCCCTACACCCTCACCGTGCTGCAGATCCCCGGCAGCGGCAGCACCGTGGCCACGGCCCCGAGCGCGCCCGGCCAGCCGACCGTCGCGAACCTGACCTCGAGCACGTCCAGCAACACCTCCGGCTCCGCGACGCTGAGCTGGCCCGCGTCCACGGCTGGCACCTACCCGGTGGCGAAGTACCAGGTCTACCAGATCTCCAGTACCGGAACGAGCACGCTGGTGGCCAGTCCGACCACCACCAGCCTCGCCCTGAGCGGCCTGACGATCGGGCAGAGCTACAGCTACGACGTGATCGCCGTGGACAGCCAGGGCAATCCGTCCCTGCCCTCGGCCACCGAGACCTTCACCGTCCCACCGCCCGCCAACGCCACCTGTTCCGTCCACTACTCCATCTCCAGCGCCTGGACCGGCGGCTTCGGCGCCACCATCACCCTCACCGACAACGCCGCCACCGCCATCAACAACTGGACCCTGACCTACACCTGGCCCAACGCCGGCGAAGCGGTCCAGTCCGGCTGGGACGGCACCTGGACCCAGTCCGGCCTCAACGTCACCGTCACCGCCGCGAGCTGGAACTCCACCATCGCCGCCAACGGCGGCTCCGTCGGCATCGGCTTCAACGGCACCGACACCGGCCAGGACGGCGCCCCCACCGCCTTCTGGATCAACGGAAACATCTGCTCGAACAACTGAGCCGAGCCGCCCGGCCGCCTTTCATGGCGGCCAGAGCCCGGGGGACGGCGCGTGCACCCGCGCGCCGTCCCCCGTCCCCCTTCGCCGGTACGTCGCTCGCCCCTCCTCACCGATTCGGCCGCCAGCGGATGCCGCCCCCCGCCCCGGCATGATCCGCTGGTCCGAACGACCACCAGCGAGCCGGCGAGGATGAGCGAGCGATGGCACTGCCGGTCACGTCCCCGATCGAGCCGATGCTCGCCAAGTCCGCGGCGACCGTGCCGACCGGCGGCTACCTCTACGAGCCCAAGTGGGACGGCTTCCGCTGCCTGGTGTTCCGCGACGGCGACGACATCGAGCTGGGCAGCCGCGGCGGCAAGCCGCTCACGCGCTACTTCCCCGAGCTGGTCGCCTCCCTGGCCGAGGCGTTGCCGCCGCGCTGTGTGCTGGACGGCGAGATCGTGGTGGTCCAGGGCAGCCGACTCGACTTCGACCGGCTCAGTGACCGCATCCACCCCGCCGCGTCCCGGATCCGGCTGCTGGCCGCCGAGACCCCGGCCACCTTCGTGGCCTTCGACCTGCTCGCCGCCGGCGACGAGGACCTGACGGGCCGTCCGCTGGCCGAGCGGCACGAGGCACTGACCCGCCTGTTCGCGCCGCACCCGCACGTGCGCGTCTCCCGCGCCACCGAGGACGTCGAGCTCGCCCGGACCTGGTTCGAGACCTTCGAGGGCGCCGGCCTCGACGGCGTCGTGGCCAAGCCGCTGGCCGACCCGTACCGCCCGGGCGAACGCGCCATGGTGAAGATCAAGCACGAGCGCACGGCCGACGTCGTCGTGGCCGGATACCGCCTGCACAAGAGCGGCCCGGTGGTCGGATCGCTGATGCTGGGCCTGTATCTCGAAGACGGCGTGCTCAACTACGTCGGCGGCGCGAGCGCGTTCACCATGGCCCGCCGCGCCGCCCTCGTCGACGAACTCGTGCCGCTGGTGGCCGACGAAGGGCAGGAGCACCCCTGGGTCGGCGAGGACGACGGCGCCCACCGCCGCCCGGGCACGCTCAACCGCTGGAATGCGGCCAAGGACAGATCCTTCGTGGCGCTGCGCCCGGAGCGGGTGTGCGAGGTGCGCTACGACCAGCTGCAGGCCGACCGCTTCCGCCACAACGCCCGCTTCGTCCGCTGGCGCCCCGACCGCGAACCCGCCTCCTGCGGCTACGACCAACTCGACGTCCCCGCCGCCTACGACCTGGCCGACGTCCTAGGCCCCGAAGGCTCCGCGTAGCAGCCCCGTCATTCCCCCGACGGCTCATCATCGTGCCGCGCCTTCGAGGGCTGAACCCGCTTGGGTTCCCCCGGCATCTTCGGGAACTCGGGCGGATACGGCAGATCGCCGAGCCCCCGCTCGTGCTCGTCCCGATCCGCCATCTCCAACAGCGCGTCCAGCGTCGCCACCGCGTCGTCGATGCCCGCGTGCGCGTCGCCCCGCGAGGCGAACAGAGCAGGCACCGTGCGCACCGTGAAGTCCTCCGGCGCGATGTCGGGCAGATCCTCCCAGCGCACCGGCATCGAGACCCGCGCATCCGGCTCGGCCCGAGTGGAGTACGCGGCGGCCAGCATCCGGTCCCGCGCCATCTGGTTGAAGTCGGTGAAGATCCGCTCCCCGCGCTCCTCCTTCCACCAGGAGGTCGTGATCAGGTCAGGCCGCCGGCGCTCCAGCTCGCGCGCAAGCGCGATGATCGCCCGCCGCGTCTCGATGAACGACCAGCGCGGCTCGATCCGCACCAGCAGGTGCAGCCCCCGCCCACCAGAGGTCTTCACGAACGGCACCATCCCGAGCTCCGTCAACAGCGCCCTGGCCTCAGTAGCCGCCTCAACCGCCTCGGCGAAGTCCGTCCCCGGCTGCGGATCGAGGTCCAGCCGCAGCTCGTCGGGATGGTCCACATCCTCCCGCCGCACCGGCCAGGGATGCAGCTCCAGGGCGTTCATCTGCACCGCCCACACCGCCGTGGCCGGCTCCGTCACGCACACCTCGTGCCCGGTACGCCCGCTCGGAAAGGTCACCCGAGCCGTCTGCACCCACTCCGGCATCCCCTTGGCCGGCGCATGCTTCGTATAGAACGAACTCCCCCCGTCCAGCCCACCCGGAAACCGATGCAGCGC
>NZ_JAGSOG010000430.1 GCF_018139695.1 Actinospica durhamensis | reverse complement strand
GCCCCGCCCCGCCGCCCCGGCCGCCCGCGCAGCGAGCAGGTCGAGGACGCTATCCTGGACGCCGTGATCAGCCTGCTGAGCCAGGGCTCGAGTTACGACGCGCTCTCGATGGAGCTGATCGCCAGCACCGCCGGCGTCGGCAAGGCGGCCATCTACCGCCGCTGGGCGAACAAGGAGGCGCTGGTCCTGGCCACCCTGCGCCGCGCCTTCCACAGCACCCCGCGCACCCCGCCGCGCGGGGAGTCGGTGCGCGAGGACCTGATCGACCTGATGCGCCAGATGCGCCACAACGTGCTCGAGTCGGAGGAGGGCGCGGCCTTCGCCGTGCTGATCCAGACCCTCACCAACAACGCCGCCCTGATGCACCGGTATCAGGAAACGGTCATCGAGCCCCGCCGCGAGCAGTACCGCGAGGTCCTGCGCCGCGGCGTGGCCGAGGGCGAGCTGCGCGCCGACCTCGACGTCGAGCGCGCGACCGTGATGCTCACCTCGACCCTGCTGTTCGTGTGCAAGCTCTACCCGACCTTCGAGGTCAAGGACGACTACTGCATCGGCCTGGTGGACGACCTGCTGCGCGGCTCCCTGCCGCGCTGAGGGTGGGGGTCGAGGGTCAGGGCCGCAGACCGAAGCCGCAGGACCGGGGCCGCCCGTCCGCCCGCGCGCCCGGACCCCGGAACGCTCGATCAGCCGCCAGGACTCCGGTTCCTCCACGACGGCGAAGGCCACCGCCCGGGGACGGCTCGGCGTGCGGGCGGCGCGACATACGGCGCCGTACTCCGCCTGCGCGGCGCGTCTGGCGAATCGGAGCCAATCGCCGCTTTGTCGCTGCGGCACCGTTAGTCTGGCGGCGGGCTGACGACGTGTCAGCTTCGGGCCGTCTGTGATGACAGCTCGTATGAGGAAGAAGCCGGACCGGAGTCGACTGCCGCTCCGGTCCTCTTGATGAAAGTGAGACCATGACGCCCTCTGAGAATGCCGCCCGGCCCTGGCGCAAGGCTTCCGCCTGCCTCGACAGCGAGGCCTGCGTGGAGGTGGCCGACGCGGCGGGCGGCGGTGTGGCCGTGCGGCGCTCCGGTGACCCCGACGGCGCGGTGCTCGAGTTCAGTGCCCCCGAGTGGACGGCCTTCGTCGCCGGTGTCCTCGCGGGCGAGTTCGGCGGTGTGCGTTAGCGGTCGCTGAACGCTCCTGCTCGTGGACCACGGGCAGGAGCAGCTCCCTGATCCTCCCCTGGTCTTCCTGCGGGTTCGAGCCGTGCGGGCCGGTCAGGCCCAGTCCCGCACCCGTGCCAGCGCCTGCTCGATCCGCTGCCGGGACAGCTCGGGGCTGAGCGCGGTGTCCTCGAGGATTCCGAAGGCCTCCGCCAGCCGGGCCACCTCCGACTCCCGCTCGATCAGCCTGCCGCCGAAGATGGACTCCATGTAGCCGGTGCGGGCGGGCTGGTTCGGTTCGTCCGGGAAGTCGAGCAGATGCCAGGTCGCGGTCTCGCTGGCCGGATAGATGCCGGCCTCCAGCGGAATGATCTGGAGTCTGATGTTGGGCCAGCTCAGGCGCTCGAGCAGGGTGGCGAGCTGTCCGCGCATGACCCCGGGATCGGCGGTGCGCCGCAGGATCACGTTCTCGTCGAGGATGGCGTGGTGCAGCAGCGGCTGCTCCCCGGTGAGCAGCTGCTGGCGCTGGGAACGCAGGATCACGCGGTCGTGCGACCGCTCGGGTATGCCCTCGCCGGGACGGTAGAACCCGGGCGGGGCGACGACGTCGAGCTTCTCGATCATGGTCGAGTACTCCACCGTCTGATGCAGGCCGGGCAGCACCATGCAGCTGTACGTGCGCACCCGCACGGCGAGCTGTTCGAGTGCGATGAAGGCCCCGTACCCGCCCGGATTCAGGCCCACCTGCAGGTCGTCGAGCTTGCGGGCGGACTTGGCGAGTTCGATCAGGCGCTCGCGCTCGCCCGGGTCGACGTCGTAGAGGACGCACAGGTCGTGCACGTCGCGGGGGACGGCGCCGCGGCGGGCGGTCTCCATCCGGCTCAGCTTGGTGGGGGAGAAGCTCGAGCCGAACCGCACCCGCATCGCCTCGGTCACCTCGGCGATGGTCATCCCCCGCTCGTCGCGCAGGCGTCGCAGGGCATTGCCGAGTTCGAGCCGGCGCAGCATGGGCCTGGCCACATCCGCCATCTTCGACACCTCCTCGGGGGGTCGGGCCGGTACGGATCGGAAGCGGCATCTGCCTGCTGACACTACCCCTGTACAGTGCCGCGGGCCAGTGCCGGTGGAGCGTGCCCCCGGACCGTGCCGCAGGCCACGGCCGGCTGCGGGTGCGTGGGGCCGTTGCCCGGAGAACGTGCCCGAGGAAACTGCATATGGCACTTGCCAATCCGCCTTCCCGGGGACACTATCAGACCATCAGCCGTCTGCGAATCCCGGGCGTGCGCCGCCCGCGGGACCGCTCGGCGGCGCACCTGGGAAGCGGGGAGGAGGAAGCTCCATGGCGAGACTCGAACGGCCGCGAGGTGACGGCCGCTACATCGTCGACTGTCCGGCCTGCGAGGGCACGGGACGGATCAGGCATGTCGATTCTGTGGTGCTGACCGGCTGCCGACTGTGCTGGGAACGGGGTGTGTGCTCTCCGATCGTCGCGAACCGCTATCGCAAGAAGCTGGCGGACGCGGGGGAGGGCACCGAGTGAGCACGCTCATTGAGGACACGCGCATCCAGGAGGCGTCAGGGGTCGAACAGGGGGAGTGAGGCGAGGCCCGCCGCACGGGGGGACGGCGGGCCTCGCGGGCGGAGAGTTGTCGAGGACTCTCCGCGGCGCCGAAGGGGTTCGCCGCCCGGGTCCGAGGACCGCGCGGGCGGCGGGGGCGGTTCCGGCGCCGGCGGCGCGGATCCGTACGGGGGGACGGATCGGGCGCCGCGGTCGGCACGCGGGCCCCCACGGGGGGGAAGGGGCGCTGCGTACCTTCAGGCGAGGCCCCATCGCACGGGGGGACGATGAGGCCTCGAAGAGGATTATTCACAGCGCGCGGGTCCTTGGCGACCCCTATCGGAAAAGTTCTCGCTGGGAATCATCGTCCTTACGGCCCGTGTTCGGCCGCCGACCCCGTTGTCCCGGTTGGTCACGGATTCGCAGGCGGCCGATGGTCACGCAGAGTCGACATCGCGTCGGCATGGATGCCCGCGGTGCCCGGCCGCACGGGCGTCACCGCGGGAACTCCCAATATATCAGTGCTCACCGATACTATCGCCCGGTAGACCGCCGCGACGCGTTCCGCGGTGAGCACCTCGGCCGGGGTGCCGTCGGCCGCGGTGCGCCCGCGGTCGAGCAGCACCAGGCGCTCGGCGTACTGGGCCGCCGCGGTCAGGTCGTGCAGGGTGGTGACCACCGTCAGCCCGTCTTCCCGGCGCAACCCGTCCACCAGCTCGAGCACCTGTTGCTGGTGCCCGAGGTCCAGGGCCGTGGTCGGCTCATCGAGCAGCAGCGCCCGCGGCCGCTGCGCCAGCGCCCGCGCCAGTGCTGCCCGCTGCCGCTCCCCGCCGGAGAGCGTGCCGAGCCGGCGCCGGGCCAGCGGGCCGAGTTCGAGCCGTTCCAGGACGCCCTCGACCAGCTCCCGGTCGCCGGCTCCGGGTACGCCCAGGTAGCCCAGGTACGGCGTACGCCCGAGCAGGACGTAGTCGCGCACGGCGAGTTCGGGCGGCAGCACCGGACGCTGCGGCAGATACGCCAGGATCCGGGCCAGCTCGCGGCGGCCGCGTCCGGCCGGGCCCGGGTCGAAGGTCACCGTGCCCTGATACGGGATCAATCCGGCCAGCGCGCGCAGCAGCGTGGACTTGCCCGCGCCGTTCGGCCCGAGCACGGCCAGCCAGCCGCCGCTGGCCACCTGCAGCGACACGCCGTCCACCGCCACCGTGCCGCCGGGCAGCACCACCCGCACGTCCGTCGCCGTCAGGGTGCTCATGCGCCGCCGCCGGACTGGGTGCGCCGCAGGATCAGGATGAACACCGGCGCCCCCACCACGGCCGTGACCACGCCGATGGGCAGCTCCGCGGGGCTGAGCGCGGTGCGCGCGACGGTGTCGGCCAGGCTCAGGAAGGCGCCCCCGATCAGCAGCGAGAGCGGCAGCACCACCGCGTACGACGGGCCGCCGAGCCGCCGGGCCACGTGCGGCACCACGATCCCGACGAAGCCGATCAGTCCGCTGACGGCCACGGCGGTGGCGGCCGCCAGCGAGGCCGCGGCGATCACGATCAGCCGGGTGCGCCCGGCGTTCAGGCCCAGGCTGTGCGCCTCGTCGTCGCCGAGCGCGAGCACGTCGAGCCGCCGGCCGTGGGTGAGCAGGACCAGCACACTGAGCGCCGCGTACGGCAGCGCCTCGGTCACCTGGCTCCAGCCGGCCGTGGCCAGCGAGCCGAGCAGCCAGGAGTAGACCTCTTGCAGATCCTGCGCGTCACGCTGCATCAGGTACGTCTGCGCGGCGGTCAGGAACATGCCCACGGCCACGCCCGAGAGCAGCAGCGTCGCCGTGGTGTTCCCGCCCTCGCCGGG
>NZ_JAGSOG010000042.1 GCF_018139695.1 Actinospica durhamensis | reverse complement strand
CCCCCGAACCCCCGAGCACTCAAGCCCTGAGTCCCGAACCCCCGCCATCTCGAATCCGGAGAACCCCGTGCGCCTCAATCCCCTCGACGACGCCGCGCCGCCGGGCCCGCTCACCAGCCGGCCCGGCGGCGCGCGCGGTCCGTTCCAGGTCCTGTTGCGCAGCCCCGAACTGGGTGTGCGGATGGAGCAACTCAGTTCGTTCTGCATCACGGAGTCCGCGCTGCCGCCGCGGCTGCGGGAACTGGCGTTGCTCGAGGCCGCGCGCGCCTTCGACGCCCCGCACTCGTGGCACGCGCACGTCGGCAAGGGCCGGGAGGCCGGGCTGGACGGCGACGCGCTCGAGCGGCTCGGCCGGGGCGAGGAGCCCGGTTTCCCGCGCGCGGACGAGCAGGCAGTGCACGAATTCGCCGTGCGGCTGCTGCACCACCACGCCGTGGACGACGCGCTCTACGCACAGGCGCTCGGCCACCTCGGCGAGCATGCGCTGGTCGACCTGGTCGGCTGCCTCGGCACCTTCACCGCCCTGGCCATGCTGCTCAACGCGTTCGAGGTGGACCTGCCGGTCGGCGCGTCACCCGCGTTCGCCCGACCATCCGTTTGATATTCGATCTGTACGAAAGCGGCTGCCGCCCGTCAGCCACCGCACCCAGGAGCCACCCTTGCCCACCACTTCCACGACGCCCTCCCCCGAGCACCCCGCGCTGCGCGTCGGCGCGGCCAAGGTGGACATCACCCCGCAGGACCTGACCGCGCTGCACCCGATGGGCCGGCCGTTCGAGCGGATCCACGATCCGATCCACCTGCGCGCCGTCGTCGCCCACGACGGCACCACCGAGGTCGCGCTGATCAGCCTCGACCTGGTCGAGGCCGGCGACATGACGCCGGTGCGCCGGCGCATCGAGGACGAACTGGGCATCGCCTTCGCGCACATCCTCATCACCGCGACGCACACGCACAGCGCGCCGCGCATCGGCGAGGTGAGCCCGGGCGCACTGGCGCACGCCGGTTCGCCGGAGTCGCTGGTCTACACCGAGCGGGTCTACGACGCGATGCTCGCCGCGCTGCGGTCCGCGCGCGCCGCGGCCCGCCCGGCCCGGGTCGGCGCCGGGGTCGGGAGCGCCGACGTGAACGTGAACCGCGAGGCGTACCTGGGCGGCGGGTGGACCCTGGGCGTGAACCCGGACGGGCCCTCGGACAAGGCAGTGCGCGTCGTGCGCTTCGAAGACCTCGAAGGCCGGCCGATCGCGCTGCTGCTGAACTACTCCGTCCACCCCACCTCCGTGCTCGGCACCGGTGAGCTCAGCGCGGATCTGGCCGGGGCCGCGTGCCGCCACGTCGAAGAGTGCTTCGACGACGCGCTCGTCTGCCTCTGGACGCCCGGCACCATCGGCGACCAGGGGCCGCGGATCGACCTAGGGCTGCCCTGGGGCGCGGTGCCCGACGCGCGCCAGAGCGCCCGCGCCTACCGGGCGATGGAGGCCCAGGGGCTGATGGTGGGAGCCGAGGCGGTCCGGGTGGCCGAGGGCATCGCCGTCGGCGCGGGCGCGCACGCCGTGCGGATCCACGCCGGGCAGCGGGAGGTGGCGCTGCCGGCCAAGCCAGGGTCGGACGTGATGGAGAGCATGCGCCAGGAGCCGACCGAGACGGTGCCCTTGCGCCTGGCCGTGATCCGGATCGGCGAGATCCTGCTGGCCGGGGTCTCCGGCGAGGTGGTGACGGAGATCGGCCGGCGGCTGCGCGCCGCCTCGCCGTTCACGCACACGCTGCTGATCTCCATCGCCAACGACCGCATCGGCTACATCGCCGACGACGCGCGGTTCGACCGACCTGTGCACTCGGTGCGCGGTTGCCCGATCGTGCGCGGACACGCCGAGGACAGCATCGTCGAGGGCGTACTCGCGCTGGCCGCGGAAGGCGTCCGATGACGCTGCGGGCCGGGGCGGGCCGGGCCTGCATAGCCATTCCCGCCGCGGCTCTGCCCTTCGACGGCTTCCACGCCGTGCACGATCCCCTCTCGGCCCGGGTGCTCGTCCTCGACGACGGCCCCACCCGCGTCGCGCTCGCTGTGCTGGACCAGACCTCCGTGTTCGAGCACCAGCTGGCCCGGATGCTCACCCTGCTGCACGAGGTGACCGGCGCGGCGGTCGAGCACTGCCTCGTCGTGGCCAGCCACACCTTCTGCGCCCCGCACGTCTTCCCGCCCGGCCGGCTCGCCGGGGTCGAGGAGAAACGCAATGCCCTGATCAGCGCCGCGGTGGACGACGCGGTGCGGCGGGCCGCGGCGGACGCGGCCGCGACGCTGCGCCCCGCGCGGCTCGGTGTCGGGCACGGGGTGTGCCGGGTCAACGTCAACCGGGACGTGCCCACGCCCGAGGGCTGGTGGCTCGGCGCCGACGACGGCGGCCCGAGCGACCACACCCTCAGCGTGCTGCGCATCGACGACGCCCGCGGCCGCCCGCTGGCGCTGGTGTTGAACTACGCCGTGCAGTCCTCGGTGATGCAGCTGACCGCGCAGCCCGGCGGCCCGCGCGAGATCAGCGCGGACCTCGCCGGGGCCGCGTGCCGCGAGATCGAGGAGACCTACGGCGGCGAGGCGGTCGCGCTGTTCCTGCCCGGTGCGGCAGGCGACCAGGCCCCCTACCTGACCGCCGGCGATCCGGTCGCGGCGCGCGTGCTGTTGGCGGCGCTCGGATCCCGCCTGGCCCAGGAGGCGCTGCGGGCCGCCGAGGCCGTCACGACCGAGGACGCAGACTCGGGCGCCGACTCGGGCGCGGGCACCGGCGACGCGGCCGGCCCGCTGAGCGTGACCAGCGAGCGGATGCGGGTCAGGGCCCAGACTCCGCCGCCCGGACTGCACGCCCTGCGCCCCACCCGCGGCTACGACTACCGCCCGGACGGCGACACCGACGCGCTGGTCACGCTGCTGCGGATCGGCGATCTGACCATCGCGGGCCTGCAGGCCGAGCTCGGCGCCCGCACCGGTCTCGCGGTCAAGGCGGCCTCCACCGCCCCGGTGACCTGGATCGCCACGATGGTCAACGGCGGGGCGAAGTACATGGCGGATCAGGACAGTTACGACCGCTGCACCTACGAGGCGATGAACTCGCGCTACGCGCGGGGCACGGCCGAACTCGTCGCGGCCCGCCTCGAGGCGCTGCTGAGCGGCTCCGCCGGCTGACCGCGGCCGACCGCGCTCCCCCACGGCTCCGGGCGGCCTCGACCGTCCGGTGATCACAGAACCCTTATTTCCTTCGCAGGCGGGACCGGGCACAGCGTCGTGCGCGCGGCGTCCTTCCCTCCGCTTTCACCTGGGAGAAATCAGTGAGCTTGCGAAACGAATCCCCGGCCGAGACCCCGCCCGAGACCCCCTCGCTCGGCCGCCGCGGCTTCCTCGGCGGCGCCGCCGGGGTCGCGGCCGGAGCCGTGCTGTTCGACACCGCCGCGGCCGGACCGGCCTCGGCGTCCACCTCGACCTCTCACTCCGACCCCGCGGCCTCGCGCCCCGTGCGCACCGAATCCGGCTGGGTCAGCGGCGTCGCGGCGGGCGTGGCCGGAGTGAGCGTCTACCGCGGCATCCCGTATGCCGCCTCGACCGCCGGACCGAACCGGTGGCGCGCGCCGCGGCCCGCGCCGTCCTGGTCCGGCGTGCGCGCGGCGGACTCCTGGGGGCCGGCCTGCCCGCAGCCGGTCGACGGCATCCCGGCCGACCAGGTGCCCGAACTGAGCGAGGACTGCCTCAACCTGAACGTCTGGACCGGGTCCTCGAGCACTGATTCGGGCCCCGACCAGGGCTCGGGCGGACGGCGTCCGGTGTTCGTCTGGATCTACGGCGGGCGCAACTCCGCGATGTGGTCCGGGCAGCCGATCTACGACGGCGCGACGCTGGCGGGCAAGGGCGTGGTGGTGGTGACCTTCAACCACCGCGTCGGGCCGTTCGGCGACCTCGCGCTGCCGGAGCTCAGCGCCGAGTCGGGCCACGGCGGGTCGGGCAACTGGGGAGTGCTCGACAGCGTGGCCGCGCTCGCGTGGGTGCACCGCAACATCGCCGCGTTCGGCGGCGACCCGGACCGGGTGACCCTGGCCGGCTGGTCGCACGGCTCCTCGTTCACCAATATCCTGATGATCTCGAAGCTGGCCCGCGGCCTGTTCCACCGGGCCCTGCTCTCCTCCGGCGTGCAGTACACCAAGGACCCCTCGCTCGGGCACGTGGCCGGCGGCTACTCCACCCTCGCCTCCGCCGAGGCGAACGGCACCGCGTTCGCCGCGCTCATGGGCGCCGACTCGCTGGCCGGGCTGCGCGCGCTGAGCGCCGAGGACATCGTGCAGACGGTGTTCGCCCCGGGCGCGCCGAGTCAGGGCACGAACTTCGGCAACGTGCTGGACGGCTACGTGCTGCCGACGACCTACACCGAGGCCATGCACCCCGGCCGCGAGGTCGACGTCCCGGTGCTGACCGGCAACTGCAAGGACGAGAACGGCGCCTCCCCCACGTTCACCATCTCCGTCGCCGACTACCAGAGCTTCGCGGCGAGCACCTTCGGCGACCAGGCCGCGCGGTTCCTCGCGCTCTACCCGGCCGCGACCGACGCCGAGGCGGCGGAGCAGTACTGCCGGTACGCCGACGACGAGGAGCGGGTCTCGACCTTCCTGTGGGGCACCCAGTTCCGCCTCGACGCGCGCAACACCAGCCCGATCCACACCTACTGGTGGACCCAGGTCCCGCCCGGCACCGACACCACCAACCCGATCACCCCGGGCCAGGACGCCGCCGAACTCGGCGCCTACCACGGGTCAGACCTCTACTACATCTTCGGCGGCCTTTCCGGCACCGACCGCCCGTGGACGGCGAAGGACTACGAGGTCGCCGACGCGATGTCCACCTACGTGGCCAACTTCGCCGCCGCCGGAGACCCCAACACCCCCGCCCGCGCCGCGCACGGCCACGGCCGAGCCCTGCCCGCCTGGCCCGAGCTGCGCACCACCGTCCCGCAGGTGATGGAGCTCGGCACCGCGCTCGAGCCGATCGGCGCGGCGGACAGCGCGGCCAAGTACGCGTTCCTCAAGTCCTACCTGGAGTCGCAGACCACGGCGTACTAAGGCGAGTCTCAATACCGGTGCAGAGCCGGCCGTCGACGGCCGGCTCTGCACCGGCCGTCCCGCCGGCCAAGCCGGCGACGGCGGACCGGACGAGCCGACGGAGATGTCGGTGCTTGCCGATCTCCATGCGGGCAACTTGACCGGCATGATGGGAATGCTCGCCCAGGCGCGGCCCGAAGCGATGTCGATGCCACACACTCCGAGCGGCTGGCTCAGCTTCGGGGTGTGCTTCATCGCCATAGGGCTCATGCACGTCGTCTTTCCGCGCTTCATGTGGCGCATACGCGGGAACCGCCGGGGTCCGGACGTCCCGTTTCCGTCCGACGCCGCGCTCACCCGACACCGATGGCTCGGCGCCGCACTGGCCGCCGTGGGGGTGGTCGTCACCGTGCTCACGGCAAGCAACACACTGAGATAGACGCGAGCTGCCGGCAGCCGCCCTACGCGGGCAGCTCGGACGGCTCCGCCGCGTCCGTCCGCGCCGAGCGCATCAGGGTACGCAGAACGTGCATGAACTCGTCGTGCAGCTGCGGCTGCTCGGCCTTGTGCATGCTGGTGAACAGGTACTGGGTGAGCGCGGCCCCGGCGGCGGCGCTGATGACACCGCGCAGCGGGTGGCCGTCGGGCAGGCCCACCTCCGCCTTGAAGGCCGGGCCGGCGAAGGCCACCACCTCGCTGAGCTCGGTGCTGCCCAGCGACCGCAGGTCCGGGTTGGCCTCGAACATCGCGCTGTTGAGCGCGGCGAGCTCCGGGTCGAGGTGTTCGCGCTCGGAGGTGAGCCACCGGTCCACCGCGTCGGTGAAGTTCAGGCCCGGGTCCTCCTTGAACACCGCGAGTAGCCGGCCGATCACCTCGTTGGCCAGCGAGAGCGCGACGTCGGCCTTCGAGGAGAAGTACATCGTCACGGTACGGGGCGCGACCTCGGCCTCGGCGGCGATGTCGGCGATGGTGGCGTGGTCGTAGCCGCGCTCGGCGAACAGGCGCATGGCGGTCCGGCGGATCAGCTCCCGGCGCTTGGCCTTGGAGCGCTCACGCAGGGACGACATCGTCTCGGGGGCTGCCATGAGCACGATTATAGCCCGGGACGCAAATTTGCCATGGACTGCAATTAGACTATCGTGGGCATTAATGCAGTCCGTTGTCGAGCGCCTCGCGCCGCCGGATCTCCTGCCCGTGACTCTGGGGAGCCCATGTCCCGTTATCTCTACCGCCTGGCCCGGTGGTGCTACCGGCACCGGTGGACCACCCTGTCCGCCTGGGGCGCGCTCGTCATCCTCGCCGTGGTGCTCGCCAGCGCCCTCGGCGGCAAGACCACCGACTCCCTGACCATCCCCGGGACGCAGTCCCAGCAGGCCGTCACGGTGCTCGAGCAGAAGCTGCCCGCCGCGTCCGGCACGACGACCCAGGTGGTGTTCGCGGACGAGAACGGGACCGTGACCACGGCCGCGCACAAGGCCGGGGTGGAGGCGACGCTCAAGGAACTCAAGGCCCTGCCTCAGGTCGTGTCCGTCTCCGACCCCTACGCCACGGGCACGGTCTCCCCGGACCAGAAGGTGGCCCTGGCCACCGTCACCTACAGCGTCACCGGCCCAGGCGACGTGAAGTCCACCACCGTCGACGGCCTCGAGACCGCCGCGCACGACGCGCAGCAGGCCGGCGTCCAGGTCGCCTTCAGCGGCGCGGTCTACCCGCAGGCCGCAGCGGTCAACAGCGAGGCCATCGGCGTCATCATCGCCCTCGTCGTACTCGTGCTGACCTTCGGCTCGCTCCTGGTCGGCGGCATGCCGCTGGTCACCGCCATCGCCGGCGTGGTCATCTCGATGATGGGCGTCACGATCCTCGCGGCGTTCACCGACATCGCCTCCGCCTCGACCTCGGTCGCGACCATGCTGGGGCTCTCCTGCGCGATCGACTACGCGCTGTTCATCCTGTCCAGGACCCGCACCAACACCGCGGCCGGACACTCCCCCGAGGAGGCCGTGGGCCGGGCCGCCGGCACCGCCGGATCCTCGGTGGTCTTCGCCGGCCTCAGCGTGATGATCGCGCTGTGCGGCATGTCCGTCGTCGGCATCCCGTTCCTGACCGTCATGGGCCTGACCGCCGCGGCCACCGTCGGCCTCGCCCTGCTGGTCGCGCTCACCCTGCTGCCCGCGCTGATCGGCTTCTCCGGGAACCGCATCACCCGCTACAGCCGCCTGCCGCTGCTGCGCCGCGCCCGCACCGCCACGACGACGGCGGTGCGCGAGCCGGAGAAGCTCACCGGAACGCGCTGGGCGAACTGGGTGGTGCGCCGCCGCTGGCCGGTGCTCATCCTCGGCGTGCTGATCCTCGGCCTGGTGGCCCTGCCCTTCAGCAAGATGGACCTCGGGCTGCCGGGGGCCGACGCCCGTCCCACCACGGACACCTCCCGCGTCGCCTACGACCTGACCACCGAGCACTTCGGGGCCGGCTACAACGGCACCCTGACCGTGGTGGCCCAGGACGTGACCAAGCCCGCCACCGCCGCCGAGGTCGCCTCGACCCTGGCCAAGGTCGACGGCGTGGTCTCCGCGAAGGTCGCGGCCGTCACCAACGGCATCGCGGTCATCTCGGTGGTGCCCTCCACCGGGCCGAACGACGCCGCCACGGCAAACCTGGTGCACACCATCCGGGACGACTCGGGCGCGATAGCCTCGGCCACCGGCGCGCAGATCCTGGTGGGCGGCCAGACCGCCACCGACATCGACGTCTCGGCCAAGCTCTCCCAGGCCCTGCCGATCTTCCTGGGCACCGTCGTGGTGCTGGCGTTCCTGCTGCTGACCTTCGCCTTCCGCACCATCCTGGTCCCGCTCAAGTCCATCCTGGGCTTCCTGCTCTCCGCGGGAGCCGCCCTCGGCGCACAGGTCGCGGTGTTCCAGTGGGGCTGGGGCAAGCAGCTGCTGGGCATCGCCCCGACCCAGACACTCAGCTTCCTGCCGGTGATCCTGCTGGCCATCATGTTCGGCCTGTCCAGCGACTACGAGATCTTCGTGGTCTCGCGGATCAAGGAGCACTACACCCGCACCGGCAACGCCCGCGAGGCCGCGATCCACGGCACCGGCCAGTCCGCCCGGGTGGTCACCGCGGCGGCGCTGATCATGGCCTCGATCTTCGCCTCGTTCCTGTTCGCCAGCGACCCGATGATCAAGTCGATCGGCTTCAGCTTCGCCGTCGGCGTGCTCGTGGACGCCTTCGTGGTCCGGCTCGCCCTGGTCCCCGCGGTCATGGCCATCGTCGGCGACAAGATCTGGTACCACCCCCGCTGGTTCGCCCGCCTCGTCCCCGACGCCGACATCGAGGGCGAACGCCTCGAAGCCGAACTCGCCCAGGAGGCGGCTTCCGCTGCGGCCGCTGAGGCCGAGGCTGCTGATGCGGGCGTCCTGCTGCCCGGCCAGCGCGAGCAGACGAGCGACGTCGCCAGGTAGGCGCCACACCGCACCACAGCCGTCGTCCCCGGCCCGCTTACCTGCGGGTTCCGGGGACGACGGCTGTGGTGCGTTAATCCTTTGATTTACGAGGTGGCACCGGTTTGGAATGTCGTGGTGGTGGTGTTGGTGCTGGGGTATTTCTGGTCGGGGTCTATCAGATTCGCGGTGCGGTCCAACCTGTGATCGTTGGGTGGCGGAGGTCTGGCGTTATCTGGTGTTCGATTGCGTTGTGTGGGGGTCGTCGCATGCTGGTTGATAGGTGCTGGTGACTGTGTGTCAGAAAGGCGGCTGTCGGCATGGCGAAGACGTTTCCCTCTCCTCTGCCTCCTGTGCCTGTGGGCAAGGAGAGCCCGGCGGAGCGTAAGAAGCGGCGCGAGTCGATGGAGATGTACGGCGGGGGCGGTCTGCAGGGTGACCTGGACCGGATCGCGCAGCTGCTCCTCGAGCGGGCGCTGCGCGAGGGGCTGGAGCTGACCGGGCCCGAGGGGGTGCTCGGGAGACTGACCAAGTCCTTGTTGGAGACGGCCGGGCGCGCCGAGCTCGAGCACCACCTGGGCGCGGGGTGGCATGCGGATGAGGTGGACGGGTCGGGTAACCGGCGCAACGGCACCCGCCGACGCACGGTGATCACTGAGGCCGGGGCGATCGAGGTTCAGATGCCGCGTGACCGGGCCGGCACGTACGAGCCGACGATCCTGCCCAAGGGCGCCAGGCGCCTGGACGGGTTCGACCGGCAGGTCCTGGACCTGTACGCGAAGGGCCTGACGATGGGCGAGACCCAGGCGCACCTGGCCGACTTCTACCACACCGAGGTCTCCACCGAGCTGATCTCCGCGGTCACCGACGCCGTGCTCGAGGAGCTCAAGGACTGGCACAACCGCCCGCTTGACTCGATCTACCCGGTCCTGTTCGTGGACTGTATCCATGTCAAGGTCAGAGACGGCGCGGTCGCCTCCCGCCCGATATACCTGGTGATCGGCATCACCATGGACGGGGCGCGCGAGATCCTCGGGATCTGGGCCGGCACCGGCGGCGAGGCCGCCTCCTACTGGGCCCAGGTACTCGGGGAGGTCAAGAACAGGGGCGTGCGCGACGCTTTGATCGTCTGCTGCGACGGACTGACCGGCCTGGACCAGGCCATCGAGGGCACCTGGCCCCAGGCCAAGGTCCAGCGGTGCGTCGTGCACATCACCCGCGCCGCGCTGCGCTACGTCCCGGCCAACCAGATGGCCAAGGTCGCAGCCGGGCTGCGCACCGTTTATGACGCCGCAACCCTTGAGGCCGCCGAGATGCGCCTTTCCGAGTTCGCCGCCGAGTTCAGCCCGCTCTACCCGGCCGCCGTCGCGTCGGTACGCGACGCGTGGGCCGGGATGATCGCGTTCTTCGACCTGCCCCGCGAGGTCCGCAAAATGATCTACACGACAAACATGATCGAATCCTTCAACGCCAGGGTGCGTTCGGCCGTCACCCGCCACGGCCACTTCCCGAACGAGACCGCCGCCAGGAAGGTCGTCTACCTCGTGGTCAGAGGCCACGGCGGCTGGCCCAAGCGCTCCGACCCCGCCAAGCGCGTGAACAACTGGAAGATGGCCCTGAACCAGCTCGTCCTGCACTTCGGCGAACGCTTGACCCTGTAGCGACCTGTCGGCGCCGCAATTCACCACGGCCGGGCCGCGCCCTGACGGGCGCGGCCCGGCCGACGCATCTCACGGAACCATCTGTATACGAATCTCAAAAGTCGATCAGCATGCCGCCCGGTGAGCAGGCCGTTCGAACACACTGCGGCCTACTTCGTAACCACTCCACTCATCAGACCGCACCGCAGATCTGATAGACCCAAACCTTGTCGGTGCCCGAGAGCAAGCCCCGGCCCCGCCGCCGTGAGGGCGGCGGGTCGGGGTCTGCCGCGGTGCGGCCGGAGTCCACTCTCGAAGCGAAGGGAAGAAGGAGTACCCCGATGCCCAGGGTTCTCATCGTCGACGACGAGCCGCACCTGCTGAACGCGTTGCGCATCAACCTGGCGGCCCGGCACTACGAGGTCGTGATGGCGACCGACGGGCGCGACGCGCTGGCCGCCGCCGCTCGGCACGCGCCCGACCTGATCCTGCTCGACATCGTGCTGCGGGACATGAGCGGGCTCACCGTCATCCGGGGCCTGCGCGGGTGGACCAAGGTGCCGATCCTGGTGCTGTCCGGGCTGGCCGAGCCGCACGAGCAGGTGGCCACACTCGACGCGGGCGCGGACGACTTCGTCTCGAAGCCGTTCGCGATGGAGGAGCTCATGGCCCGGATCAGGGCCCTGCTGCGCCGGGCGGAGGAGCAGCGCACCGTCGCGCACGAGGTGATCGTGGGCAACCACGTCGTGGACATGGTCGCCAAGACCGTGGTGCGCGCCGAGGAGGCACCGGTCACGGCGCCGCCGACCGTGCACCTGACCAAGACCGAGTGGGCCGTGCTCGAGGTGCTGGTGCGCAACCCCGGCCGGGTCGTGCCCACCGTGAAGCTGCTCCAGGACGTGTGGGGGGCGGCGTACACGAAGGAGACCGGTTCGCTGCGGTTCTACATGGCCAAGCTGCGCAAGAAGCTCGAGCCGACGCCCGCCCGGCCTCAGCAGTTGATCACCGAGGCCGGTCTCGGCTACCGGTTCCAGCCCTAGCCCGGAACCGTGACGCGCCGGCCTCCAGCCCGGTTCGGAGCCGCCGGGTCACCTGCCGATCTGCGCGTACACCTCTTCGGTGGCGTGCTTCGCGCTCGTCCACCAGTCGCGGTGGTCGCTGTACCAGGCCACGGTCGCCTCGAGGCCGGCCTCGAGGTCCTGGTAGCGCGGGCTCCAGCCCAGCTCGTCGGTGATCTTGGACGGGTCGATGGCGTAGCGCACGTCGTGGCCGGGGCGGTCCGAGACGAAGTCGAACCAGTCTTCGGGCTTGCCCGTCACCCGCAGCAGCGCGCGCACGATGGTGAGGTTGTCGACCTCGCACTCGGCACCGATCAGGTAGGTCTCGCCGACGGTGCCCTTCTCGATGATCGCCTGCACCGCGCTGTTGTGGTCCTCCACGTGGATCCAGTCGCGCACGTTCGTGCCCGCGCCGTACAGCTTGGGCCGCACGCCGTCCAGGATGTTCGTGATCTGGCGCGGGATGAACTTCTCCACGTGCTGGCGCGGGCCGTAGTTGTTCGAGCAGTTGGAGATCGTCGCGCGGATCCCGAACGAGCGCGCCCACGCGCGCACCAGGTGGTCGGCGCTCGCCTTCGTGGCCGAGTAGGGGCTCGAGGGGCGGTAACGGGTCTCCTCGGTGAATCGGGCCGGATCGTCGAGCGCGAGGTCGCCGAACACCTCGTCGGTGGAGATGTGGTGCAGCCGGACGTCGTGCCGGCGCACGGCCTCGAGCAGGTTCCAGGTCCCGATCACGTTCGACTGCAGGAACGGCGTCGGGTCGTTGAGCGAATTGTCGTTGTGGCTCTCGGCGGCGAAGTTGACCACGACGTCGGCGCGGGCGACCAGCTCTTCGGTCACCGCGGCGTCCGCGGTCGAGCCCACGACGAACTCGATGCGGTCGGCCACGGGGTCCAGGCTCGCGCGGTTGGCCGCGTAGTTCAGCGAGTCGAGGACCGTGACGTGGGCCTCGGACTGTTCCGCGAGAGTCTGCAGAACGTAGTTCGAGCCGATGAAACCCGCTCCACCGGTGACCAGGACTCTCATGTCCGCGCTCCCTCACTGTGATCGTTGACCTGCGGCCGCACGATTCTCGCACAGCCGCCTGAGGCCGTCCGCCCGGGCACCGCTCCCGTGCCCGGGCTGCCATACTTGGCCACGCACATCCCGCGTCCGGAAATCCAACGAGCCGTCAGATACAAGGGGTGGGGGGCCGTGACCGCGCCGTTCGAAGGCTTCTCACAGCTCGAGCCGGGGGCACCGACCGAGGTGGGCCGCTACCAGCTCTACGCGCGGCTCGGCGCGGGCGGGATGGGCCAGGTGTTCCTCTCCTTCCTGCCGGGCGGGCGGCCGGTGGCGCTGAAGGTGGTGCGCGCGGAGTTCTCGGCGGACCCGGAGTTCCGCCGCCGGTTCGCCCAGGAGGCGCGCGCGGCCCAGCAGGTCAACGGGATCCACATCGCCCAGCTGCTGGACGCCGACCCGACCGCGGCCACGCCGTGGCTGGCGACGGCGTACATTCCGGGGCCCTCGCTGCTCGAGGCGGTCCGCCTGCACGGGCCGCTGCCGGTGGCCTCGGTAAGGCTGCTGGTGGCCGGGATCGCCCAGGCGCTCGACGCGATCCACGCGGCCGGGCTGATCCACCGGGATCTCAAGCCCGCCAACGTGATCCTGGCCGCGGACGGGCCGCGGGTGATCGACTTCGGCATCGCCCGCGCGGCCGACGCGACCACCGCGTCGCTGACCGGCAAGCGGGTCGGCTCGCCGCAGTACATGGCGCCGGAGCAGATCCGCGGCATGCCGGCGACGCCGGCGCTGGACGTGTTCGCGCTCGGCGCGCTCGCCTACTTCGCCGCGACCGGGCGGGCCGCGTTCGGCGAGGGCGAGGATCTCGCGGTGATCTTCCGCATCGTGCAGGAGGCGCCCGACCTGACCGGCGCGCCGCCCGAGCTGGCCCAGCTGATCGGCGCCTGCCTGGCCAAGGATCCGGCCGCACGGCCGGACACCGCCGCGATTCTGCGAGCTACCCAGGTCACCGCGGCGGAGGCGACGAACGCCGGGGCGACGGGGGCGGGCTGGCTGCCGCCGGTGCTGGCGCAGACGATCGTGGCGCGCACGAACGCGATCGCCGCGCTCGCCGCCCCGCCGCCGCCGGTACCGCAGCCGACCGTGCCGATGCCGCCGGGCGGGTTCGCCACCGGGACCCGGCAGCTGCCCGCGGCCGCCCGCCCGCTCGGCGCGCGGCTGAAGGTGGGCGCGATCACGCTCGCGTTCGGCGTGCTGATCGGGGCGGTGGCCGCCCTGGCCGTGTTCCGCTCGCCCGGCAACGGGAACACGGCCGATTCGGGCCCCGGCACGCCGACCCCGTCGATCTCCTCGCCCGCCGGCTCAGGTCCGGTGGCGACGGACGGATCCTCGACGCCGGCGACGCTCGCCACCGGGCCGCAGGTCGGCACGGGCGAGGCGCTGGGCACCGGATCCGCGCTGCCGAACGCGGGCAGCGACACGATCCAGTGGCAGGGTTCGATCACGTTCGGCAAGAACGGGGTGAGCTTCGACGACATCCCGCCGAACACCTCGCCCATGTACTCGGACCTGTCCTACGTGGACAGCTCCAACTCGTCCTCGGGCTACAACTTCGCCGCCTCCTGGGGGATGGCGCCGTGGACCGGCTCCGGAGTGCCGAGCCGCGCCCAGTGCGCCTCCCTGATCAACGGCTCGAGCGAGCAGGGCCTGGTCGCCCCGGACAATGCCCTGATCTGCGTCAAGTCCCTCGACTCCCGGCCGGCGCTGGTGCAGATCCAGAGCGTGGACACCACGAACGGCATCGTCTCGGCGTACGCGCGGGTCTGGGCGCAGCCGATGAACAACCAGTGAGTCCTGACCGGACCGTGCCCGGCCCGCTCAGCTGCGCGCCTGCTGGAACCGGCGCAGCGCCCGGACCAGTTCGTCGTGCGGTCCCAGCGCCTGCTCGGCCTGTTCGAGCAGCCGCACCAGGCGCAGCGCGCAGCTGACGCCCTCGCCGCGGGCGTAGCCGGCCCGCACCCGGCCGAACTCGGCGGCGAAGCGGGCGGTGTCCCGGGCGTAGCCGGCGGCGTCCAGGCTGCGGCCGACGGCGGCGAATCCCCGGTCTGCCTCGGCGTACCGGCCCAGGTTCAGCAGCTGCTCGGCCGCCTGCAACTGCGCCTTGGCCAGCGTCGGCGGCGTGGGCTCGGCATCCAGCGGCTCGGGGCGGGTGACGGCCTGGCTTTCGCCCGAACGCAGCTCGGTCAGGGACCGGCGCACCTCGGACACCCGGGGACGGGCGTCCCCGGACTTGTCCATCATGGCCTCGATCAGCGCGGCCAGCGGCGCGGGCACGTCCCGGCGCACCTCGGCGATCGGCGTGGCCTGCTCGTACTGCACCCGGTAGGCGGCCACGTCCCAGCCGCCCTGTCCGGCGAACGGGGAGCCGCCGGCCAGCATCGCGTAGAGCACGGTGCCGAAGGAGAACACGTCCCAGGTCGGGGCGGCGTCCTCGCCCCGACACTGTTCCGGGGCGGCGTAGACCGGCGTGCCGACCATCGCGCCGGAACGGGTGATCTTGGTCAGGTCGGGTTCGAGCACCGCGGCGATGCCGAAGTCGCAGACCTTGACCGTCTCCCCGTCCAGGACGAGGTTGGAGGGCTTGAGATCCCGGTGCACCACCGGTTCGGCGCGCTGGTGCAGGTACTCGACCGCCGCCGCGGTCTGCACGCCGTAGTCGAGCACCCGGCCGATCGGCAGCACCACCTCGGAGCGCTGCAGCGTGCCGAGGTCGGGGCCGGCCAGCAGTTCCATCACGACGTACGGGGCGTCCTCGTGCGCGCCGCGGTCGTGCACGGTGACGATGTTGGGGTGGCGCAGCGAGGCCATCACCCGCGCCTCCCGGTCGAACCGGGCGAAGAACTCGGCGGCGATGCGCTGTTCGGCGAACTCCGGCGCTCGCAGCACCTTGACGGCGACGGCCCGGTCCAGGCTCTCGTCCCTGGCCCGGTAGACCTCGCCGTAGCCGCCGCGCCCGATCCGCTCGACCAGCCGGTAGCGCTCCCCCAGCGCCAGGCCGACGCTCAGCTCCATAAGCCCGCATCCTACGCCGCCGCGCGGCCCGGGCCCCGGCCGAGCGGCCGTCAGCGCCGGTCGTACTGCAGCAGGATCTCGTCCATCAGCGCCACCAGCACGTCCTTGACCGAGGTGCGCAGCCGGGCGTCGCAGGTGATCAGCGGGACGGCGTCGTGCACGCCGAGGGCCTCGCGGATCTCGTCGCGGTCGTAGACCCGGGCGTCGGAGAAGTCGTTGACCGCGATCAGGAACGGCACCGAGCGGTCCTCGAAGTAGTCGATCGCCGGGAAGCAGGCCCCGATGTTGCGGGTGTCCACCAGCACGACCGCGCCGATGGCGCCCTCGACCAGGTCGTCCCAGAGGAAGGAGAAGCGGTCCTGGCCCGGCGTGCCGAACAGGTAGAGCACGATGCTCGGATCCAGGGTGAGCCGGCCGAAGTCGAGCGCGACCGTGGTGGTGGTCTTGTCCGGGTTGAGCATGCCGCCGCGCGCGTCCAGGTCCACTCCGACCGCGGCCTCGGTGATGGTGGCCTCGGTGGTCAGCGGGTCGATCTCGGAGATGGCGCCGATGAAGGTGGTCTTCCCGACGCCGAAGCCGCCGCCGATCACGATCTTCACCGAGGTGGCCCCGTCCACCCGGCCCGCGTCGCGGGCGCAGGAGCGGTAGGGCGCGTACGGCTGCGGCGTCCACGGCCGCGCGGCGGTGTCCAGACCGGCCGGGCCGTCAGAGTGCCTTGACAAGATCCCTGATCCTCTCGATGGTGGCGCGGCTGGTGCGCGCGGGCTCGTGGCAGATCACCGCTCGGGCCGCCACCAGGTCGGCGACCAGCACCTTCGCCACGCCGGTGGGGACGGCCAGGGACGCGGAGATCTCGGCCAGCGAGGTCGGGCGCTGGCAGAGTTCTGCGATCCGGCGGGACTCGAAGGCCAGCGGCGCGGTCAGCAGCGCCGGCAGCGCGCTCACCAGCGTCTCGAGCCGCAGGTCGTCGCTGAGCGGGGTGGTGCGGCCGCCGGTCACGATGAAGGGCCGCACCAGCGGGTCGTCCACGTCGTCGGCCTGCTGTCCGGCCGGCTCCGGCGCCTCGGTGCCGCGGCGCCGGCCCGGACCGGGGTCGGGCTCGGCGGGCGCGGCGGCCCACTTCGGGATCATCCGCGGATCCGGCAGTCTGTCGTCCACGTCGCGGCCCCGCTCTAGGAGGCCGGCAGCGCGGCGCGCAGTTCGGCGATGGTGGCCGGGGTCAGGATGTCCCCGGCCCGGTCGGCCAGCACCGCGATGCCGTAGCCGATCAGGCCGAGGTCGCCGTCCTCCTCGGCCAGCACGCCGACGCAGCCGCCCTCGGCGAACGAGGAGACCAGCAGGAAGCCGCGGTACATCTCCACCATGAGCAGCTTCATCCCGCCCATGTCGTAGCGGCGGGCCGCGCCCTTGGCCAGGCTGCTCAGGCCGGAGACGAGCGCGGCGAGGTGGTCGGCCTCGTCCCGGCTGAGCCCGGTGCTCATGGCGATCAGCAGTCCGTCCGCGGACACGGCCACCGCGTCGCGCACGGCGTCGGTCTGCCGGACGAAGTCCGCGAGCACCCAGTCGAAGGTGTGGGCCGTGGTGTCCAGGTTGGTGCTCACGTGTCTACTTCTCCATGCCGAGAGGGGATGCGGATGCTGATGCGGTGGCCTGCGCCGCGGCGGCCTCGCCGTCCGGGACCGCGCCGCCGCGGGTGTCGGTGCCCGTGGCCCCGCGCCGGTAGCCGCCGCTGAACGCGGTCAGCCGGGCCTTGACGTCCTCAGGGGAGCGCCAGGCGGGCAGTTCGGGCTGCGGGGCCTGGGCCCGGGCCGCGGCGCGTTCGGCCTCGCCCCTGGCCGCGCGCTTGGCCAGGCCGTTGCGGGTCTGGGTGGCGGTGGCGGGGGTCGGCGCGGCCCCGGCCGGACGCGGTGCGGCGTGGGCCGGCTGCGGGCGCTGGCCCGGGATCGGCGCGGCGGACGCGGGTCCGGGCGCGGGGGCCGGGGCGTCGGCGAACAGTCCGTCGGCGGCCAGGGTCTTGCTCGAGCCGACGGCCGGGAACGCCTCGGCGGCCGACACCGGGGCTCCCTGGCCGGAACCGGTGAGCGGCGCGTCGATGCCCACCCCGCTGACCAGTTCGGACGGAATCAGGATCCTGGCGGTCACGCCGGTGGTGGGCGAGTCGCCGACCTGGACCTGGGCGCCGAGGCGCTGGGCGAGCCGGCCGACCACGTAGTGGCCGAGGAAGCGGGTGGGGGCGACGTCGTAGCGCTCCTGCCCGCGCAGCCGCCGGTTGGCCCGGTCCATCTGCTCCGCGGTCATGCCGCGCCCGTAGTCGATCACGGCGATCAGGTAGCCCTTGCCGGAGACCCGGCCGAGGATCTCCACCTCGCTGTCCGGCGGCGAGAAGGTGAGCGCGTTCTCCAGCAGTTCGGCGAGCAGGTGCGCGAGTTCGGCGACGGCGCCGCCGGCGATCCGGGCCTCGTCCAGGCGGCGCAGGGTGACCCGGCGGTAGTCCTCCACCTCGGCGAGCGCGGCACGGACCACGTCGCTGGCCGGGACCGGCTCGGCCCAGCGGCGCGGGGCGCCCTCGCCGACGAGGACGAGCAGGGATTCGGCGTTACGGCGCATGCGGGTGGCCAGATGGTCGAGTTCGAACAGGTTGGCCAGCGCTGTCGGCTCGAGCTCGTCGCGTTCCAGCCTGCTGATGAAGCCGAGCTGACGGCGCACCAGGTTCTGGTTGCGCCGGGCCAGGTTCACCAGGGAGTCGCTGGAGTTGCGGCGCAGCGCGGCCTGCTCGGTGGCCAGGTCGATCGCGGACTCCTGCACCCGGCCGAGCGCGGCGGCCACGGAGTGGATCTCGGTGCCCGCGTGCGGATCGACCGCGACGGGGGTCAGGGCGGGGCGCGGCTCCTCCTCGGTGGCCTCGGCCACGGCGGCCACCGCCTCGGGCAGGCGGCTGCCGGCCAGCGCGTCGGCCTCGCGCACGAGCAGGCCGAGCGGGGCGATGATGGAGCGCAGCGCGCCGAGCGCGAGCAGGATCTCGGCCGCGGCGGCGAGCAGGGCGAAGGCGGCGAAGGTGACCACCCGCTCGAGGGCCTGCGACTGCAGCTGCGCGGCCCGCGCCTCGATCGCGGCGTCGAGGGTCTTCTGCACACCCCACATGCCGGTGATGTACGTGGTCATCTGGCTGTACCAGTTCTGCGGCACGGCCCTGAGCCGGTCGGCGGCGGTGAGGTTCTGCCCCGGACGCTGCCCGGCGGCCATGGCCACCGTCTCCATCGCGGCCACCCGCTTGGCCGCGGCGCCGGTGCGCACCGCGTTCAGCAGCCCGGCCTGCACCGTGGTCGCATAGCCCTGATACTGCAGCAGGTACGCCGTCTGCGACGCCTTGATCTGCAGCAGCTGCAGGTACTCCCCGGCCGGATAGCCGCCGGAGGAGAACACGCCGGTCAGCAGGGCCCGCTCGCGCCCGTTGTACTCCTTGAAGTGCCCGAGCGCGTACAGGGCCTCGAGATCGGTGTTGATCTGCGGGTCCTGCGACTGGTCGAGGCCAAGCGGGAGGTCGTTGAGCGCGGCGATCGCGTTCGCGAAGTAGGTCAGCGCGGCGGCCTGGTTCTCCTGGGCCGCGTCCGCGGTGGCGCGCTGCTTCGGCAGCTGGTCGAGCAGGCCCAGCGCCGCGGTGACCTGGGTCGCGTCGGGCGGGTCGGCGGCGAGCAGGGCGCGCAGCTGGGTGAGCGCCTGGTCCGTGGCGGTGCGCTGGGCCGGCAGTTCGGCCTTGAGCGTGGCCGAGCCGCCGAGTTCGCCGAGCGTGAGGCCGCGTTCCTTCTGCGCCTGTTGGATGACGTTCTGCACGTCGGCCACGAGGTCCACCGTGCGCGTGGTGTCCACCGCCGCGGCGTACGCGCGGATCTGGGTGTCCATGGCCGCGCCGAGCAGGATCAGCACCATCGCCAGTGACAGCACCAGGATGCGCGCGAGTTTCGCGCGGATCGAGCGCGCCCGGGGCAGGCGCAGTCGCACGCTCGCCTGTCGCGGTACGTGGGGGATCTTCGGCGCCATGTCCGGCCTCTCGCCTCGTGGAACCCGCGGCCACCCGTCGGTGGACCCGATTCGGAAAACCGCGCCGAGGCTAGGCGAAGAACGCGGGCGTATCGTCGCGTTGTGCGGAGTTCTTTACCGGCCCGTATCCGCCGCCGACCGGCCGAGAAGTCCTCACGAAATGCGGGTGGTGGTCAGGGTGCTTATATCCTGACTGGACGAGTACCGTGCGCGGCGGTAGCGCCGGACCGCGATCCCGACACGGTGCCGGAAAAAACCGGCGGGCCTGTTCAGACCGCGAGGGCCAGGCCGAGGCCGAGGGCCGCGGCGCCAAGGCCGCAGGCGAAGGAGCCCAGGATGTTGCCGACGGCGAGGCCGCTCGAGCCGTCCTCGGCCACCCGCAGCGTCTCGTAGCTGAAGGTGGAGAACGTGGTGTAGCCGCCGCAGATGCCGGTGCCGACGACCGCGAGCACCCGGGTGTCGAGGCCGTGGTGCGCGGTGAGGCCGGTCATCAGGCCGAGCACGAAGGAGCCGGTGATGTTGATCAGCCAGGTGCCGAACGGGAAGGCGAAGGCCCGGCGGCGGCTGACGGCCTGGTCGAGCAGGTAGCGGGCGATGGCGCCGAAGGAGGCGCCGAGGCCGACGAGGACGAAGAGCATCAGGCCCGCACCTGCCCCTCGGCCGTCGCCGGCGTCGCGGCGGCGTGTTCGGTCTGCTCGGGATGTTCGGCGTGTTCGGCCTGTTCGGCGTGCGCCCGGTGCCGGGCCGCGAGGACCGACCGGCCGATCGTGAGCCCGAGGCTGGCCGCGCCCAGGCCCGCGGCGAGCGAGCCGAACAGGTAGCCGAGCGCGGTGCCGGTGCGCCCGTCCGCGAACAGCTGGTCGGCGCCGACCGTCATGGTGGAGAAGGTGGTGAACGCGCCGCAGAACCCGGTGCCGAACAGCGGCCTGATATACGTCGTCGGCGGCCAGATCTCCAGCACGAAGATCATCAGCAGCGCCAGGATGAAGGACCCCGCGACGTTGATGCCGAACGTGGTGGCCGGGAAGGTCCCGTGCGCGGTCGGGAAGGCGAGGCCGAGCTCGTACCTGGCCACTCCCCCGGCGAAGCCGCCGAGCGCGATCACCGCCAGTACCTTCGGCGCGGGCGCGGCCCGGCGCGGCGGGGAGTCGGGCCCCGGTTCCTCGAAGGGGGACGCCTCGCCGAGGCGCTCGTCGTCCGGGGTCTCGGCCGCCTGCTCGGTGCTGGGCTGCGTCACGGCACACTCCTCCTACTCGTCGTTGCATCACCGTGTGTGCATCACTGTGTATGCGTGGTGCGAGTAGGGACTGTTGGCCGCGCGTGGCGACGGTTAACGGTGAGCCCCACCACCGAGACGGCCATGATAGCCGAACCCGGCGGCGAAATCAGGCTCAGCGCGGTGCGGTGCCCAGCGCCCTGGTCCACGCGGACGCGCGCAGCAGGCGCAGGCCGTTGAGGCCGACGATCACGGTGGAGCCCTCGTGCCCCAGCACGCCGAGCGGCAGCGGCAGGTGCCCGGCCAGGTCCCAGGCGACGAGGCCGAGGATGATCACGGAGGCGATCACCAGGTTCGCCCGCACCACCGTGCGGGCCCGGCGGGAGAGGCTGATCACGGCGGGGACGGTGGCGAGATCGTCGCGCATGACGACGGCGTCGGCGGTGTCCAGGGCCAGGTCCGATCCCGCCCGGCCCATCGCGACGCCGATGTGCGCGGCGGCCAGCGCCGGGGCGTCGTTGACGCCGTCGCCCACCAGCAGGACCCGCTGCCCGTCGGCCTCGAGCCCGCGCACGGCCGCCACCTTGTCCTGCGGCAGCAGTCCGGCGCGCACGTCCCGGATGCCGGCCTGGGCGGCGAGCAGGTCGGCGGCGCGACGGTTGTCCCCGGTCAGCAGCACCGGCGCGGTGCCGGTGACGGCGGTGATGCGGGCGACGGCTCCGGCCGCGGCCGCGCGCAGGCGGTCGGCGACGCCCAGTACCGCGACGGGCTCGCCGTCGATACGCACCAGCGCGGCGGTGTGCCCCGATGCTTCGAGTTCTGCGATGACCTCGGCCGCGTCGACTGCTGCGCCGGCGGCCGGATCGGCGGCCTCGCCGAGCAGCCAGCCCGGGCTGCCGATCTCCACGTCGTGGCCCTGGACCCGGGCACGCACGCCCTGGCCGGGGATCGCGGCGAACTGCTCGGGGTGCGCGAGCACGTGCCCGGCCTCGCGCGCCGCGTCCACGACGGCGCGGCCCAGCGGGTGTTCGGACGGGATCTCCGCCGCGGCGGCGAGGGCGAGGATGCGCGGCTCGGTCAGCGCGGCGTCGGGCAGGACCCTGATGTGGGCCAGCCGCGGCGTGCCCTCGGTGAGGGTGCCGGTCTTGTCGAACGCGACGCGCGTGGTGGAGCCGAGCCGCTCCATCACGACGGCCGACTTGACCAGTACTCCGTGCCGGCCCGCGTTGGCCATCGAGGCGAGCAGCGGCGGCATGGTGGCGAGCACGACGGCGCAGGGCGAGGCCACGATCATGAAGGTCATCGCGCGCAGCAGGCTCGGCTGGAACGCCGCGCCCGCGAGCATCGGGATCGCGAAAAGCAGCAGCGTGGCGGTGACCATGCCGATCGAGTAGCGCTGCTCCACCTTCTCGATGAACAGCTGCGTGCGCGCCTTGGTCTCCGAGGCCTCCTCGACCATCGCCACGATCCGGGCGACCACGCTCTGCGCGGCCTCGCGCTCCACCCGCACGCGCAGCACGCCGGTGCCGTTGAGCGTTCCGGCGAACACCCCGTCGCCTTCGCGCTTCGCGGCCGGCAGCGGCTCGCCGGTGATCGTGGCCTGATCCACCTCGCTCGCGCCGGACAGCACCCGTCCGTCCGCGGCGCACCGCTCGCCCGGGCGGACCAGGATCACCTCGCCCACCGCGAGATCCGCGGCATCGACGAGCTCTTCCACGTCCTCCGGGCCCACCAGTCGCACTGCACGCTCCGGAGCGAGGTCGAGCAGCCCGCGCACGGCCTGGGCGGTGCGGTGGGTGGCCACGGCCTCGAGCGCGCCGGAGGTGGCGAAGATGACGATCAGCAGGCCGCCGTCGAGCACCTGCCCGACCGCGGCCGCACCGAGCGCCGCGAACACCATGAGCAGGTCCACGTCCAGGGTCCGCTCGCGCAGCGCGCGCAGCCCGGCCAGGCCGGGCTCCCAACCGCCCGCCGCGTAGCAGGCGAGGAAGAGCGGCCAAGCCGGCCAGCCGGGCCCCGGCGCGTAGTGCACGGCCAGGCCGGCCAGGAACAACGCCGTGGCCAGCGCGGCCCAGCGGACCTCGGGCAACGACCGGACGCCGGACGCACGCAGGCGGGCGGGTTCGGCGCCGGCGGGTGCGCCGGATTCCTCGGGGCTGGCAGGTCCAGCGGGTCCGGCCTGGGCGGCGGGCCGGAGGCGGGTCAGATCGGTGGGCATCGCGGATCCTCGGTCTCGGGAAGCTACCCGCCCACTGTACCGGAACACATGAATAAGTCTTCATGCCGACACTGCTGGTACGCTGCTGACATGGGCCATGTCAGCGCCGGGACCGGCGGCCAGGAGAACGCGCCGCGTGAGCGCGCGCCGCAGGCGGTCCTGGACGCCGCCTCCGCCGCGTCCGTGGCCGAGACGCTCCAGGCCCTGGCCACACCGAGCCGCCTGCTGATCCTGGTCCGGCTGCGCCGCAGCGCGTGCGCGGTCACCGAGCTGGCCCACGAGATCGGCATGGAGCAGTCCGCCGTCTCGCACCAGCTGCGGCTGTTGCGCCACCTGGGCCTGGTCGCCGGGACGCGTCAGGGTAAGAACACCGTCTACGCCCTCTACGACAACCACGTGGCCGCGCTGCTGGACGAGGCGGTCTACCACAGCGAGCACCTGCGCCTCGGCCTGCGCGATCAGGTGAGCGGCCAGCCGTCGACCGAGACAGTGGCCTGACGAACCGGCTGCCGCGCCGGATCGGCGCGCGCCCGACGGATCAGCTCGTGTCGGGGGCGGGCAGGTGCAGTTGGACGCGGATGTCCCTGACGGCGTGCTCCACCGGGGCGTTGGCCGCGGCCAGCCGCAGCTGGTAGGCGGCGAGCTGGGCCGGGGTGGTGCTGTCGGCCGCCTGTCCGGTCAGGGCGGCGCGGGCCTCGTTCGCGCTGATCACCGTGCCGGCCGAGACTTCCGGGCCCGGCGGCAGGGTGAGCGCGCTCAGGCGCTCGTCGAACAGGTGCTCCGTGGCGGCGATGTCGCGCAGGTCGCTCCGGGCGGCGGGCAGATCGGTCCGGTCCGGGCCGCGCAGCCGGTCGAAGTCCTTGTCCAGCCGCTTGTTTCCCGCCTGCGCGATCGCCAGGTAGGCGGCCGCGGGGTTGCGCGGCGGGGCGGGGGACTCGGCGGTCGTGCCGGGGCCGACGAACAGCATCGCGCCGAAGGCCGCCCCGGCCACCAGAACCGCCATCACCCAGGCCCGCAGGTGGTCAGTAGCCGTAGCCGCCACCGGATCCTCCGGAGCTGCTCGGCGCGGGCTTGGTCATGTCCGCGCTGCCGGAGGGACTGACGGTGAACCAGGTCCCTTGGACGCCCTGGCCGTTGACCTGTCCGGCCGCCGAGTCACCCGAGTAGTAGTAGAGCGGGTGGCCGTCGAAGGTGACCTGCGTGGTGTGGTCCGAGCGGGTCAGAGTGCCCAGCATGGAGGCGTTCACGCCGCCGGCGGCCGTGGCCTTGCTGCTCACGGTGTCCGGCGGCCAGGTGGACGCGCACGAGCCGTTGCAGGTGGACATGGTCCCGGTGTCGGTGTTGAGCAGGTACAGGGTCCGGCCGTTGCCGTCCGTCAGCACCTGGCCGACCGGGGTGCTCGCGGTCTTCACGACGGTGCTGGTCGTCTGCGCCTGGCCCGACGAGGTCGTGCCGGAGGACGAGGAACTGCCGGAACTGCCGCAGCCGGCGGCGACGGCGCCGAGCGCGCCCGCGCCGAAAGCGAAGAGGACAAGGCGATTCATGATGGCTCCCTTGGCTGGAACTGGAACACCGCGCGCCCGCCGCGCATCCGCTGCGTGTCCGCGCGGCACAGCAGTCCGTCCGATTCCGCCCGTAGGCTCCTTCGCCTGGTAGCACGTAGGCCCGCGCCGGCCGGTTCGATCGCGCGGGTTCGATCGCCGGTTCGATCGCGATCCGGCGCTGCTGCTACGATCGCGGGAGCGAAGGGGAGTAGCCCCGCGCCGGGACGTCGACATACTGGCCAACCGCCCTCGGGCGAGGCCCGGCCCCCGGGGGCGCCGTGAGGCGCTGGGCGAGACCTTCGGCACCACGCAGCGCCCTTGACCGCTGCCGTGCCGAGGCGTCCCCTGTTCGCGGGCCGGTCCGGTACGGCCCGCCCCCGAAGGAAACCCCCTCGTGAGCCTCGCTCTGATCGCCACCGTCTTCGGCCTGGTCTTCCTGGCCGAACTGCCGGACAAGACGGCCCTGGCCAGCCTGGTGCTCGGCACCCGCTACCGGCCCTCGTACGTGTTCACCGGCGCGGCCGGCGCGTTCGTGGTGCACGTCGTCCTCGCGATCGCCGCGGGCAGCCTGCTCACCCTGCTCCCGCACCGGCTGCTGCAGAGCGTGGTCGCGGCGCTCTTCCTGCTCGGCGCGGTGCTGATGCTGCGCGGGCGGCACGGCGAGGAAGAGGAGGAGCACATCGACCTCAAGGACGGCGCGGCGCCGACCTTCACGCGCGTGGCAGCCACCGCGTTCGGCGTGATCCTGGTGGCCGAGTTCGGCGACCTGACCCAGATCCTGACCGCGAACCTGGCCGCGCGCTACCACGACCCGATCGCCGTCGGCATCGGCGCGGTGGCCGGCCTGTGGGCGGTGGCCGGCCTCGCCATCGTGGGCGGGCGCGGCCTGCTCAAGCTGGTGCCGATGACGGTGATCACCCGCGTGTGCGGCGTGCTGATGCTGCTGCTGGCCGGGCTGAGCCTGGTCGAGGCGATCCGCGGCTGAGGCCCGCGCGACCGGCTCGGCCCGACTCGGCCCGGTCGCGCGAAGCTCAGTGCACCCGTTCCAGCGGCGTGTGCAGCGCGTCGAGGGCGTCGATCAGGCGCGCGACCCGGGGCCGGCCGAGGGCCACGCGCGCGACCCGGTCGCCGTGGTCCGCGTCGAGGTGCAGCCGGTAGGTCAGCGCGATGCCCTCGCGCAGCGCCCACGGGCACACCGTGAGGGTACTGATTCCGAACGCGTTCATCACCGCCTCGGCCAGCACCGCCCCGGCCAGGATCTGCGGGGCCCGGCCGACCGAGACGCCGTCCAGCCGGGCCCGCTCGGCCCAGCACATCCCGGCCAGCCGCGGGATGTACTTGCGCAGGGCCCGGCGGGTGATCGCGGGGAGCCCGGCGTCGTCGCTCCCGCCGGTCAGCGCCGCCAACTGGGCCAGGGTCTTGGAGGTGGCCAGCACCTGGGCGCCCGCGGGCACCTGCGCGCGCTTGTCCCCGGCGACCGCGGCCAGCTCCCCGGCCAGGCGCACCCGCAGGCGTTCGACGTGCTGCGGCTTGGGCGGATCGCCCGGCAGCCGGGTACGGGTGAGCAGTCCGGCGCCGAGCGGGAGCGAGACGGCCCAGCGCGGACCCTGGGCGTCGCCCGCGGCCAGCTCGAGCGTGCCGCCGCCGATGTCGGCGACGAACAGCCCCTGGATCGAAGGCCCGGCCCACTCGCAGGCGCCGCGGTAGGTCAGCTGCGCGTCGACCTCGCCGGACAGGAAGCCAAGCCGGAGCCCGCAGGTCTCGGCCACGCGCGCGATCACGGCCTCGCGGTTCGGCGCGTCGCGGATGGAGGAGGTGCCGAAGGCCAGCACCTCGTGCAGCCCGGACCGCCGCGCGGCGCGCACCGAGCTGCCGATCGCCGCGACCAGGCGCTCGACCCCGTCCGGCGCGATCGTGCCGTCCGGGCCCAGGGCAGCGGCCAGCCCGGTCGGGCGCTTGACCACGGCCAACAGCTTCACCGGGCGTTCGGGCCGGAGCCGGAGCACATCGAGATGTGCGCCCTGCGAACCGACGTCGAGGATTCCTAGACGCATTCTGTCTAATTTAGTGGAACGACCTCAAGGATAGGCACTCAGGCTCCGGAAACGGCCGAAAATCGAGCCCTGTGACGTTCGGCGGAGCTCGCCGCGCGCCCCGGCCGGGGCCCGGCAACCCGCCCCGGCACCGCGCGCGTCCTGTCGGTCGGGAGGTACACGCCGTATGCCAGAGGTCGAAGATCAACGCCGGGCGGCACGTTCCTGGCTCGTCGACAGCCTCACGTTCGGGCCCGTCGCCGGCATGGCGCTGTCCGTCGGGGTCAACCACGGGCATCCGGGCCGCTCCGCCTACGGCGCCGTGCCGGTGCTGCTCCTTGTGTACGTGCTGCTCGTCTGGATCACGTGCCAGCACCAGGCCTGGTCGCGCGGCGAGACCGCGGTCCGGGTGGCGGCCCTGCTTATCGGCGGGAGCGCGCTGTTCGTCCTTCCGCGTGCGCTCACCCTGTCGGCCGGCGGAGGGCCTTGGGAGCCGAGCGTCCTGCTTCGCTTCCTGATCTGCTGCGCGCCGTATCCCCTGGTGGCGCGGCTGACCCGGTCCCGGCCGACGGCCGCCGAGGCCAGCGCGGCGTGGGCCGCGCTGGCCGTGATCGCGTTGCTGTGGCCGCCCACGCTCATCGGCATGCGACACGTGCTGGCCCAGCAGGTGCGCTACGAGCTCGGGGAGCCGTCTTCGATGTACCTCGCGATCGACGCCCCACCCGGCCGGCCCGCCCAGGGGTACATCCGTTCGGGCGCGGTGATCTGGATGCCCTACGACTCGGCCGGCGGCCCGCCCGCTTTCGGCGCCCCGGACTACAGCCCTGACGATCTCGACCTGTTCGTGTTCAGGGCCACCTCGGCCACCCCCTGCGCCGTCATCGGGCCGCTGGTGAGCAAGACGGTCGGGTCCGGCTCGCCCGCGCCGGGGCAGTGCAGCCGCCTCGCACCGAACCTCTGGTCGATCGCGAACGTGCTCGATGACGGGGCGGTCATCGACGTCGAGGACTACCACGGCTACTTCGTCGCCCTCAGCGTCGACCCGGATTCGAACGAGCCGCTGCCCGGGTCCGCCCTGCCCGCGCTCCTGGCCACCGTGCACCAGGCCGACGACGACGAGATCGCCCGCGTCGGCAAGTTCAGCAACCGGGGCTGGTGAACCGGCCGCGGGCGACGCCACCTGCGGCAGGCGACGTCACCTGCGCCGGGCGGCCCGCAGGAAGTCGCGGTTGAGGTCGACGATGCTCTGGAACGGGATGCCCTTGGGGCAGGAGCCAACGCACTCGCCGGTGTTCGTGCAGCCGCCGAAGCCCTCGGCGTCCATGGCGGCGACCATGTTCAGCACCCGGGACTCGCGCTCGGGCTGCCCCTGCGGCAGGGCATTGAGGTGGGCGGCCTTGGCGCTGGTGAAGAGCATCGCCGAGCCGTTCGGGCACGCGGCCACGCAGGCCCCGCAGCCGATGCAGGTCGCGTTCTCGAAGGCGGTGTCGGCCGCGGGCTTGGGCACGGGGGTGGCGTGTGCGTCCGGGGCGGTGCCGGTGGGGGCGGTGATGTAGCCGCCGGCCTGCACGATCCGGTCCAGCGCGGCCCGGTCCACCACCAGGTCCTTGATCACCGGGAAGGCCCGCGAGCGCCAGGGTTCGACGTCGATGACGTCCCCGTCGGAGAAGCTGCGCATGTGCAGCTGGCAGGTCGTGGTCTGCTCCGGGCCGTGCGGACGGCCGTTGATGACCGTGCTGCAGGCGCCGCAGATGCCCTCGCGGCAGTCGTGGTCGAAGGCGACCGGCTCCTGCCCGCCCAGGATCAGCCGCTCGTTGAGGACGTCGAGCATCTCCAGGAAGGACATGTCCGGGCTGACCTCGTCGAGGTCGTAGGCGACCAGCGCGCCCTGCTCCTGCGGACCGGCCTGCCGCCAGATCCGAACCGTGATCTTCATGCGTAGCTCCGTTGGACCGGGTGGACGTAGTCGAACTCGAGGGCTTCGGCGTGCAGTACGGGCTCCTCGCCGACGCCGGTGTACTCCCAGGCCGAGACGTACGAGAAGCGCTCGTCGTCGCGCCGCGCCTCGCCGTCAGGGGTCTGGCTCTCCTCGCGGAAGTGGCCGCCGCAGGACTCCTCGCGCACCAGCGCGTCAAGCACCATCAGTTCGGCGAACTCCAGGAAGTCGGCGACCCGGTTGGCCTTCTCGAGCTCCTGGTTGAGCTGCTCTCCGGTGCCCGGCACCAGGACCTCGCGCCAGAACTCCTCGCGCAGCCGCGGGATCCGCTCCAGCGCCTTGCGCAGTCCGGACTCGGTGCGGGCCATGCCGCAGTGGTCCCACAGCAGCGTGCCGAGCTCGCGGTGGAACGAGTCCACCGTGCGGGTGCCGCGGACCGCGAGCAGCCTGGCCAGCCGGTCGCCGACCTCTGATTCGGCCGCCCGCACCGCCTCGTGGCCTGGGTCCACCGGTTCGAGCGAGTGGCGGGCGAGGTAGTCGGCGAGCGTGGCGGGCAGCACGAAGTAGCCGTCGGCCAGTCCCTGCATCAGCGCCGAGGCGCCGAGCCGGTTCGCGCCGTGGTCGGAGAAGTTGGCCTCGCCGATCACGTACAGGCCGGGCACGTTGCTCTGCAGGTCGTAGTCGACCCACAGCCCGCCCATCGTGTAGTGGATCGCCGGGTAGATGCGCATCGGCACCTCGTACGGGTTCTCCGCGGTGATCCGCTGGTACATGTCGAAGAGGTTGCCGTACTTCTCCTCGATCGCCGCCCGGCCCATCCGCGCGATCGCGTCGCGGAAGTCGAGGTAGACGCCGAGGCCGCCGGGGCCGACGCCGCGCCCCTCGTCGCACTGGTTCTTCGCCGCGCGCGAGGCGATGTCGCGCGGGACGAGGTTGCCGAAGGAGGGGTAGAGCCGCTCGAGGTAGTAGTCCCGCTCGTCCTCGGGGATCTGCTCCGGCGAGCGCGTGTCGCCCTGCGCGGCCGGGACCCAGATACGTCCGTCGTTGCGCAGCGACTCGCTCATCAGGGTCAGCTTGCCCTGGTGCTCGCCGGTGCGCGGGATGCAGGTCGGGTGGATCTGGGTGAAGCAGGGGTTGGCCAGGAACGCGCCGCGCCGGTGCGCCCGCCAGATCGCGGAGGCGTTGGAGCCCTTCGCGTTCGTACTCAGGTAGAAGACGTTGCCGTAGCCGCCGGTGGCGAGCACGACCGCGTCGGCGAGGTGGGTGGTGACCTCCCCGGTGACCAGGTCGCGGGCGACGATGCCGCGGGCGCGCCCGTCCACCACGATCAGGTCGAGCATCTCGGTGCGCGCGTGCAGCTCCACGTTGCCGGCGTCGATCTGCCGGGAAAGGGCCTGATACGCGCCGAGCAGCAGCTGCTGCCCGGTCTGGCCGCGGGCGTAGAAGGTGCGCGAGACCTGGACGCCGCCGAAGGACCGGTTGTCGAGCAGGCCGCCGTACTCGCGGGCGAACGGCACGCCCTGCGCCACGCACTGGTCGATGATCTGGGTCGAGACCTGGGCCAGCCGGTAGACGTTGGACTCGCGGGAGCGGAAGTCGCCGCCCTTGACCGTGTCGTAGAACAGCCGGCGCACCGAGTCGCCGTCGTTGCGGTAGTTCTTGGCCGCGTTGATCCCGCCCTGCGCGGCCACCGAGTGCGCGCGCCGCGGGGAGTCCTGGAAGCAGAACTGGACGACGTGGTAGCCCTGTTCGGCCAGCGTCGCGCCGGCCGAGCCGCCGGCCAGCCCGGTGCCCACCACGATCACCCGGTGCTTGCGCCGGTTCGCCGGGTTGACCAGCTTGGCCGCGAAGCGGCGCTCGTCCCAGCGTTCTTCGATCGGGCCGCTCGGGGCGGCGGTGTCGGACAGCGGGGTACCGGTCGTGTATCCGAGGGTCATCTCAACGCACCAGACCTGTCATGACGCCGATGGGGACGGCGAGGAATCCGAGGGTGATCGCGGCGGCCAGCGCGCTGCCCACGACCCGCAGCGTCAGATCGCGGCCGCGCCGCCGGCGCAGGCCGAGGGTCTGCGCGGCGCTCCAGAAGCCGTGGTTGACGTGCAGGCCGACCATCAGCACCCCGACGACGTAGATCAGGTTGATCCACCAGACCTGGAAGTCGGCGACCACGTTGTGGTACGGGCCGTTCTTGTCGAAGTCCGGGTTGGCCACCCCGACGGTCAGGTCGAGGATGTGCCAGATCAGGAAGAGCCCGAGGGCCACTCCGCCCCAGCGCATCGTGCGGGTGGCGAAGCTCGCCCTGGCCCGTTGGCCGTGCGCGTAGCGGGTGGGTCGGGCGGCCCGGTCGCGCCGGGAGAGCTGGACGGCGCAGGTGACGTGCGCCACCAGCGCGACCAGCAGCACCGCGCGCAGGATCCACAGGAACCAGGCACCGTGCAGCACCGGCTCGCCGATGGTGCGCAGCCAGGCCGCGTAGCCGTCGAAGTCGTGCGGCCCGAAGAAGATCTTGAGGTTGCCGAGCATGTGCGCCAGCAGGAACGCCACCATGAGCAGCCCGGTGACCGCCATGACGGCCTTCTTGCCGATCGTGGAGCGCCATACGGTCTGGACCGCGGTCAGCTCGGCGGGACGCACCCGGATGTCGATAGCCACCCCGTCACGGTAGGACGCGCCCCAGCAGAGGTCAAAGAGATGGATTCTCTCATTTCCATAGGCTCTGCCTATGATGGCCTAGACTGGCGGCATGCAGCTGCATCAGTTGGCGTACTTCGTCGCGGTGGCCCAGGAGGGCTCGTTCACCAGGGCGGCCGAGCTCGCCAACGTGGCCCAGCCCTCGCTCTCCCAGCAGATCAAGGCGCTGGAGACGGACCTGGGTGCGCAGTTGGTGCACCGCGCCCGGGGCAAGGTGGGCCTGACCGCGGCCGGCGAGACGCTGCTGCCGGTGGCCCGCCGGATGCTCGCCGACGCCGAGACCGCGCGCCGCGAGATCCGCGAACTGGCCGCGCTCGGCCGCGGCCGGGTCCGGCTCGGCGCCACCCCGAGCCTGTGCACCGGCCTGCTGCCCGCGGTGCTGGCCGGCTACCGCCGCGACCATCCGGGCGTGGACCTCGTCGTGCACGAGAGCGGGTCGCGGGATCTGGAGAAGTCGCTGCTCGAGGGCACGCTGGATCTCGCGCTGGTGATCGACGCGAGCCTGGGCGACGATCCGGAGCTCGCCACCGTCCCGCTGCTGACGGAGGAGCTTGTGGTCATCTCCCGGCACGGCGACCCCGGCCCGACACGGCGGTCCCGGATGAGCATCGCAGAGCTCGAAGGCGTGCCGCTGGTGATGTTCCGGACCGGCTACGACCTGCGCGAGAGCACCGTGGCCGCCTGCCGCGCGGCCGGATTCGAACCCACCTTCGCGATCGAGGGCGGCGAGATGGACGCGGTGCTCGAGTTCGTCCAGGCCGGGCTCGGGGTCGCGGTGGTGCCGAGCACGGTGGTGCGCGGCCGGTTCACCGTGACCTCGATCAGCACGCCCGGCCTGCGTCGCACGGTCCTGCTGGCGCTGCGCCGAGGCCTGGAGCCGCCCCGGGCCGCGCAGGTCCTGATCGAGTCGTTGACCGAGTTCCTGCGTTCGACCGCACTGCCCGCCGCGACGGCGGCCGTGGCCGCCGCGAGCCCCGCTGCCAAGGGGTCAGCACGCTGACGGGCACGGATCAGGGTGCGGATCAGGGCACGGATCAGGGCACAGATCAGAGCCCGGGCCGGCCCGGATTGGCCCTCCGGCACGCGGGGACGGCATCATGGTTCTCGTGCCCGACGTACCGCTCAGCTCAGACGAACTCGACCTGTTCGCCACACAGCTCGTCGTCGCCCACGGATACCCGGCCACGCGGCTGTTCCTGTCCCACCCGGACGTGCGCCTGGACGGCACGACCCTGTGGATTCCGCCCGGGCCCTGGCACATCACCGACCACCACAACCGCCGCGACGCTCCGGCCGCGCTCAGCGATCCGGACGTACCCGGGCCCGACGGCGAGCAGGTCGACCCGGCCCTGACCGCCCGCTGGCGCGCGGCCGGCCTCCTCGTGGACCAGCACGGACGCCCGATACACCCGGATTGGCGGCTGCTGCTCGCGCACCCCCGCATCGGGCTGCCCACCGGCCTCGGGTTCTTCTGGCGCTGGGGACCGAACGCCACCGCGGACGCACTCGTCATCCGCCGCACGCACGGCCGGCCCGAGGTGCTGCTGGTGCGTCGGCGCGACCTCGACAAGTGGGCGCTGCCCGGCGGATTCGTCGACCGCACCGACGCCTGCGCGCAGGACGCCGCGGTCCGCGAACTGGCCGAGGAGACGGGCCTCGGCATCCCGCAACCCCGCACCGAAGTCCTGCTGGCCCGGCGCTCCCCCAACTCGATCATGACGCTGCACGCCTGGACGGAGAACACCGTCGTGCTCGTCGACGGCGACCCGGACTACCTGGCCGACGCCCCGCTCACACCCGCCGCCGCGGAGGTCTCGGACGTCGCCTGGACCGATCTGGCCACCGCCCGCACCATGGACATGTTCGACCGGCACGCCTCCTACCTCGCCCTGGTCGCAGAAGACTGATCGGCGCCGGATCCGGCCGCGACGAAGGCCGGCCGAGGGTGTGGCGGAGGCTCGATCGGTGCGGCATTCTCCTGGCATGGGTGAAACAGCGTTGTCCTACGCCTCGGGTGTGTCCGCCACCGCGCTGCTCGGCGAGACGATCGGCGAGAACCTGGAACGCACCGCGGCCCGGTTCCCGGACCGGGAGGCGCTGGTCGACCTCGCCTCGGGCCGGCGCTGGAGCTACGCGCAGTTCGACGCCGCGGTCGACGAGGTGGCGCTCGGGCTGATCGAGGCGGGCATCGGCAAGGGCGACCGGGTCGGCATCTGGGCGCCGAACTGCGCCGAGTGGGTCCTCACCCAGTACGCGACCGCGAAGATCGGCGCGATCCTGGTCAACGTCAACCCGGCCTACCGCACCCACGAGCTCGGCTACGTGATCGCACAGTCGGAGATGCGGCTGATCGTCAGCGCCGTGCGGCACCGGACGAGCGACTACCGGGCCATGCTCGCGGAGGTCGGGTTCGGGCAGTCGGAGCAGTCCCCGCGTGCGCAGCAGCTGGTCTTCATCGGCGAACCCGGCTGGGACGCCCTGGTGGCCGCCGGCCGCGCGGCCGACCCGGCCCGGCTGCGCGAGCGCGCCGCGACCCTCGGCTTCGATGACCCGATCAACATCCAGTACACCTCGGGCACCACCGGCTTCCCCAAGGGCGCGACGCTCTCGCATCACAACATCCTGAACAACGGCTACTTCGTCGGCGAGGGCGTGGGCTACACGGAGGCGGACCGGGTGTGCCTGCCGGTGCCGCTCTACCACTGCTTCGGCATGGTGATGGGCTGCCTGGCCGCGACCTCGCACGGTGCCTGCATGGTGCTGCCCGCGCCCGCGTTCGACCCCGAGGCCACGCTCGCGGCCGTGCAGTCCGAGCGCTGCACCTCGCTCTACGGCGTGCCCACCATGTTCATCGCAGAGCTCGACCACGCCCGGTTCGGCGAGTTCGACCTCTCCAGCCTGCGCACCGGCATCATGGCGGGCTCGCCCTGCCCGGTCGAGGTGATGAAGCGGGTGGCGGACAAGATGCACATGAGCGAGGTGGCCATCTGCTACGGCATGACCGAGACCTCGCCCGTGTCCACCATGACCCGCCGCGACGACAGCCTGGAGCGCCGCACCGAGACCGTCGGACGCGTCATGCCGCACCTCGAGGTCGAGATCGTCGCCCCCGAAACCGGCCTGCCGGTGCGCCGGGGCGAGCCCGGCGAGCTGTGCACCCGCGGCTACTCGGTCATGCTCGGGTACTGGGACCAGCCGGACCGCACCGCCGAGGCCGTCGACGCCGCCCGCTGGATGCACACCGGCGACCTCGCGACCATGGACGCGCAGGGCTACGTCAACATCGTCGGCCGGATCAAGGACCTGGTCATCCGCGGCGGCGAGAACGTGTATCCGCGCGAGATCGAGGAGTTCCTCTACCAGCACCCCGACATCGCCGACGTCCAGGTCATCGGCGTCCCCGACGAGAAGTACGGCGAGGAGCTGATGGCCTGGATCATCATGCGCCCCGACGCCGAACCCCTCACGGCGGACCAGGTGCGCGAGTACTGCCGGGGCCGCCTGGCGCACTACAAGATCCCCCGCTACGTCCACCTCGTGGATCACTTCCCGATGACCGTCACCGGCAAGATCCGCAAGGTCGAGATGCGCGAGCAGGCCCTGGACCTGCTCGACCTGCACTCCGCGGCCGCGATCCGGAGCGCTTGACCGGCGGCGGGAGAGCCCCGCAGCACGCCGTAATCCTCTCGCGCCCACTCGATCACGGGCTCTACCCTGCCGGACATGAGCTGGGTGACGAACGTGATCCTCACGACCGACCTCACGGACGAGGCCCGCGGCGAGGAACTGAGCCGCTGGCTTCGCGAGCAGGCGCCGACGCGGCACGGCGCGGGTCGGGGCGTGGGCGCGCTCGCCCGGACCACGTCCTGGGGCGGCTGGAAGCACCACGAGTGCACCGTGTTCACCGGTGTGCTGCACGTCGCGGACGTCGAAGCCGTCGTGCGGCACGTCGAGCGGGGGCCGTGGGCCTACCCCGAGTTCCTGCAACTGCTCATCCAGGATCAGGAGGACGTCTTCTTTCGGCTGTGCATGTTCCGAGCCGGCCGGCTGGTCGAGTTGACGCCGCCTCACCCGCAGGTCGAGGAGGAGGTCTGGCCCCGTGCCCTCAACGATCTGCAGTACGTCTACCTGCGCACGGCGCTGCCGGACGACGCGGAGTTCCTCACCGACATGCTCGTCGAGGCGGTCAACTGGCCCGAGGACAGGGCGCTGCCAAGGCGCCAGATCCTCGACGATCCCCGCAACGCCCACTACGTAGCCGACTGGAAGCAGGACACTGACATAGGCGTCGTCGCCGTCGGCGGCCCCACGCCCGGCACGTGGCCCACCGCCGAGGACGACCCGGGCGCCCCCGTCGGCGCCGCATGGCTGCGCTACCTGCCCGCCGACGATCCGGGCTACGGCTACGGCGACGCGGGCACACCCGAGCTGGCGATGGGCGTCTGCGGCCCCTGGCGCAGACGCGGCATCGGACGCGCCCTGCTACGCCGCCTCCTCGCCGACGCCGCCGGTCGAGGCATCACACGCGTCAGCCTGAGCGTCGGACCGGGCAACGCCGCCCAGCGGCTCTACGCCTCCGAAGGCTTCGCCGTCGTGGGCACCGATGCGGGTGGCTCGCTCACCATGCTGTGGGAACTGCCTTGATGTAGCTGCCGGGGCCGCGGTCCGGAGCGCTTGACCGGGCGCAGCAGGAACCCTTGGCTGCGCGGAGCGATGCGCGCTCGACGCGAAACGTCGATGATGTCTGATATACCGACCGATCGCAGCGAAAGGACGTGAAATGCCCGCATGCGCACCACTCGCCTGTGGCGCCCGGCCCGCACATCGGCACCGAGTTCCCGCGCGCAACGCGCGCCGCCGCCCGCCGCTCGACTCCGCGAAGGAGCAGCCCACGCCCCGCGCGCGGACGCGGGGGTGAGCGGGATGCCGACTTCCACGGACGGACCGAACCCGGCTTCTCGGCCGGGCCCCACCACCGCGGCGGGGCGCCTGCTGATCATCCTCGGCGGGGCCGGCCTCGCACTGTGGGCGCTGATCGTACTGCTGGGCCTGGCGGTCGCCTCGGCGCTCAACAGTCCGGACGCCGGCGGCACCGGGCAGCCGATCAGAGCATGGGCCTACCTCGTCATCGCGCTGCCCGCCGCCCTGTGCATCATGGAGACCGTCAGCGGAATCCTGGTCTTGCGGCGCGTCCGCTGGGGGCTGACAACCGCGCTGGTCATCAGTTCCCTGGCCGCAGCCGGCGGCATCATCGGTGTCGCGGCCCCGCTTCTGGGTGCCGGCGCGATCCACGAGTCCGCGACCGATGCCGCCCTTTTCTCCCTGTACGCCGGTATACACATCCTGACGATCACTCTGTTGGTGAACGACGACACCCGGCGGTGGTATCGCCCGGCTCGACCGCGGTCCGGCGCCGCAGGGTCGAACTGACACCCACAGCCTGAACACGGACGGGCTTTCGCCCCACCAGGCCTACTCGAAGTGGTTCTCCTCGGTCAGCTCGTCGGCGCGCTCGGGTTCGGCCAGCAGGACGGCGATGTGGTGGCGCCGGTCCCAGCGGCCGGCGGCCCAGGCCAGGGCGCGGGCCATGCCGTCGAAGGTGGAGGCGTGGGCGGTGCCGTCGATCACGCGCCATTCGACCTCGTACTGGTCGTCCAGGATCAGCTCGTCGTGCTCGATGTAGACCTCGGGGCACTCCGGGAGCAGGTCGCGCACGGCTTCGGGGACCGGGCGGGGCTCGCCTTCGGAGGTGACCGTGCCGTTGAAGGCCTCGGAGACGAGGTCGAGTTCGAGCAGGTCGGCCAGCGGCTTGGCGCAGCGGACCGGGACGGCGAGGTACGGGGTGCCCTCAAGGTACGACAGGAGGTCGGGGGCGTCGACCACCACGACGTCGGCGCCGTCCGCGACCAGGAGGGCGCCGTCCTTCCAGGCGCGCAGGGCGCGGGGCGGGTCCACCTGCTCGGGCGCGACTTCGCTCAGCGCCTCGTAGAGCGCGGCGAGTTGGGGGCCGCCGACCGGGCGGGACGGGTCGGCGAGGCGGTCGAGCAGTTCCTCCGGGCCGCCGGGGGCGTCGAGTAGGGCTTCGAGGGTGGTGCGCACGCCGAGTGCGACGAGGAAGTCCGGGTCCTGGCCTGCGGGCGCGGGATCGTAGAGGCCTGCGAGCAGGCCGCCGCCGGTGGCCAGGTCGGCCGGGCGGCGCCCGTCGAGGACCTGGTGCCGGCTGAGCCACCACGACGTGTACGAGGGCAGATGCACGGCCCGGCCCTCGCCCGGCAGCACCCTGACCTGCTCGGCCACGGCCGCGCGCAGTCCGGGCCCGGCGAGCAGTTCCAGGGCGCGCGGCCAGCGGGTGACCAGGTCGAGGTCGCGGACCGCGAGGAGTTCGACAGCGACCGGCGCGATGTCGCGGCCCGAGCGGTCGATCGCGGCCCTGACCTCGCTGACCCACTCCTCGATGCCGTCCAGGTCGAGCAGGTCCTCGTCGAGGGCGTCGATGTCGAGCAGTACGTGCTCGGCGCGCACCAGGGTGAGCGAGTCGAGCACGCCGACGGCGCGCAGCACCTCGACGCCCCAGCGCTGCACCCAGCGCTCGTCGACGAACCCGTATGCCTGCGGGTCGACCACCTCGGCCAGCGGCGAGGACGGCAGGAGCAGCTCCCGGGCCGGGCTGTAGCCGCCGCGGGCGTTGAGCAGCGGCAGTTCGCCCAGGTCGAAGCACTCGTGCGGACTCGGCTCGGCGGCGCGCACCAGGGTCAGCAGCGCCTCGGCGAGGCCGACCGGGTCGACGCCCGCATCGAGGCCGGTATCGGCCGACGGGCTTTCGTAGTCGTACCCGTGCGGGTCGGCGTCGCCCAGAGCCCTGATCGCGCCGCGCACGGACGGGTCATCGAGCAGCGCGCGCGGGTGCGCGGGGCGGGCGCCGAGGCGTTCGAGCAGCGCCGTCGCCCCGCTTCCGCCGCCGAGCACGTCCGGGTGCACGATCCGCAGGCCGAGCGGGCGCAGCGCGGCCGCGACCGACATGTCCAGCTGCGCGACCGGCAGCAGGCTGCCGCGGCCGCCGCGTACGGTCCGGCCGTCGGCGAGCGGCACCGGGAGGGCGGCGAGGCTCTCGCCCGCGGCGGGATCCTGGCCGAACACCGCGTACACCGCGGCGTAGAGCCGGCCCCACCAGGCCGGTCCCCGGTCGAGCCCGGCCAGGGCCTCGGCCAGTTCGCCCGCCCCCATCCGGCGCACCCCGAGCGCGTTCGCGGCGGCCTGGTCGCGTTCCCAGCCGGCCGGCAGCAGACCGGGCACCACCTCGCGCAGGACCTCGGCCAGCGTGGCGTCGCAGGGGTCGATGACGACCGCGTCGCGCGGGCGCAGCGGGGCCGGATCGCCGTTCGCGGCGGGCAGGAACGCCGTGTCGGGCAGCAGCGCGGCGACGCGGCGGCGCAGGCCGGCGTCGAGCGCCCCCTCGCCCAGCGGTCCGGGGACCAGGCGCAGCAGCGCGGGGGTGCGGTTCGGCCAGGCCGCGACCAGGCCGGCGTACGCCTCGGCGGCCCGGTCGAGCAGGAACTCGGTGAGCGGACCGGGCGCGACCCGGCGCCGGGTCGCCTCCAGCGGGAACGAGGCGATCAGCACGGCGGGGAGCCCGAGCGGCTCATCGGTGGGGGTCGGGGCGTACAGCACCGAGGCGGCGCCCTGCGCGCGCGAGGAGCGCGGATCGCCGTCCGCGTCGAGCGGCACGGCCCAGGTCAGCGACCAACGCAGCCTGTTGCGTTCCTCGACCGGGCGGTCGGCCAGCAGGTCCGGGTGCAGCGCGCCCTGGGCCTCGGCCAGCCGCCAGCGGGTCGCGCGGGGCCCGTCGGCGACCACGCACTCGCCCGGAGTGGAGCGGTCGGCGGTCAGGGTGCGGATCTCCCCGTCGAGGTCGACGACGATCTCAGTGAGCTGCGGCAGCGAGAGCAGCAGCGTGTCGTCCAGTTCGGCCAGCAGCCTGCGCACCAGGGTCACCGCCGCGTCGTCGCGCAGCGGCAGCACGACCGCGCCGTCGTAGCTCCACGGGGGCGTCCCCTCGGCGGCGAACGGCAGCCGCAGCGCCGGGACCCGTCCGCCGCGGCGCTCCAGCTCCGCCGCGAGCTCGGCGTTTCCGGCCGCCGCCTGGCGCACCGCGTCCCGCGCCTGCGCGGCGGAGAACCGCACGCCGCCGTCGCGCGAGAGCAGGCTCGGCTCGTCGCTCACCGCCAGCACGGCCGCGAAGCCCACCCCGAACCGTCCGACCGGAACCCGGTCGCCGGACGGATGCGTGTGTCCTTGCGCCCCTGTCTGATCGGCGCCCTCGGCCAGGTCCGTGCCGCGCTTGGCGGAGGCTCGGAGCGTGGAGAGGCTGACCACCCCGTCCGCGTCCAACGGCGCGCCGGTGTTGGCCACGGTCAGCACCGGCCCGTCGGGCGCGGCGGACTCGAGGGTCAGCCGCAGCCGGCCGGGCACGGCGGCCCGGGTCGCGGCGTCGGCGGCGTTCTGCGCCAGCTCGATGAGCACCCGGTCCCGGTATCCGCCCAGGAACAGGTCCTCCTCCAGGTTGGCGTCCTCGCGGAAGCGCACCGGCGCCGCCACCCACGACCCGAGTACCCGCTCACGGATCGCCGCGGTATGGAACTGATCAGTCAACGCGAGATCCTTCTGCCGACGGTAGTGCCGCCAGGCTACCGCCAGAGATCCGGCCCAGAACGCATGCGCTCTCTACGATCGTCGTCATGACGAGTCTCGACGATCTCATCCCCGAACTCCAGGCCCTCATCGACACCGAGCGCGAAGAGCAGCTGATACCCGCGGTGGTGCTCGCCGTCAGCCGCGGAGACGAGACGATCGAGCTCGCGAGCGGAGTGCTCAACCTCGACACCGGGGTCGAGGCCACGGCGGACTCGCTGTTCCAGCTCGGCTCCATCACCAAGCCGTACACGGCGACGCTGGTGATGCAGCTCGTCGACGAGGGCCTGGTGGACCTCGACGCGCCGGTGGTCCGCTACGTGCCCGAGTTCGCGGTGTCCGACGAGGCGGCCACGCAGACGATCACGGTGCGGCAGCTGTTGTGCCACACCGGCGGCTTCGACGGGGACGTGTTCGACGACTTCGGCCGCGGGGACGACGCGGTCGCGCGCTACGTCGAGGCGTTGGCCGGCCGCAACCAGCTCTTCCCGCCCGGCGCGCTCTTCTCCTACTGCAACGCCGGCTACTCGGTGCTCGGCCGGCTCGTCGAGCGTGTCAGGGACCTGCCGTCGTGGCACGTCGCGCTGCGCCGGCACCTGCTCGAGCCGCTGGGCCTGACCCACACCGTGTCCCTGCCCGAGGAGGCGCTGCTGCGGCGCACCGCGGTCGGCCACATGCCGGACCCGGACGCCGCCGAGGACGACAAGACCCAGCACGTCACCAAGGTCTGGCACCTGCCGATGTCGACGGCGCCGGTCGGGGCGACGCTCAGCGCGAGCGCCCGGGACGCGGTGGCCTTCGCCCGGATGCACATGCGCGAGGGCCTCGCCCCGGACGGCACCCGCGTGCTGAGCGCCGAGAGCGTGGCCGAGATGGTGCGCGAGCAGGTCACGCTGCCGGCGCTGGACGACCGGCCGCCGAACGGCTGGGGCCTGGGCTGGCGGACCTTCTCCTACGCCGGGCCGCACAAGGTGTTCGGGCACGAAGGCGACACGATCGGCCAGTCCGCGCTGCTGCGGTACGTACCCGACCTCGATCTCGCCTTCGCCGTGCTGACCAACGGCGGCGACCCCTACAAGCTCCTGTTCGAGGCGGCCGCCCTGCTGCTCGGCCGGCTCGCCGACGCCGAGGTGCCGCGACCCCCGCAGCCGCCGCAGACCCCGGTCGAGATCGACCACCGCAGGTTCCTCGGCCGCTACGAGACCGTCGCCGGCTTCTTCGAGATCGGTGAGGCCGAGGACGGCGGGCTCGAGGTCCGGACGGGCAACCTCGGCCCGCTGGCCGAGCAGTTCGGCGAGGACCTGCGCACCAGGCGGCTCGTCGGCTTCTCGCCGACGGTGCTGATCGTGGCCGAGCCGGAGGGCGGCCTCTACCAGCGCTTCTCCTTCCCCGAGGTGGACGACGAGGGCCGCGCCAGCTACCTCGGCGCCGGAGTGCGCGTCGCCCTGCGCGCCTGACGCACTCCGGGCCCTGACGGGTCCCGAGGCTCGGGCTCAGTCCTTGACGGACCCCGCGGTGATGCCGGCGGCGACGTAGCGTTGGGCGATCACGAGCAGGACGGTGGCCGGGATGGACGCGATCACGGCGGTGGCCATGATCGCGTTCCACTGCTGGTCGTTGTTGCCGATGTAGTGGTAGATGCCGAGGGTGATCGGCTGCTGCCCGCCGCCCGCGTCCAGGGTGGAGGCGAAGACGAAGTCGGACCAGGACCACAGGAACGCGAACAGCGAGACGGTCACCACGGCGTTGCGCGAGACCGGGAGCACGATCGAGTAGAAGGTGCGCACCCGCCCGGCCCCGTCGGTGAGCGCGGCCTGCATCAGCTCCTCCGGGATCCCGGACATGAACGCGGTGAAGATCAGCACGGCGAACGGGACCGAGATGGTGGAGTCCGCCAGCACCAGCCCAGGAACCGTGTTGATCCAGCCGAGCTGCAGCAGGATCGCGTAGAAGCCCATCGCCATGATGATCGAGGGGATCATCTGCGCGACCAGCAGCCCGAACGAGACCACGGCGCCGCCGCGCGGGCGCAGCTTCGCCAGCGCGAACCCGGCCGGCGCCGCGACCACCAGCGTCAGCGCGACCGTGGCCAGCCCGATCCCGAGGCTGGTACCCAGATACGGCAGCTGCTCGCTCAGCACCGCCCGGTACCCGGCCAGCGTGCCGCCGATCGGGATGAGGTCGGGCGGGGACTTGCGCATGTTCTGGTCGGTGGTGAAGGACTCGTTGATCATCCAGTAGACCGGGAAGAGCATCACCGCGGTCAGCACCACGCCCAGCACGGTCTTCGCCCGGCTGCGGGCCGCCTTCGAACCGCGGCGCGCGCGGGCTGACGGGGCGTTCGGGCGGCGTGGCGCGGAGGCGGCGGGAACGATGCGGCTCATACGTACAGCCTCCTTTGGATCCGGATGTAGATCAGGCCCGCGATCAGCGCCATGATCACCAGCAGGTTCCCCACCGCCGCGCCGAGGCCGAACTGCGGCAGCAGGTTGCCGAACCCGAGCCGGTAGGACCAGGTCGCGAACGTCGTGGACGAGTCCACCGGTCCGCCGCGCGTCATCACCCAGATGATGTCGAACACCTTGAGCGTGTAGACCAGCCCCAGCATCAACGTCACCGCGCTGACCGGGCGCAGCAGGGGGAAGGTGATCCGCCGGAACCGCGACCACCCGTTGACCCCGTCCAGCGCGGCGGCCTCGTACAGGTGCGCCGGGATCGCCTGCAGCCCGCTGTAGAGCAGCACCAGGTTGAACGGGATGCCGATCCACACGTTCGCGATGATCACCGAGACGAGCGACCAGTGCGGCGAGGTGAGCCAGTCCACCGGACCGATCCCGAGGAAGTGCAGGGCGTAGTTCACGATCCCCGAACCGGAGTCGAGCATCCACGACCACGTCGAGGCGGAGACGATCAACGGCAGCAGCCACGGCACCAGGAACAACGCCCGCAACACCGCGGAGAGGCGGAAGTGCTGGGCGAAGAACACCGCCAACGCCATCCCGAGCACGAACTGGAACGCGAGGGAGGCGAACGTGAACACGAGCGTGTTGACGAACGCGGTGGCGAACGTCGGGTCGTGGAACACCGTCGTGTAGTTGCCCCACCCGGTGAACGGCGCGCCCCCGTGTACGAACGTGTAGACCGTGTAGTTGCGCACGCTCAGATCCACGTTCCGGTACAGCGGATACGCGTAGAACGCCAGCAGGTACACCACCAGCGGCGCGAGGAATCCCCAGGCCGCGAGTTGGCTGGTGCCGGGCTTTCCGCGCCGGCGCCGGGGCTTGGCCGCGGTGGTGGCGGACGGGTGGTCGGTGGTGGGG
>NZ_JAGSOG010000429.1 GCF_018139695.1 Actinospica durhamensis | reverse complement strand
GTTCACGGACGCGGGGGCCGGGCGGGCCGGCCTCGGTGCGCCTGGAGGGCTCTGAGCCGGCTCTGAGCTAGGCGACGACGCCCTCGACGGTCACCGGGCCGTCGGGCCAGCGGCGCAGCGCGACGCGGTCGCCGGGCTTGGGCCACAGCCGCCCGGCGGCGCGGGCGCGGGCCGCGGCGAGCAGCAGGCTCGCTCCATAGGTGGCGCTCGCGGCGCCGAGTTCGGTCAGCACGAGCGCGCCGACCAGATCACAGGTCATTATTCGCCCGGGCAGCAGTCCCGGGGCCAGCCGGGCCAGTTCGGCCTTGTCCGGCTCGCTCCAGCCCAGCCCGTCGTCCACGGCCTCGGTGCGCGGCACCCGGTCGATCAGTCTGCGCGCCCGCGGGCGGCAGGGTCGGCAGCACGGCACAGGGCTTGGCGCGGGGTCTGCCGTGGAAACCGCGTGTGCCGACATGGAAGCCTCCGTGGTGCCTGGTATGGACGAGCGTGTCACGTGTCAAATATCCGCTCATGGGCTGAGCGTACGGTTTGTCTCACTGAATCGAAGATTCTAGGCGCCCACCGCACCGCTGTCGCTGAATTTTTAGCCGAGGACGGCCGTTTCGGCCAGTCGGGCCGCGAACCGGGGCGCGCCGTACCCCGATCGTGTCGAGCGAAACGGGCAAGTGCGCCCGAATCGAAGCCCCCGGGTAAAGTTCCGGCAAAGCGACCCTCACCGCGGGCAACCGTACCGTCACTCCTGGCATAGCGTGGTCGGCGCGCCGTTCGCCCGGGGAACACTCGCGATCGGCGCCTCGTCGTCCTCCAGGAGCGATCTGATGATGACAGAACCCGCAGCCGACCCGTGCACGCGGGGGCTCGGCCCGCGACACCGCAGCCCCCGCGGGCCGGCCTCGATCTGCGCGGTGCGCGCAGTGGGCGTGCTCACCTCGGGCGCCGCCGCCGCGGTGGGCGTGGCGGCCTGGGCTCCGAGCACGGCGCAGGCCGCGGATCCGCAGCAGATCGCCACCCAGGTGCTCAGCCTGCGTGCGGCGGCGGAGACCGCCACACAGCAGTACGACCAGGCCACCCAGAACATGGCCAGGCTCCAGCAGCAGATCGACGCCCTGCAGGCGCAGACGACGCTGGCCCAGGCCGCGGTCCAGCGCTACTCCTCCTCGCTGGGCCGGATCGCCGCCGCGCAGTACCGCGGCATCGGCGTGGACCCGACCCTGCAGCTGCTGCTGGCCCAGCAGCCCGACCAGTTCCTGCAGCGCGCCGCCACCATGGACAACGTCAGCCGCGGGCAGGACGAGGCGCTCGAGTCTGCGGAGCAGGCGCAGCTGCGCCTCGAGCAGTTCCGCGCCCAGGCCGGCGTGGACACCGTCCTGGCGGCGCAGGAGGAGCAGCAGGCCGCCGCGGACAAGGGCCGGATCCTGGCCGAGTACCAGCAGGCGCAGGCCCTGCTGCGGCAGCTCACGCTGTCGGAGCAGCAGGCCCTGAACTACTCGGGCGTGACGCCCCAACAGATCGAGGGCGTCCCGGTCAGCACCGGCCGGGCAGCCCAGGCGATCGCGTTCGCCGAGTCCAAGCTGGGCCTGTGGTACGAGTGGGGCGGCACCGGCGACCCCGGCTACGACTGTTCCGGCCTGGTGCAGGCGGCGTGGGCCTCGGCGGGCGTGCAGCTGCCCCGGGTGACCTGGGATCAGATGACGGTCGGTCAGGCCGTGCCCGCGGACGAGCGGGATCTGCAGCCCGGCGACCTGATCTTCTACCTCGACGGCGCCCACGTGGCGATGTACATCGGCAACGGCCTGGTCATCCACGCCCCGACCACCGGCCAGCAGATCCGGTACGGCGAGTGGGACATGATGCCCGTCGCCGCCGTCCGCCGCGTGCTGCCCCCGACGTGACGCCGGGCGGGCCCGGCCGGGCCAGCCATCCCACCTCTGGGAGTCTGCGCCCGAGTTCCCTCCACGCGGCCGATTGCGCACGCAGCCTGGATTCCGGACGGAGCTCGGCAGTAGCATCGAAGCCACCGAAGTCCTCCGATGATTCGAGCCGCGATGCGTATTGCCTTGTTCGTCACCTGTGTCAATGATGTGGCGTTCCCGAGTACCGGGATCGCGACGGTGCGCCTGCTCGAGCGGCTCGGGGTGGAGGTGGCGTTCCCCGAGGCGCAGACCTGCTGCGGGCAGATGCAGTACAACACCGGCTACCCGGCCGAGGCCGCCCCGCTCGCGGCGAAGTTCGCCCGCGACGTCGCCGGGTACGACGCAGTGGTGATCCCCTCCGGCTCGTGCGGCGCGTTCGTCCGCGACGTGCACCCCAAGCTCGCCCCCGCCGCGGCCACCCCGCCGGTCTACGAGCTGACCGAGTTCCTGATCGACGTGCTGGGCGTCGAGGACGTCGGGGCGTACTTCCCGCACCGGGTCGCCTATCATCCGACCTGTCACTCCTCGAGGCTGCTCAAACTCGGGGACCGCCCGACCCGGCTGCTGCGCGCGGTCGCGGGGCTGGAACTGGTGGAGCTGCCCGCGGCCGAGGAGTGCTGCGGGTTCGGCGGGACGTTCTCGGTGAAGAACCCCGACGTCTCCGCCGCGATGGGCGCGGACAAGGTGGCGCACGCGGTGGAGTCGGGGGCGGAGTATCTGGTGGCGGCGGACAACTCCTGCCTGATGCACATCGGCGGCACCGCGCGCCGCTCCGGCGCCCCGGTGCGCACCATCCACCTGGCCGAGATCCTGGCCGCGACGAAGGAAACGGCGGTGACGGTGTGACCGGGGTGTACCTGGGGCTGCCCGCCTTCCCCGAGGCCGCCCGCAGCGCGACGAAGAACACGCGGATGCGCGCGAACCTCACCCGTGCCACGCACACCATCCGCGACAAGCGCGCCCGCGCGGTCGCCGAGCTCGAAGACTGGGACCAGCTGCGCGCGGCCGGAAAGGCGATCAAGGACCAGACGCTGCGGCACCTGGACCGGTACCTGCTTCAGGTCGAGGAGAAGGTCACTGCGGCCGGCGGGCACGTGCACTGGGCCCGCGACGCGGACGAGGCCAACCGCATCGTTACGGAACTGATCAAGGCCACCGGCGAGACCGAGGTGGTCAAGGTCAAATCCATGGCCACTCAGGAGATCGAGCTCAACGAACACCTCGCCGCCGCCGGCATCCACGCGTACGAGACCGACCTGGCCGAGCTGATCGTGCAGCTCGGCGAGGACCGGCCCTCGCACATCCTGGTCCCCGCGATCCACCGCAACCGCACCGAGATCCGCGACATCTTCCGCGACCGCATGGCCTCCTGGGGCCGCCCCGCCCCCGAGGGCCTGACCGACGAGCCCAAGGTCCTGGCCGAAGCCGCCCGGCTGCACCTGCGCGAGAAGTTCCTGCGCGCCAAGGTCGCCGTCTCCGGCGCCAACTTCATGATCGCCGAAACCGGGACCCTCGTCGTGCTCGAATCCGAGGGCAACGGCCGGATGTGCCTGACCCTGCCGCAGACGCTGATCTCCGTGGTCGGCATCGAGAAGATCCTGCCGAGCTGGCAGGACCTGGAAGTCTTCCTACAGCTGCTGCCCCGCTCCTCCACCGCCGAGCGGATGAACCCGTACACCACGATGTGGACCGGCACCCACCAAGGCGACGGACCGAAAGACTTCCACCTCGTGCTGCTCGACAACGGACGCACCGCGACGCTGGCCGACGAGGTCGGACGCCAGGCCCTGCGCTGCATCCGCTGCTCCGCCTGCCTGAACGTCTGCCCCGTGTACGAGCGCGCCGGCGGACACGCCTACGGCAGCGCGTACCCCGGCCCCATCGGCGCCATCCTCACCCCGCAGCTGCGTGGCACCGAGACCGAACTGGACCGCTCCCTGCCCTACGCCTCCTCCCTGTGCGGGGCCTGCTACGAGGTCTGCCCGGTCGCCATCGACATCCCCGAAGTCCTGGTGCACCTGCGCGCGAAGGTCGCCGAGCACGCACCCGGACACCGCGCGGAACGCACCGCGATGAAGGCCGCGACCTACGCCATGACCCACCCCGCCGCCTACCGCACCGCCGAGGCCGCCGCCGTACGCGGCAGGAAACTGATCCCCGCGAAGATCCCCTTCGGGCCCGGCAAGGCCTGGACCGACACCCGCGACCTGCCCGACCTGCCCGCCCAGACGTTCCGCCAGTGGTGGAAGGAGACCCACGCGTGAGCACCACCGCCCGCGACGAGATCCTCGCCCGCATCCGCACCGCCCTCGCCGACGCCCCCGAAACCGCACCGGTCGACCGCGACTACCTGCCCGCCCACGTCCAGACCGGCCTGACCGACCTGCTGGCCGAGAACCTCGCCGACTACCGCGCCACCGTCCACCGCGCCGCCGAAACCGAGATCGCACAGGTCGTCGCCCGGCTCATCGCAGAACACGGCGACGCGACGCTGGCGGTCCCCGAGGACCTGCCCGAGGCCTGGATCCCCCGCGAGATCCAGCCCCGGCGCGACGATCCCCCGCTCCAGCCCGCCGAACTCGAGACCATCGACGCCGTCCTGACCGGCGCAGCCCTGGCGATCGCCGAAACCGGCACCATCGTCCTCGACACCGGCACCGCCCAAGGCCGACGCATCCTCACTCTCATCCCCGACCACCACATCTGCGTCATCCACTGCCC
>NZ_JAGSOG010000428.1 GCF_018139695.1 Actinospica durhamensis | reverse complement strand
AGTGCGGTGAGTGCGGCGGCCAGCGCTCCGGCGGACGCGGTGCGGGCGAGGTGCGAAGCGAGCATGGGCGGACTTTCTGACGGCGGATGAGCTGATGATCAGTCAGGTGTCCTGGGGGCCTACCCCGCCGTGATCATGAAAACACCTGCCGTCCGCCGCCCGGGCCGCCGGCCGCCCTGCCTACCGCCCGGCCGCTCGCGCCCGCCGCGTGGCGTTCCGGCTATGCTCCGCCTCGTCGTAGCGAGCATCGAGATCGAGAAGGCTGGACCACATGACTACCTGGCGTCGCCACCCCGGCATCCGCACCGGCGACCAGCTCTCGCTCGGCGAGCGCGCGGCGGACAAGATGCGCAACAGCATGGGCTCGTGGGCGTTCGTGTTCATCAGCCTGGCGTTCCTGGCCTGCTGGATGCTTGTCAACCGCAACACCGGCTTCGACCCGTACCCGTTCATCCTGCTCAACCTGCTGCTCTCCTGCGTCGCCGCGCTCCAGGGCGCCATCCTGCTGATCGCGGCCAGGCGCTCGGACCAGATATCGAGCGAGCTGGCCCAGCACGACTACGAGACCGACTGCAAGTCCGAGGAGCTGCTGACCGCGCTCCAGGCGGACTTCGAGCAGCTCACCGTGCAGCATGCGGCGCAGAGCAGGCAGCTCGCCGAGATCCTCACGCTGCTCGACACTCGGCAGCGTGAGAATCCGGCGGGCTGAGGGTCAGCCGATCACGCGCCGATCCCCACTCGTCGACATCTTCACTGGTTGACGACGATCGCGTTGAAGTCCGGCGCGTACGCCGAGCCGTTGGAGATCTCGACCGTGTTCGCCCCCGCCTTCAGCGGCAGATAGGCGGTGACGGTGCCCGGAGTCGAGAAGCCGCCGGTCGGCGTGAACACGTTCGTCTGCACCACCACACCGTTCACGGTGAAGGTGGCCGAGCGCCCGGTGGTGCCGCTGGTGCCGTCGCAGTACACGACCTGCACCGGGTAGACGCCGGCGTTCGTGGCGCTGACCCCGTTGAAGGTGAGTGTGCCGCTGCCGTTTCCGACGAAGCCGACCTTCTCGCCGCCGGTGCACGCGCTACAGCTCTGCACCACCGCGCCGCCCGCGAGCGTGTTGGCGGACGCGGCCGCGAGGTACGTCGTGGACGAGGTGGTCGGGGCGGTGGGCACGGTGGCCGCCGCGAAGTCCGGCGCGTACGCCGAGGCGTCCGACAGCTCGATCGTGTTCGCCCCGGCCTTGAGCGGGAGCGAGACCGTGACGGTGCCCGGATTGGCGAAGCTGCCGGTCGGGGTGAACGCGAGGGTCTCGACCGCCGTGCCGTTCACGGTGATCGTGGCGGAGCGCCCGACGATGCCCGAGGTCCCGTCGAGGTACGTGAGCTGTACCTCGTAGTTCCCGGCGGTCGAGGCCTGGACGTTGTTGAACGTCAGGGTTCCGCCATCGCCGACGTACCCGACCTTCTGTCCGCCGAGACAGGAGTTGCAGCCCGCTGTCGCGGCCCCGCCCGCGAGGGTGTTGGCCGAGGACGCGGCCTGATACGTGGTCGAGCCGGAGGTCGCGGCGACCGGCACGAGCTTGAGCAGCTGCGAGGCGCCCGCGCCGAGCGTCACGCTGTAGGTGCCGCTGAGTGTGCCGGCGGAGGCGCCGGTCCACACGTTGGTGGCCGTGGCGCTGCCGGTGATCCCGGCGGCCGCGAGCGAGACGGTCACGGTCTGGGACGCGCTGCCGTTGTAGTTGAACAGGCCCAGGATGACGTCGCCGTTCGGCTCGGTCTTGGCGAAGGCCTGCTGGTTGACGTTGCTGACGATCCGTCGGGCGTCGACGCCGTCCTGGTCGACGGCGACCACGGCCGTGTTGGTGAGGTCGGCCAGCTCGGTGGAGTTGAGCTTGGTCAGGTCGATGCCGAGCAGCAGCGGCGAGGCCGCCATGGCCCACAGGCCGAGTTGGGACTGGCCCTCGGCCGTGCTGAGCCCGTCGACGGTGGAGCCGTCACCGAACTCGATCGAGTCGTAGTCATTGAACGCGCCCGGACCGCCGTACGGCTGCCACTGGGCCACCTGGGCAAAGCGGCCCTGCACATTGCCCCAGTCGGTCAGCGGCTGCGGATTGCCGCTGGAGTCGCTGCCGCAGTAGCACTCGATGTCGCCGCCGGTGCGCCAGCCGTTGGAGTACTGCGCCCAGGTGGAGGCGTTGGCGATGTCAAGGCTGTTGGACAGCTCGAAGTGGATCGCCCGGCCGCTCTGCGCCAGCGCGGCCGACCAGGCCTGCACGTCGCCGACGTCGGAGTCGCCGACTCCGTCGAGCTTGAGGTAGTCCACGCCCCAGGACGCGAACTCGTCGGCCCAGGAGTCGATGAACGTCTGCGCGCCCGGCTTGCTGTAGTCGATTCCCTGCATGCCGCCGCAGTTGTAGTTCGCCTCGCTCGTGCCGTCGGCGATCTCGTCGGCCGTGTAGGAGGTGCCGAGGATCGGTGTGTTCTGCGACACCGCCTGGTCGGAGATGCCCGGGGTGACGTAGAGCCCGAACTTCAGGCCGAGCGAGTGCACGTAGTCGGCCACCACCGCGATCCCGTTCTCGCCGCTCGAACTCGACGGGAAGGAGGTCGTGTTGGTGACCCAGCGGCCGTACGCGTCGACGTCGGGGCCCTGGCTGCCCGGGCAGTCGTACCAGAAGTCGTCCACGTTGACGTAGACGTAGCCGGCCGCGCTCAGCCCGCTGGACTTGAGTGCGTTGGCCTGTGCCTCGATGTTCGCGGCTGTGGGATCGTGTCGGATGTAGCTCCAGCTGCTCCAGCCCATCGCAGGCGTGGAGCCGACCCCGTTGCTCTGCGCCGACGCACTCGGCGCGGCGCCCACGGCGGCCCCGAACAGGGCGCCGAGAACCATCGACAGGGCTGTGATCAGGGAGCTTGCCCGGCTGAGCGGGCGCGGGTGGGGCAGGTGTGGGTACGACACCGTTGGCGGACCCTTCACTCGAAGGTGGGGAGGATCGGAGCCCGGCCCGGAAGTGGGATGAGCCGGGACCTACCGTGCAGTGAACTGCGGGATGACAACGCTGTCAATAAATGTTCGAATGTGTCTTATCGTGTCGATCTCCCTGATGCGCGATCACCCTCCCGGATTGTGCCGTCATGAGTCAGAATGGGCAGGTGAGTGTGCGTGCGGACGTACAGACGGGCGTGACCGGGACCGAGCAGCCGCGGCAGTGGGCCGCGCGGGCCGCGTCGGCCGAGCGTGCCGTGCTCACCCGGCACATGCGGCGCCTGTGGGGGCTGCCGGGCACGCTGCTCGGGGTGAGCGCCGCCCCGGCCACGCCCGCGCAGCGCTGGTTCGGCCCGTGGAACTACTGGTGGCAGGCCCAGCTGCTCGACTGCCTGGTCGACGCGCATCTCAGGGCCCCGACACCGGCCAGGCGGGCCCGGGTCGAGCAGACCGTGCACGGGATCAGGGTCCGCAACGCCCGCGGCTGGCACAACGACTACTGCGACGACATGGCCTGGCTCGCGCTCGCGCTGGACCGGGCCAGGCGCCACGTCCTCGGCCGCACCCCGCGCACCACCCGCGCGCTCGGCACCCTGTCCGCGGCGCTCTACCAGGCCTGGACCGAGGACGCCGGCGGCGGGATCTGGTGGCGCTCGCGGGAGAAGTACCGGGAGGACTTCAAGAACGTCCCGGCGAACGGCCCGGCCGCGATCCTCTTCGCCCGGCTGCGCGAACCGCGCGCCTACGAGACCGCGCACTGGATCGAGGAGCACCTGGTCGACCCGTTCACCGGCGTGGTCTGGGACGGCCTGCACGCGAGCCCGCACGGCGGCATCCGCGAGATCGAGACCACGCCGTACACCTACAACCAGGGTGTGTTCCTCGGCGCGTGCCTCGAGTTGGCCGCGTGGGACCGCGACGGCGCCGAGGCGGAGCTCTGGGCCGACCGCGCGGTGCGCACCATCGAGGCCGTCGCCGAGCGGCTGACGGTGCCTCCGGTCGTTCTCGAGAGCGGCGGGACGCGCACGTACACGCGTACGAACATCCTGCGCGGGCAGGGCGGCGGCGACGGCGGGCTGTTCGCGGGCATCCTCGCCCGCTACCTCGCGCAGGCCGCGCTCGCGCTGCCCGCGTTCGGACCCGCCTACGAGCCGGCCGCGCGCACGGCGGCCGAACTCGTGCTCGGCTCGGCGCGGGCGGCCTGGAACCACGCCGCGTGGGGCGCCCCGGTGGGCTGCTTCGGCGCCTGGCGCAGCGCCGCGACCGCCTCGACCGGCCCGGTCTTCGGCCACGACTGGTCCGTTCCGGCCCGGCTCCCGCGCAACGGCGGCGTGGCCGAGCGCGAGCTTTCGGTCCAGGTCGGGGCGTGGACGCTGCTCGAGTCCGCCGCCCTGCTCTCGCGCACCGGCGCGGGCCCGGCGGCCGCGGACGCCACGCGCGGCCGCGGCGCCGCTCGGCCGCGCGGGCGAGCGGCGCGGATGGGCCGCAACCTCGGCCGGGTCCAGTCGTTATACAGCCCTTAACGCCTCCGCACGGGTGACCTGACGGTGCGTCGCCCGGCGCCTGCCGGCCGATGCCCGTGGCCGGCGGCTAGGGTCGAAAGCACGTCCGGAACGGCCGGGCGGAAGGTCAGACCCGGAGGTGCCGAACGTCCCAACCCCCACCTCCTCACCACACGCGAAGTGATTTCCGTGAAGCCCCCCGGCC
>NZ_JAGSOG010000427.1 GCF_018139695.1 Actinospica durhamensis | reverse complement strand
ACGTTCTTCTTCACGGTGGTCCCTCATCTCGGATGATTCTTGGCAGATTCACCCGATACCTACCAACTGGCAGGCTTCAGGTGGGGGACCGCCACCTGCGAAGTTCTACGAGAGTCGGGACATCCTCCGACCCACCCCACCCCGACCGCTATCACCACACGCTCAAGACATTCCAAGACGTGCCCACGCGCAATCACACCGTAGCCACGCCGACCGGAATCCGCAGGCCAACCGCCGAAAAATGGCGCCCAGCGGTCACATCGACGACGGCCATGGCGGACGCGTCCCACTGATCATCCGGAAGCGCTTGCGGCCAGAGCGTCAAACTGGGCCGACAGGTCTGAGTTAGTGAACGCCATCTCCACGCTGGCCTGGTTTATGGTCAAAAAAGGCCGTATCACCCAGTTTGGGTAGTGCGACCTTCGTCATTCCCCGCGGCTCATCCCCGACGATCGAGCTTGGCCATGGCGTCTTCCACTGCTTGAGGAAGTTTCTCGGCGGAAATGCCGAACTGTTCCATGCTCTTGGCGAAGTACGCGCGAGGGTCTCGCTGTGCCTCCATGGCGACCTCCGCCGACACTTTGATCACGCCGCAGTGTGACGGCGAGCAGCCGCTGGGGCCGTGCGCGTCGATGAGCGAAATGCCAGCGATGTAGTCCTCGCCCATGCGGGAGGCGGTGCAGACGCGGACATGGAACGAGCAGTCCTCATAGAAATCGCCGACTCTGATCCGTAGCCCGCGCTTGTGCATGCTCAGCATCCACACCCAGTGGCGCGGCCTCCGTGGGCATGCTCGCACCCAGTCGGGTATCGGACTGATGGCGGCCATGGCGTCGATGCTCTCATCCCTTGGGCAGGGTGGCCGAAGGGTTTAAGTAAGCCGATGTCATCCTCCACGCCGACCTACCGAAGCCCCGCCTATGTGCTTGGTTCGCTGCGCACTACGGCGGGGCTTTCGTCGTGGGCGGCGACAGCTAGGAACGGGAGTGAGGCATCGCGTCCTGGGGACCGCGCGTTGCCGACGGCTTGTGGTGCTTGCGCCGCTTGCTCCGCGCGTACAGCACCCATGGCGCGGTGACGATTACGGCGAGGCCGCAGAGGCCGGCGAACGTGGCCAACGCCAGTAGTGGGCTCGGTCTGGTCGCTGATCCGTCCTGAAGGATGCTGAACGTCGGCCCGTTCAGGATGACCAGCGCCCCCGTGGTCATTGCGAGAGCTGTGCCGCGCTGATCTGGGCGGCGCTTTCCGAGGTACATGATCAAGAGACCGAGGAGGCAGCCGAGGGGGAGCGCGAAGCTGCCGAGCCAATTGCGGGCCTGGATGTCCGGAGAGCCACTGTCCACAGCGACGGTGTCGGCCGACTCCACCTCGACAAGATCGCCATGCCACAGAACCGCCGTCAGCTGTTGCCCCTGCCTCGCCTGGCTGACCAGGCCACCGGCGCCAGTGTCCGGGCTCGTAGGGGTGAACTGCGTCTGACCTGCTCCGATCCCGGTCAGTTCGAGCCAGTATGAAGTCCCACTCCTCGTACCCGTGACCTGCCCGACCGACGCCACGGTGACGGGAACGAGCGCGACACAGTCAGGGCCCTGTGTCGCGGTGGCGCAATGCGGCGCCGAATCGTAGCGATGTGCCGCCAGTAGAGCAGGCACCACGAGGCAGCCGACGGCAACCGTCATCAGTGCGGCTATGGCGAGCTGTAGACGCAATATCAGCAGGACGAGCTTGCGTTTCTCAGCCGGGTTGGAAGTACCGGCCACGCCGTTTTTCGCCATCGGAGCCATGTCGCGCCCACCATCCCCCGTGTGCCAGGCGCACCTGCGCGCCCCCCGTTGCCACCGTGTGCCCAGTGTAGGGAGCTGCGGATATGGGCGGCGAAGAGTTTGAGTGGGCGGGCTCCTACTTTCGCGAGTGGCAGACAACGAGCACGCTGGACGGCGCCGGGCAGTAGCATGCTGACGCTCGATGGATCTGCGGGCATTGAAAAACTTCAAGGGAGGGGCTTTGGCGCTCATGCGTCGAAGGGCTGCCGCACTGGCGTTCGCCGTGGCAGCGGTCGGGGTGATCGCTCCAACTCAGCAGGCTGTCGCGGCGGCGGGGGCGACGTTGTATGTGAACAACGTGTCGCCGGCGTGTACGGACGCTGGATCTGGCACGCAGGCTGCGCCGTACTGCAGCATCCAAGCCGCAGCGAACGCGGCTACGGCCGGCGACACCGTGTTGATCTACGGCTCGACCGCCGGCGGGGGCACTTATGACTACACGAATGGCGATCCGTACGCGGGTGGCGTGAAGGTCACGAACTCGGGTACGGCTGCCGCGCCCATCGTCTTCAAGGCTGCGGCAGGTCCCTACGAGATCTCCGGCGGTGGCGACGCGTTCACCATCGACGGCGATTACGTCGAGGTGAGTGGCGCCGACATCGTCGATGCCTCGCTCGCGGCGTTCTGGGTGGGTGGGTCACACGACACCCTCGACCAGGATCAGACCGACACGGCCGGAAACCCGGTGTATGTCGGCGGTGGCTCGGATGTGACCATCCAACGCTCCTTCCTCGCTTCGTCGGGGATTGTGGCAGTCGTCTTCTCCGGCAGTTCCACCGGAGCGGTATTGACCACGAACGCCATATCCATCGCCGGCGGCGGCCCGAAGGACTACGCGGTACTCGTCGATGCGAGTCCTGATGTCGACGTCACCAGCAACACCATCGTCGTCCATGGGTGTGGGACTGGAATCGGGGTGCTGAACGGGTCCGTCGACGCGGTGATCGAGAACAACATCGTCTCCGCGGACGCGTGCGACCCCAGCTACGCCTCCGAGCAGTTCGCACTTCGGGTGGATGCGGTCTCGAGCGCCACGACGTCGGTCGGGTACAACATCTACACGACCGCCGACGGCGCCTTCGCGCCGTATTTCTGGGGCGGGACCGTCTACACCGCGCAAGCGGCGTTCACAGCGGCCACCGGCCAGGGCTCGGAGGATCTGGTCGAGCCCGGGCTGGGTCTGGGAACCACCGCGCTTCCCGCTGCCTCGGATCCGGCGAACGGATCCGCGAACCCCGCCGCGCCCGGCGAGCTTTCGACCGACGCATACGGAAATGCTTGGCCGAGCCCACCGGACCGCGGCGCTGTCGGCCTCGAGGAACTCACCAACGCCACCGCGTACGCCGATGCCTATACCGCCCAGCAGGCGGAGGTCCAGCTCGACCTGCAAGGCGTGGCCTGGGGAACGACGCCCCAGGTGACCGTTGACTGGGGGGACGGCAGCGGACTGGGCGGACAGCTTCTCATAGACACCGGAACCGACCAGACTGCCGACTTCTCCGATTACATCGTCGACTCGCACATGTACGCCCGGCCCGGCACGTACACAATCGCGGTGACCCTTCAAGACAGCGTTCAGACGATCACGCGGACGACGACGGTCGTGATGACGGGCAGCAGCTACATGCCGGTCGCCCCGACCAGGGTTCTCGACACACGCAAGGGACTCGGGGCTCCCAAGGCGCTCATCGGGCCTCATGGCACCATCGCCGTGAACGTCGTCAAGGGCGTCACGCTGCCGGTCGACTCGGGCACGGTCACCGCCGCGGTCATCAACGTGACAGCGACTGATGAGACCGCGAGCGGAATCATCACCGCGTACCCGGACGGCAGCGACGTGCCGACGTCGAGCAATCTGAACTTCCACGCGAACGAGAATGTCCCCAACCTGGTCACGGTCAAGGTCGGGGCCGACGGCGAGGTGGACTTCACCAACGGGTCCGCCGCGAGCACGGACCTGATCGCCGATGTCGAGGGCTACTACGTGCAATCCGCGAGTGGGAGCTACTACCTGCCAAACTCGCCGGATCGCATGATCGACACGAGGAGCGGAACCGGCGCCGCGAAGGCCCCGGTCGGCCCCGGCGGCACCATCACACTGAGCCTCCCGAATTGCACCCAGATCGTCAGCGGAAGCGCGGTCACTTCGACCGCGACGGCGATCGCCATGAACGTGACCGTGGTCAGCCCCACGGCGAACGGCCTGATCACCGTCTATCCCGACAAGACCGCTGTGCCCACTGCATCGAATCTGAACTACTCCATGAGCGAGACCGTTCCGAACATGGTCGTGGCCAAGGTCGGTACGGACGGCCGGGTCGCGTTTCGCAACACCTCCTCAGGGTCGGTGGAACTCGTCGTGGATGTCGAGGGTTGTTACTCTTCGGGCCTCGGAACCGCGTTCATTCCCATGGATCCGGTCCGGGTACTCGACACCCGTACCGGGCTCGGACAGATTCAGGCGTCAGAGCCGGACGGCCACAACGATCTGTCCTGGTCTTACGGAGACACGGCGTTGGGGAGTCTGACCGACGCCCTGGCGGTCGTCATGAACGTAACGGTCACCCAGCCACAGGCCAACGGCTACGTCACCGTCTATCCGGCGAACGGCAGCGCAAGGCCGCCGAACGCTTCGAACCTCAACTTCAGCACGGGAGAGACGGTCCCGAATCTCGTGATGGTCGCGACCGGGTTCAACGGCGATTTCAGCCAGATAGAGCTGTACAACGGCTCCAGTGCGCCGACTGAGCCTGAATCCACTGATGGGTAATGCTTCGATGCCCGCCCTGGGGTGACCCCGGTGACACGAGATGCCTTCTGACCTGGAAGAATAGAGGTTCTCTAGGCCCTTATCCGTTCAGTTCGAGAAGGCATCC
>NZ_JAGSOG010000426.1 GCF_018139695.1 Actinospica durhamensis | reverse complement strand
GTCGGCCACCAGGCCGGTCAGCTCGTCGATACCGCCGAGCAGCGAGTCGATGACGCGCTTGCGGTCGAGTTCGTCGAGGCGGTCGAACTTGTCGAGCACCTCCGCGTTCATCCGCAGCGAGGTCAGCCGTCGATCAGTGAAGGCTGATTCACCGCCGCCCGTCCACCTCCACGCCACCTCCACACCATCTACGTCACATGACGGAAGCCGCCGCGCACCCGCGCCTCGTAACGTCCATGGCACGTGCCCCGGCCGGGTTCGGCCGGGGCACGTCACAGCCCGCCGACCCCCACTGCGTGAGGAATCCCATGAGTACAGAAGTTTCCCGCCGTCGAGTACTGGCCGCCGGAGCGGCGCTGGCCGGGTCGGCGGCCCTAACCGCCGGCGCGGCGGGAACAGCCGCCGCGGCCACCCCGGCCGGCACCGGAACACAGAACCCGACCGTCAAGCCCACGATCGTGCTCGTACACGGCGGCTACGCCGACTCCTCCTGCTGGAACGCCACCATCCAGGAACTGCAGCACAAGGGCTACACCACGATCTGCGGCGCGAACCCGCTGCGCGGCATCCCGACCGACGCCCCCTACATCGCGAGCCTGCTCGACTCCGTTAGCGGACCGGTCGTGCTCGTCGGGCACTCGATGGCCGGCACCGTCATCACCAACGCCGCCGCCGGAAAGGCCAACGTCAAGGCACTGGTCTACATCGCCGCGTTCGTGCCCGACGTCGGCGAGACCCAGGGCGAACTGATCGACAAGTTCCCCGGCAGCGAGGTCCTGCCGGTGAGCGTGCCCGTCCCGTACACCAAGGCCGACGGCACCACCGGAACCGACCTCTACCTGAGCCCGGACGGCCAGGCCGCCTTCGCCGCCGACATCCCCACCGCGACCTTCCAGGTCCTCCAAGCCACACAGCGGCCCTTCGACGCCGCCTCCTTCACCTACCCGACCACGGCTGCGGCCTGGAAGACCATCCCGACCTGGGGCCTGGTCGCCGGGCAGGACAAGGCGATCCCCCCGGCCTGCGAGCGCTGGATGTACGCCCGCGCCAACGCCCGCAAGGTCGTCGAAGTACCGACCTCCTCGCACGTCGCGATGCTCAGCCACCCCAGGATCGTCGCCGACCTCATCGACGACGCCGCCGAAGCAGTCAGCTGACACGCACGACCGGCCCCCGGTCCACGGTGGTGGACCGGGGGCCGCAGCCCACCGGGCGGCCAACGGCGGCTACCGGCGCCCCGGGAGCGTCGCGAGGGCCTGCGAGCGCTGCGCGACCAGGTCGGCGTAGGTGCCCTCGCGCTCGGCCCAACGGTGCATCAGCACGCCCTGCACCAGGATCTCGTGCGGCGTGGGCTCGGCCTTCAGCAGCTGCATCACCTCGGTGGCGAACGCGCCCAATCCGAGCGCGCGCGGGTTGAGCTTCGACTGCTCCGGGGTGGTCGCGACGGCCGGGGGGACGAGTTCGGCCACCTCGACACCGGTACCGGCCAACTGGGCGCGCAACGCCTCGGAGTAGGCGTGCACGGCGGCCTTCGACGCGGCGTAGGTGGGCATCAGCGGGAACGGCAGGAACGCGATGCCCGAGCTGACCGTGACGATCGTGCCGGCGCCGCGCGCGATCAGGTGCGGGGTGAAGGCGTCGATGACACGGATGGTGCCGAGCAGGTTCGTCTCGATCGTCTCCCGCGCGGCGCCGAAGTGCGCGGGGTCGCGCAGATCCTCGGGGATGCCGACTCCGGACATCGTCACGACCGTGTCGAGGTCCGGGTGGGTGCGCCCGAGCGCGTCGCGGGCCCGCTCGACGCTCACCGGGTCGGTCACATCGATCTGCACGGTGGCGAACCCCTCGGCGGCGATCTCCTCCAGCAGTCCTGCGCGCCGCCCGCCGACGACGACGGTACTGCCCGCCGCGGCAAACCGGCGCGCGAGCTCCAGGCCGATCCCGGAGGTGGCCCCGGCGATGAAGACGGTGCGGCTGGTGATGTCCATGATGTGCTCCCAATTCCGGGTCAGGTCGATCCCCCTCAGTCTCGGCTCGCCCGCCAGCCCGAGGCAGTACCCCGCTCTACCGGGGTCCTGACAGGGCCCCCTCTCCGCCCCCTTTCCACCAGCGGCACGGAGTTACGATCATTGCCATGAGCGGTCAGGAGCACGCCAACCGGCTCGGCGACTACCTCCGCGCCCGACGCGCCCTGGTCACACCGGAACAAGCCGGGATCCCCGCCGGAGCCAACCGCCGCGTCCCCGGACTGCGGCGCGAAGAACTGGCCATGCTCGCCGGCATCAGCGCCGACTACTACCTCCGGCTCGAGCGCGGCCGCGACAACCACCCCTCCACACAGGTCCTCGAATCACTCGCCCGCGTACTACGCCTCGACGAGGTCGAACAGGACTACCTCCTCAGCCTCGCCACCCCGCGCCCCAGGACGCAGCGGCGCCGCAAACCAGAACGCGTACCCGCACGCCTCCACCAGCTGCTCGCGAGCGTGGGCGTCCCCGCGTTCGTGGAAGGCCGCGCCTTCGGCGTACTCGCCTCCAACCCGCTCGCCCTCGCCCTCTCCCCACGCCTCGCCCCCGGACACAACCGGCTCCGCTCACTCCTGCTCGACCCGGAGGAACAGGCCTTCCAACAAGACTGGGCCCGCTCCACGGAAGGATTCGTCGCCGCGTTCAGAAAATCCGTCGGCGACGACATCGACGACCCGCGCTTCGTGGAACTCGTCGGCGAACTCGCCCTCTCGAGCGAACGGTTCCGAGCCCTGTGGGCACGCCACGACATCCGCGCCCTGGACGGCGGCACCAGCATCGTCAACCACCCCGTCGTCGGCGAGCTCCACCTGCACCGCGACAAGCTCCCCGTCGACGGCCTGCTCCTCGTCCTCTACTACGCGGACCAGGGCAGCGAGAGCGACGAGAAACTCCGCGTCCTCGCCTCCCTCACAGCCTCCCTCACCCGACCCACACGCGAACCGGCACATGACGGACCGTCCGGCTCCACACCGGATCTCCTCGATACGCCAGGGCCGGCCGGCCGGGGCCAGTAGACTGCGAGTTCGGTAGACGACCCTGAGAGGCCCGCACGTTGAACGGATACGCCGTCTTCGACATCGAGACCACCGGCTTCCGACTGCATGAGGACTCGATCGTCGAGATCGCGGTCGTGCATGTGGACGACGACGGGCGCATCACCGGGATGTGGGACACCCTGCTGCGGCCCCGCGACGGCGAGGTCGGCCCGACCCGGGTACACGGCATCAGCCACGCCATGGTCCGCGACGCCCCGTCGTTCGCGGAGCTCTCCCCCGCCATCTACGGGCTCTTCGCCGGCAGGATCCCCGTCGCGCACCGGATCGCCCAGTTCGACGGACGGTTCCTCAACGCCCACTTCACCTGGGCCGGCATCGCGACGGACACGTTCACCGAAGGCCTGTGCACCTGGAAGCTGGCGGCCCGTCACCTCCCGCTCGAACACCACACGCTCCAGGACTGCTGCACCTACCTGGGCATCGACCTCCTCGGCGCACATCAGGCACTCGACGACACGATCGCCACCGCGCAACTGCTCGGCCACTTCATCCGCGCCGGACACGCCGCGACGGGAGGCGGCGCCGGAGTACGGGTGCCGGCAGGCCTGACCTTGTCGGGCCCTTCCGCGTCGAGCCCGTCCCTGCCGGCGCAGGACGCGGGCCGGCTGTTCTACCCGCGGCGCGGCAGAGGCGCCGCACCCCTGCCGCGGCCGACCTCAGCCGACGTCGCCGACGCCGGAGCGGGAATGTCCGCGGCCTCTGCCGGCGAATAAGGCCGCGGCACGGCGCCAGCGGCGCTCAGTGCCCGATGACGAGGAGCGTGACCACGGCGGCGGCCAGGACCAAGGCCGCGACCAGCAGCGAGATCTTCGTACTGCTGTACGGGCGGTGCCCCACCACCTCGCCGGTCGCGCCGTTCACCAGCGCCGACCAGCCCCGGGTGCCGTGCTGGTAGGACACCAGCCACGCCGGGAGCAGCAGCAGCGTGCACGACTCGTCCTCGTACGTCGTCGACAGGTCGTTCACCTGCTGGGCCGAACCGCCGATGTCCAGCCGCACGTCCTCCTCGATCTGCGTACTCATCCGCGCCGTCGCCTGCGAGAACGCAGAACCCGGGTCCACGTCGTAGGCGATCACGCGCGGAGCCGGAGCCGAAACCGCAGCCCTACTGTCCTGGGGCACGTACTGGGGCGCGTCCTGCACGTCGCGACTCCCGGCGACGGCCGACGCCTCGGCCCACGGGGGCGGACACAGGCCGGCCAGCGGCCAGCGCGGAAGCTTGTCGGGCAGCGGCGAACACGCGGGCACCACCACACCGTCGAAAACGCGGCTCACCGCACCCGACACACGGCGCCAGTGCGTATACGACTCCGTCTCCATATACGTCTCGATCTGGCCGTTCGCACCCGTCCGCGTACGCGAGACCTGCTGCGTACGGTGCTCACCCCGACGCCCGTCATACGTACTGTAGGTCGCGGCACCGAAAACCCAGAACGGCAGAAACACACCCTCCACCGCCCGGACCTGCGCACCGCCACGCAACGAACTCGGCGCGAACCGCCGATGCGCCACCCACCTCAGAAACCCCGCCCGCGCCGCGTCCTCATCCACCGCGAACGGCAGCACAACATCCGGACGCACCGACTCGGTCAGATCCGACTCACCCACCAGAGCCGCACCACAGGACGTGCAGCACAACGCGAACGCCTTCTCACCCACGGCCTCCCCGCACGCGCCACAGCTAGCGA
>NZ_JAGSOG010000425.1 GCF_018139695.1 Actinospica durhamensis | reverse complement strand
GTCGAGGGCGCCGGCGGCGGCGAGGTTCTCCAGGACGGGGGTGGGGGTCCGGGTACGGCGGACGAGGTCTTCGAGGTCTGCGTAGGGGCCGTCGGCCTCGCGCTCGGCCTCGATGGTCTCGGCGAGTTCCGTGCCCATGCCGCGCACGGTGATCAGGCCGAGCCGGACCGGGGGCTGGGGGTGCGGGGAGGCATGGCGGTGTACGGGACGGTAGGCGGCGCGATCGGTCTCGGTGAGCGGTTCGAGGGCGGTGGTGGCGCGGCTGGCGTTGATGTGGACGGGGCGGACGGTGACCTGGTGGCGCTGGGCGTCGGCGATCAGGGTGGAGGTCTCGTAGAAGCCCATGGGCATGTGGTTGAGGATCCCGGTCAGCAGCATCGCGGGGTGGTAGCGCTTCATCCAGGCGGTGGCCGCGGCGATGAACGCGAACGAGAGGCTGTGGGAGAAGGGGAAGCCGTACCCGGAGAAGGACTCGATCTGCTGGTAGAGGTCTTCGGCGGTCTCAGTCGGCAGGCCGAGGCGGTCGAGGCCGGCGAGGAAGCGTTCGCGCAGCGCGAGGATGCCGGGCAGGGAGCGTTTGGCGCCCATGGCGCGGCGCAGGCGGTCGGCCTCGGCGGGGGTGAATCCGGCCCCTTCGATCGCGAGCATCATGGCCTGCTCCTGGAACAGCACGGTGCCGTTGGACACCGCCAGGATCTGGTCGATGACGGGGTGGATGGCGGGAACCGAGTCCTGGCCGGAGCGGCGGCGCAGGTAGCGCCTGCTCGCGCCGGAAGCGCCGGGCCCGGGCCGGATCAGCGCGATCTGGACGGCGAGGTCGCGGAAGGTGCGCGCCTTCATCACCGGCGCGACGCTGATCTGGGCGCGGGATTCGACCTGGAACACCCCGACCGTGTCCCCATCGTTGATCATGTCGTAGACCAGCGGGTCGTCGGCGGGGATGTCGGCGAACTCCATCGGCGTGCCGGCGGCGGCGAGCATGGTCAGGACGTCGGCCGCGGCGGACAGGGTCCGCAGGGAGAGCAGGTCGTGTTTGACCAGGCCGGAGTCCACGGCGGCTTCCTTGTCGCCCTGGATGACGCTGCGGCCGGGCATGCGGGCCCATTCGACCGGCAGAACCTCGGCGATGGGACCTTCGCAGATCACGATGCCGCCGGAATGGATGGAGAAGTGCCGGGGCCGGCCCTCCAGGCGCCGGGCGAGGGAGAGCACCTGGTCGGGGATCTCCGCGTGGGCCTGGGGAATCGGGTCGTGCCGGTCGACCAGAGAGCTGATCGCATCGACGGTGCCGGGCGAGTAGCCCAGGATCCGCGCTGCCTCGCGCACGGAGAACTTCGAGGTCAGGCACACCTCGTTGGCGACCATCGCGGCGTTCTCCCGGCCGTGCTTGGCGTAGACGTACTGCAGCACCTCCTCGCGCCGGTCGGCCTGGATGTCGAGGTCGATGTCCGGCGGCCCGTCGCGTTCGGGGTGCAGGAACCGGGAGAAGAGCAGCTGGTATTTGATCGGGTCGACGGCGGAGATCCCCAGGGCGTGCACCACGATCGAGTTCGCGGCGCTGCCCCGGCCCTGGACCAGGATCGGCGGGGTCTGGTCGCGGGCGAAGCGCACCACGTCCCAGGAGATCAGGAACCAGCCGGAGAATCCCAGGGCTTTGATGACGCCGAGTTCGTGCTCTGCTTGGGCGTGGGCGTCCGGGCGGGCCGCCCGGGTGCCGTAGCGGCGGACTATGCCCTGGAAGGTGAGTTCGCGCAGGTAGGTGTCCTCGTCGTGGCCGTCGGGGACACTGAAGCGCGGGGGCCGAGGGCGGATCTCGGTGTCGAAGTCGATCCGGCAGTCCCTGGCCAGATCCACGGCGTGCGCGACAGCACCCGGATACCGGCGGAAGCGGCGCACGGCCTGCCCCGGGCTGCGCAGGAACATCCCCGGACCGGGCGGGAGCCAGGAGTCGATCTCCTCGAGCGTGGCGCGGGCGCGAAGCGCGGCCACCGCGGCGTAGGTGGCGTGCCCGTCGGGTCGGGCGTAGTGCACCAGCCCGGTGGCCACGGTCGGCAGTCCGAGCCGGGCGGCGACCTGTGCGAGCTGGTCGTTGCGCCGGTCGTCGCCCGGCATGCCGGTGGCGTGCAGCTCGACGTGGACGTGTTCGGGCTCGAACAACTCCATCAGGGCACGTAGTTCGCGTTCGGCCGCCTCGACGCCGCCTTCGGCCAGGGCCCGCGGCACGGCGGCTTTGCGGCAGCCGGTCAGGATCTCCCAGTGGCCGCCGGCAGACGCGGCGACCTGTTCGAGGTCGTAGACGGGTCGGCCCTTGCCGTCCCCCGCCAGGTGCCCCCGGGTGATCGCGCCGGCGAGGCGTCGATAGCCGTCCGGGTCGCGGGCCAGGACGAGCAGGTGTGCCCCGGCCGGGTCCGGGACGCCGGTGCGCTCGCCGTCGAGCCCCAGATTCAACTCGGCACCGAACACCGTCGCCAGGCCCGTACCCCGCGCGGCCACGGCCAGGTGCGGGGCCGCGGCCATGGAGTCGTGGTCCGTGATCGCCAGGCCCGCGAGGCCCTGCCGGACCGCCTCCTCCACCAGGGCCGCGGGCGCGTCGACGCCGTCGAGGAAGCTGTACCAGGAGTGGGCGTGCAGCTCGGCGTACTCCGGGACGGAGCTCTCCCTCACTGATAGCCGGCCAGGACGAACCAGGACCCTGTTTCGGCGGCGAGCAGGTAGGCGCGTCCGTCGGCCGTGGTGACCTGCAGGCGGGCGAACCGGCGTCCGCCGCCCGGCTCCCACGACCGCTCGTGCACCGGCCACGGCTGCGAATACCCGGCCACCTGCGCCCGCACCCCGCCGACCTCGAGCACCGCGGGCGGCTCGAGCAGCTCCCCACGGGCGGTCACGACCACGCTCGCGCCGTGCGCGTCGAGCAGCCGCACCGGCGTCGAACGGCCGGGGACCATGGCGGGCGCGGGCTGCGGGATACGGCCCGGCCACGGCCCGGTGCCGCGGGCCTGCGGGTCGAGGTCGCCGAAGGGCACCAGCGCGATCTGCTCTCCAGGCCCACGTCCGCCCGAGGCGATCGGCCGGGCGACACGCGCGTGGCCGAGCAGGTCCTGGAGCCGCTCGATCGCGGCCTCCGCCGTCTCAGGCAACTGCTGTACCCCGCCGAGCAGATCGGTCTGGGTGCCGGTGGCGATCCGCAGCCCGTCCGGACGCAGCGTCAGGGACACGAACCCCTCGCCGCGGTCCCCGTGCGGATCGAGGACGGCGGGATCGGCGGGGTCGGCGGCCGGCGGATTGCGCCGAGCCCAGCCCTCGAGCTGCCACCGGGCACGCTCGGCCACGGCGCGCGGGGAGAGCTTGCCCTCGTGCCGCCACCACCGCGCCGAACCCCGACCGTCCGCGGTCAACGCCTCGATCCCCACCCGGTCGCACACCAGACCGAGGGAAGCCAGTTGCTCGTGTAGCTGCTCGGCCAGACCCCGCGCCGCGAACACCAGCGGCTCCGTACTCGGGACCGGCTCGAACTCGCGCACCACGCCCAACTCCCGCGGAGCGCGACGCGGCGCCGGATCCCGCTCTTCCAGACCCCGCGCCAGCCGGTGCACCCGCAGCCCGGCGAACCCGAACCGCGTGGCCACCGACGCAGCGGGCAGCGCCGCGAACTGACCCAGGGTCTTGATGCCAAGGCGCCGCAGCTGCCCGGCCAGCGGCGCATCGGCGAGCGCCGCGATGTCGAACTGCGCCAGAAACCGCGCCGAGCCGCCCGGAGCCACGATCGTGTCGGTACGCGCGGCCAGCACCGCAGCCGCCATCCCGTCCGCGATCCCGACGCCGACCGCCACGACACCCAGCTCGCTCTGCGCACCCGCCACCGCGTCACGGATCACATCAGCGGCCTGCTCCTGCCCGCCGTAGTAGCGCACCGGGCCGGCCGCCGCGAGCACGCACAGACCCGCGCGCACCACCTCGACCCCGGCCGCGACCTCCTCCAACGCGCAGACCACCGGCTCGAACGACCGCGCCGCACGCTCCGGATCCGCCCGGTACGCCGCCAGCTGCGGACAGATCCGGTGCGCGTCACGCACCCGCATCCCCACCCGCACCCCGGCCTGCGCGGCCACCGGCGTCACCGCGGTGATCCGGCCCGACCGGACCGTCGCGGCCAGATCGTCGATCGCCGCCCCCGCCGCCAGCACCGTGAACGCCGGAGCCCACACCGCGACCACCCGACTCGGCGCATCCGGCATGGCATCGGGCATGGCATCCGGCATGCCGGAGTCCGCCGACACCGGGCTCACGCCGCGGCCAGGCGCCTGCGCGCAGCCAACTCGTCGACCGGACGCACGGCCTCGACCGGATGCACCGCACCGTCCGGCCCCGGCAGATACAGCTCCGCCACACGCGAACCGCCCCCGACCGCGCGCCCCTCGGCCACTACCGTCGCCCGGCGCGCCGTGAGCTGGCCGTGCCCGTCTTCCAACCCGGCCCACCGCGCCTGCGCCACCCGCAGCCGCACCGGAGCCGGGAACGAACCGGGCCCGGTGACCAGCAGCGCCGTGGCCACCGCCGCACTACGCCGCAGCCGCGCGACGATCCGCCGCGCCAGCGCGTCACCCACCGCGACCGGCGGACGCACCAGCACCACCTCCACCGCGCCGATCAACACCTCGACCGCCTTCACCCAACTCGACGCATCCGGACGCACCACCACCAGCCGTGACGTCGGCGCGCCCGCCGCAGCCACCGCCTCGATCCCCAGGTCATCCACCCCCACCAGCGCCGCACTC
>NZ_JAGSOG010000424.1 GCF_018139695.1 Actinospica durhamensis | reverse complement strand
GAATCAAGCCCGACCCGCGCAAGAAGACCTAGACCACAGTGGGCCGGGAGCCTACTTCGGTTGGGCGGCTGCGGGGGGCTCGGCTGCTCGCCAGGGGGCGATGACGTCGCGGCCGAAGCGGGCCATCTCGTCGGACTGCGGGGAGAACTGAAGGAGCAGCAGGTCTAGGCCCACCTCTTCGTAGGCGCGGATGCGGGCGGCGATCTGGGCGGGGGTGCCGACGAAGCCGGCGCGGAGGCCGCGGTTCGAGACGCTGTATTCCTCTAGCGAGACGTGGGACTCGAGCTGGGAGCCCTCGACGAAGTCGCGGTAGGAGGCGTAGGCCTCGTCCGAGGATCGCACGTCCAGGATGCGGGCTAGTTCGGCCTGCGCCTCGGCCTCGGTGTCGCGGCAGATGACGTAGCCGGCCATGCCGAAGGTGAGCGGCGGGCGGCCGGAGCGTTCGCGTAGGGCGCGCATGGCGGCGATCTTTTCGCCGATCACTTCGGGGGAATCGCCGTGCATGACGTAGGAGTCCCCGAGCGAGGTGATGACCTCTTTGGCCCGGGGCGACTCGCCGCCCATGTAGACGCGGGGCGCCGCTTGCGGCTTGGGCTCCATCTCGGTGGCCTCGAGTTGGTAGAGCGCGCCCTGGTGGGTGACGGATTGTTCCCGCAGCAGGCGGCCGAGCAGGCCGAGCCACTCCTCGGTGCGCGCGTACCGGGCGTCGTGGACATCGAAGGGCGCGCCGTACTGTGCGGCCTCGTCCTTCCACCAGGAGGACACGACGTTGAGTGAGATCCGGCCGGGTGCGATCGTTTCGAGGGTGGAGATCGCCTTCGCGGTGGCGGCGGGATGGTGGTAGTTGGGTCGGACCGCCAGCATCAGCTCCAGCCGCTCGGTCACCGCCGCGACGGCTGGGGCCAGGGTCCAACAGTCCAGCGCCGGTGCGCGGTGGCCCTTGATGTCGTTGAGGTTCAGCTCGGCGATCAGGGCCAGGTCGAAGCCGTGGCGCTCGCTCGCCGAAGCCAGATCTCTAATGTAGGGCCACTGGACGCTCATGCCCTCGTCCGGGACGTTGCGCAGCCAGCCGCCGAAGATCGGCATCCAGTATCCGAAGCGCATCAGCCGTCCACTCCTCGCGCCGCGTCTTCGAGCAGGCCTTTGAGATACCGGGCGACCTGGCGCGGTCCGGAGCGCGGTGCGGCCGCCTCGATCTCCGGGTTGTAGTTCGTGTTCGTATTCACATCGTAGGTGACGGCGCGGCCGTCGACGGTCTCGATGAACTCGAAGCCCGCGACCTCGATCCCGTACCGTTCGGCGAAGCTCAGATACCGCGCGATCAGCGGGTGCTCGAAGTCCTCGCGCAGCGCGAACAGGCTCTCGGTCGGCACCGCGCAGGCGTCGGCCGGGCACAGGGTGAAGCCACCGCGCGCGGTGTCCGCGGCGATCGCGTAGACGAACTCGCCGCCGACGATCTCGACCCGGGTGATGAAGGGCTGCGCGGCCTCCAGGAACTCCTGGACCAGCGTGATCCCGTCGACCGGCGGTTCGTAGTCGGCCGAGTCGAGGTAGTCGGCCAGGTCGGCGACGGAGTCGAACCGCCGCACGCCGAGGCCCTTGCCGCCCTGGTTGTGCTTGACGATGAAGGGGGTCGGGAACGTCCCGGCCGTCTCCAGCAGGGCCGCCCGGCCGACGACGGCGACCGTGCGCGGCACCTCGATCCCCGCGGCGCGCAACGCGGTGAGCTGGTCCGCCTTGCTCATCTCCAGTTCGAGCACGCGTCGCCCGTTGACCACGCGCCGGCCGTGTGCCTCGAGCCAGGACAGCACCGCTCGCGTGTGGTCCTTGGCGTAGACGTTGCCGCGCGTGTGCGAGGACGCACTCATCCGCGACCAGTACACCCCCTCCGGCGGCACCGCGTCGAGGTCGAGCGGGCCCGCGCCCAGCAGCCACGGCTCGTGGGGCACCCCCTCGGCGTCGAAGGCGGCCGCCAACGGCGGGTACCACTCGGGATTCTCATGCAGCACATGCACTTTCACAATGCCTTACCTTACCGATCGGGGCCCCGCCAAACCAATGTGGCGGGCGTCGCCGCCCGGGGCGGGCGCCCGCGGACGGTAGGCTGCGGGCCATGATCGATGAGACCGAGCTGGTGCTGTTCGACTGCGACGGGGTGCTGGTGGACAGCGAGCCGATCGCGCTCGCGGCGAACGTCGCGCTGGGCCGCCGGTTCGGCTGGCCGCTGACCGAGCAGGAGGCCATCTCGCTCTTCCTCGGCCGCTCGGCCGCGGCGATCGACGCCGAGATCGCCCAGCGGTGCGGCGAGGAGGCGTCGGTCCAGTGGCGAGCCGAGTTCGAGACTCGGCTTCGCACCGAGTTCGACGCGTACCTCCAGCCGGTTCCCGGAATCGTCGAGGCCTTGAACGCGATCGAGCCGCACGTGGCCGTCTGCGTGGCCTCCAGCGGAAGCCACGCGAAGATGCGGCACACGCTGGGCCACACCGGGCTCTACGACCGCTTCAAGGGCAGGATCTTCAGTGCCGAGGAAGTGACGCACGGCAAGCCCGCGCCGGACCTGTTCCTGCACGCGGCCGCGTCGATGGGCGTGGCGCCGGCGCGCTGCGTGGTCGTCGAGGACTCGCACCACGGGGTGCTGGCCGCCCGCGCGGCCGGGATGCGATCGCTCGGCTACGCCGGCGGCCTCACCCCGGCCGCTTGGCTGGAGGGTCCGGACACGCTCGTGTTCGAGGACATGCTCACGTTGCCCGCGTTGCTGGGCGTGTGAGGCCCGCTCTCCGAACCGGTGCCTGGAACCGGGTCTAGAACGGGACCGTGACGAAGCTCTGGTTGCCCTGGCCGTTCCAGTACCACAGGTCGATGTTGGCGCCCTCGTTGCCGCTGTAGCCGGAGACGTCGAGGTAGAGCCCGTTGGAGATGTTGTAGATCGAGTCGTACGAGCCGAGGCTGCCGGACACGTCGAAGAGCTCGCTGGCGGCGGTGGCCTCGCACTCCTCCTCGTACACCCCGTCGCCGGCGTTGCCGTCGGTCGTGATGCACATGCCGGTCCCGCCGTTCTGGATCAGCGTGCCGATGTCCTGGCCGTTGTCGATGACGTTGCCGAAGCGCCACTCCTGCTCGGCGCCGTCGTCGGTCGGCCACTGGATGATGCGCGTGCCGGGCGAGCTCGAGCCGCCGGCCACCGCGACGTTCTGGGCGTCGTAGCTGGCGCTGATGAGATACGTCGAGCTCCACGAGATGTCGATGGAGTCGGCGTGGGCCGCTCCGCCGGCGGCGAGGGCAGCGCTCCCGGTGAGCGCGGCGAGGGCGAAGGCGCGGGCACTCCTGCGCGCGACCTTGCCGGACATCAATGTACGAGTGATCATGGTGGTCCTCCCCCTTCGAGGCTTCGCTTTCTGACACCTCGAAACTACGGACCTGGCCGCAACGCGAGCTGTACCGATGCCGGCGGCAAACCCGTGGTCACGGCGGGATGCAGGCAAGAACCGGCAAGAACCGGCAAGACCTGCGTGACGCGGCCGTCGACGGCGCGGCCCGTGTGACCTGACCGCACCCGTGTATCCGAGGTCGAAGCGGTTATCCGTGTTCGTGTTCCGTCGACTCCCGGGCGGACGCGAGGAGGAGCAGATGACCACCACCGGACCGTCGTCCGGCCATGCGCCCAGGACCGCCTTCGTCTTCGGCGGCGGGGGTTCGCGTGGCGCGTGCGAGGTGGGCATGCTGCGTGCGCTGGTGGAGGCGGACATCAAGCCGGACCTCATCCTCGGCACCTCGGTCGGGGCCGTGAACGGCGCGTTCTTCGCCGCCGGGCCTGGGATCGAGCGCGTGCTGCGGCTGGTGGCGGTGTGGACCGGGCTGGAGCGCAGCGGCGTCTTCGAGGGCTCCTTCGCGGCGCAGCTGAGCACGGCGTTGCGCAGCCAGACGCACTTCCACTCGAACGAGCCGCTGCGGCGGCTGCTCGACGACGCGTTGGGCGGTTACGAATTCGAGGATCTGCCGGTGCACTTCGAGTGCGTCGCGGCCAGCATCGAGCGGGCCGCAGAGGTCTGGTTCAACTCCGGCCGGGTGGTTCCGGCCGTGCTCGCCTCCAGCGCGGTGCCCGGGCTGCTGCCGCCGGTCGCCTACCAGGGCGAGCACTTCCTCGACGGCGGGCTGGTGGACAGCGTGCCGGCGGGCCGGGCCGTCGAGCTCGGCGCCACCCGGATCTTCATCCTGCACGCCGGACGGGTCGAGCACCCCCTCACCGTTCCCCGCCGGCCCTGGGAGGTGGCCGCGGTGGCGTTCGAGATCTCGCGGCGCCACCGGCTGCATCGGACCCTGGCCGACCTGCCCGAGGGCGTACAGGCGCACCTGCTGCCCTCAGGTGTCGAGCGTCCCGCGACGGGCGACTGGGGGCGGTACCTGCGCTACCGGGACTATGGCCGTACCAACTCGCGGATCGAGCGCGCGTACACCGCGTCGGCCGCCTACCTCAAGGAGGCCGGACTGTGATCGTCCGCTTCCTGTTGCGCCACACTGCGGCGCGACGCCCGGTGGGCCTCGTGCTGCTCGGCGTCTGCGTCCTGTGCGCGGTCCTGGTCTCCCCCGTGTCGCTGTGGCGCGGTCGGCGGCCCGCCCGCTTCGCCGCGTTCGCACGCAGCTACCTGGCCGTGGAGATCGCCGGTCTGTGGCGGCTGACCCGATTGCGCGGCGCACCCGCGGAGGCGCACTACGCGCTCTTACACCGGCTGCTGACCCGCCTGTTCGACGCCGCCCGCCGCGACTTCGACCTGCGGATCCTCCCGCCCGCCC
>NZ_JAGSOG010000423.1 GCF_018139695.1 Actinospica durhamensis | reverse complement strand
CCTCCTCGGTGTTCCAGGCGATCATGCCGCTCTCGGTCATGCCGTAGGCCTCGAGCAGCTTGATCCCGGCGGACCAGTACGCCTCCAGCACGGCCCGGCGGATCGGAGCCATTCCGGTGATCATGAACCGGACCTTGCCGCCGAGGAACTCGCCCAGGCTCGCCCCGCCGCCGGCCTTGCCGAACAGCTGCAGCACCGCGTCGTAGAAGACCGGCGGCCCGATCACGAAGGTCGGCGACTCGGCCCGCAGCGCGCCGAACACGCGCTGGTAGGGCGCGAGGACCAGATCGGCGCCGGTCCACAGGCAGCAGTACACGGACAGCCGCTGCTGGTAGTTGGCCAGCGGCAGGAAGATCAGGTGCCGGTCGGCCGCGGTGATCGGGAAGCAGTCGAGGAAGCGGTTGATGACGTACTCGGTGCCCGGCCCGGAGATCCGCAGGCCCTTGAGTCCGCCGGTGGTCCCGGAGGAGTAGACCAGGCTGTGCAGCCCCGCCTCCTCACCCGCCCGTGCCCCGGTCCGCGCGGCGCGCCCGTCCAGCGGCGCGGCCGTGGCCACGACCCAGGCCGGGTCCTCCTCGCCCGGCTGGTCGGTCACCAGGAACGCGAGCCCGTGCCGGTCGCCGAACTCCTCGAGGTCCCCGAGCGGCAACTCGTCCGGCAGCGCCTGCAGCACCGCCCCGACCTGGAGCGCGGCGAGGTCCCAGACGACCCAGTCGACGCTGTTGCGGGCCCGGATCGCGATGACGTGCCCTGCCGCGACCCCGGCCTTCTCCAGCTCCGCGGCCCGCGCCGCCACCCGCTGCGCCAACGCGGCGTAGCTCAGCTCGGTGCGGGCGCCCGCCGTGTCGATCTCGATCAGGACCGAGGTCGTGTTCCGGGCGTAACGGTCGGTCAGCTCACTGAGTTTCACCGGAGGCTCCTGGGCAGAGTGGGTTTCTTCAGAGTCTTCGTCGCGGGCTTCGTCGCGGGCTTCGTCGAATCGGTCACGCAGCCGCGTGAGCAGCCCGTCCAGCCGCGAGGCCGCGAAGTGCCCGATGCGTCCGCCGAGCAGCTCCTCGTACGGCCCGGTGCCGGTGTCCCAGTCGACGACCACGTCTACCTCGCACCCGCCCGGCGCCGCGTCCACGCGCACGCTGCGCTCGAGCCGCGTCCAGAGCCAGTCCTCCCGCGCTCGCAGCACCACGCCCGAGTCGGTGAGCTCCGCGACGTCCGTCCACACGACGTCGTCCTCACCCACCACCCCGGCGAACTCTCCGTCCGCCGTTGCGTCCGCCGGCTCCGCCGCCGCGTCAGGCCACCGCGCGAACGGATCCAGCAGGTGGGGGTGCGCGGCGAGCAACGCGTGTACCCGCGCCGCCTCGACGTTCAGCAGACGCACCGTCCGCCGCACCGGCCGGGTCGGCGCCTCGGCGGCCTGGTCGGTTTCGGCAGCCGCCGTGGCCGACGCCGCGAGGTAGGCATCAGCCCTGGCCAGCACCTCCGCCAGGATGTCCAGCCCACGCTCGAGCTCCTCGTCGCTGATCACCATGGGCGGCTGGATGCGCACCACCGTGTCCTTGTACAGCGAGTACGTGGACGTCACCTGATGCTCCAACAGCAGCGCGAGCACCAGCCCCGCGCTCGCCTCGTCACGCAGCTCGAGCCCGTGCATCATGCCGAGCCCGCGGTGCGCCGTGATCAGCGCCGGGTACTTCTGTGCCAGCGCGGACAGCCGCGCCGTGATGACGGCGCCCTTGGTCCGCACGGCGGCCAGGAACTCGGGGTCGGAGGCGATGGCGATGGACTCAAGCCCCACCCGGCAGGAGAGCGGGTTCCCGCCGAGGCTGGAGCCGAAGGTGGACGGCAGGGCCTTGAGGCAGGCCCACGCCTCCTCCGTGCCCAGCACCGCGGATATCGGCACGAGCCCGCCGCCGAACGCCTTGCCCACGCAGATCAGATCGGGCACGACGTCGAACTGTTCGAACGCGAAGAAGGTCCCGCAGCGTCCGAACGCCGTCTGCATCTCGTCCAGGATCAGCAGCGCCCCGGCCTCGGTGCACAGCCGCCGCACCTCGCTCAGGTACCCCGGCGGCGGCGGAACGACCCCGCCCTCCGCCTGGACCGGCTCGAGCAGCACGGCCGCCACGTCCCCGGCGGCCAGCTCCCGCGCCAGCGCCGCGACGTCGCCGAAGGGCACCTGCGCGAAGCCTTCCATCAGCGGACTGAAGACCGCCTCATGCTCGGGCCGGCCGGACGCGCTGAGCGTGGCGAAGGTCTTGCCGTGGAAGCAGTCCACCGCCGTGACGAAGCGCGGCTTGCGCGTGGCGGCCCGGGCCAGCTTCAGCGCGTTGTCGATGCTCTCGCCGCCCCCGTTGGCGAGATACGCGAAGGGCAACCGCCCGCCGGTGAGCGCGGCAAGGCGCTCGGTCAGCAGGATCTGCTCCTCCTCGAACATGATCTTCGTACTGTTGAGCCGTCCGGTGTCCAGCTGCTCGCGCACGGCGGCGAGGATCTGCGGGTGCGAATAGCCGAAGGACTGATTTCCGTACTGGTCGAACAGGGCCAGGAACGCGCGCCCGTCCCGGTCCAGCACCGTCGACCCGGTCCCAGCCCCCTGCACGCCACAGCCCATGACGAACGCCATCTTGGCGTAGGCCGGATGGTTGTGCGCCGCCTTCGCCTCGGCCAACTCCTGCCGCCGCGTACGCACCGGGGCCTGGGCCTCGGCCTGGTCCGTAGCCGTTCCCGTGGCCGCTGCCGCTGCCGCTGCCGAACTCCCCATCAGACCCCTGCTCCCGCCTCTGTGGATTCCGCCGGTACCGATTCCGCCGCCGCTGTGTCTGCTGTGGCCAACGCCGCCCGACTCACCTGGTCGTGATACCGGCTCACCTGCTCGTGATAGTCGTGGAAGAAGTAGCGCAGCAGCTCCCCCCGGCGTCCCTCGACCTGGGCGCAGCGGCGTGCCGCGTCCGCGAGGTCGAGCAGGGCCACGACCGAGAGCGGCGCATCCTGGAAGCGCGCGTCCCGATACGGCTCGCCGAGCGGCCCAAAGCCCAGGTGGGTGTAGAACGCGTGCAACGCACCGGTGGAGTCGATGAAGAAGTCGCCGAGCACGTGCGTGGCCCCGAGCCGCGCGGCGCTGTAGACCACGGCCTCGCGCATCAGCCCTGTAGCCACAGCACGCGAGCGCACGCTCGGCAGCGTGAGCAGGTGCCCGTACTCGACCAGCCGGTTGCCCGGCCGGACCTCAGTCAGGTCCACCGCCTCCTCGCACGGCAGCCCGGCCGGCGAATCGGCGATGAGCTTGATGGTCCCGACCGGCGTCGCGTCGCTCTCGGCGAGCAGGTACACGGCCTGCCGGTCGAAGCGGTCGAAGGTGGAGCGCATATCGGCGGCGTCGGCGAGCCGCCCCTGGTCCTTGACGTAGACCTCGTCGCGCAGCCGCAGCACGGCCGCCTTGTCCGCGGCGCTCTCGGCGGCCCGGAAGGTGAGCTCAGGCACGGTCGGCTCCAGATCTCGGGCGCAGCAGGGTACGCAGAAAGTGGAGGTAGCCGGGGTGGTAGTGCACCAGCCGGTCGCGCACCTCGGCGTGCAGCAACCCGAGCCGCCCGATCGGCAGATTCGGCATCAGGTGGTGCTCGACGTGGAAGTTGTTGCCGTTGGTGAACCAGGCCATCAGCCGGTTCGACCGGATCGTGCGCGTGTTGGCGAAGGGATCCGGATCAAGCGTCTGACACCGGTAGTGCTCGGGCAGCTCCACCAGAGCGTGCACGGGCCCTGCGACCAGAACCAGCGGTACCAGCCACTCCCACACCACCAAGGCCCGCCCGAAAGCGACGGAAGCCGCCGTCAACACGACGAAGACACCGAAGATGATCCGCAAGTCGCGACGTATCCGCCGAGACGTCGCAGGAGACTCACCCGGCAGGTCGGCGCCGCGCAGCGCGAGCCAGAGATCCCGCACGAACCGCGCGTAATGCGCCGCCATCGACAGCCGCACCACCCAAGCCCACCCGCGTACCAGGACGGCCCCGCCGCCCGCATCGGCGCCGTGCTGATTTCCGTGCTGATCTCCGTAGTCGAAGAACTCACGGTTGCGCGGCGTCCCCAGATCACGATGATGCCGCAGGTGAGCGGCCCGATAAGCCGAGTAGGCGATCAGCATCGGCGTCCCGAGCGCCACCCCCGCGATCGTGTTCGCCCGCCGGGAACGGAACCCGAGGTGGTGCAGCGCCTCGTGCTCGAGCTCCGCCGCGTGCGCAAACATACCGCCCAGCAGCAGCGTCCCGACCACCCGCGCCGCAAGCCCACCGCCGCCGACGACGCCGGCCGCCAAGACCGCGCCGACGCAGGTCAACAGCACGCACCCGACGAGCTTCGCCACGAACGGCCCACTGCGCACCCGCGTGTCAGGCCGCACCACGGCCCGCAGCGCCCGGGACCTGACACTGCCCTGATCGAGCATCGGCTCCGGCACAGCCAAAAGACTCTCCCGTCGGTGGTCGTGTGCGTCCGGGCGCGGCAGTCCTCGACCGCACCGAAAAAGGGCAGGGGATATCCACAAAACTGCAATGCTTGATAAAAGTGCGCGAAAGAGACCTGATCAACTCTCAGGCCCGATTCAAGGCTATGAGTCCATCAGATTTCGAAGCGCTTCGACCCTGTCCGTGACGTACGATGGCATCGAACGACGTTGCGGTCAAGAGCGTGTCCAAAAACAGTCAAGAAGAGGTCTCCACCTGCGGCTTCCGGTAAGGATCGCACCCTCGAAGCGCTTCGACGCCCAGGCTGAAACCCACCCGACTCAGCCCGTTACGTCGTCGATAAACGATTCTCATGAGAACGCGACGTCAACCGTCTCCCCCGCC
>NZ_JAGSOG010000422.1 GCF_018139695.1 Actinospica durhamensis | reverse complement strand
GTGCGCGGGCCGCCCCCGAGCCGCGGGCTACTTGCCCCCGCCGCCGCCGGTGCCCTCGATGACGCTGAGCAGGCTGACGCAGACGCTCTTGAGCGGCGCGCCGTTCTCGGCCGCAGATTCCTGTCCCGTCTCCTCTGCCAAGCTCCCTCGCCTTGCATGCAAGGCTTCCGCGCGTTCTGGCTCCACCCATCGAGCTCCACTTACCGGCCCAAGGGCGCGTCGGGCTCCGTGTATCAGGCTCTACCGGCTCGATTCAGCGCGCAGCCAAGAGCTCAAGCAGTTCTTCCTCTCTGGTCCGGGGCAGCCCGTGTCCCTTGATCCGCCCGTCTTCGTCGCTGAGGTCTTCGACGGTGCTGAGCCAGGCCCATGTGTCGCGCACGGTGTCGGCGATCGGGCGCCAGGTCAGTCCCGCCGCCTGCGCTGGGCCGGTGTCGACCGCCCAGACCGCGCTGGTCGGGCCGTCGGCCGCCGCCCACAGGGGAAGACCGGTCCACTGGTCGACCTCGTGCTCGAGCAGGAAGGCCTCGTCTGCCCAGACCAGGCGGGCATCAGAGCCAGTCGCGGCAACGCAGGCCTCGAGCATGTCCTCCATGGATTCCGTGCCCGGACCCGGCACGGCGAACGCGCCGTAGCTGCCCTGCGCGGCGCAGGTCAGACCGAAGCGCGCGAGGTCCCGGGCGTCGATCGGGGCGATGCGGCGCTTCGGCTCGGCCGGAGCGAGCACCGGGCCGCCCCGGGCGATGCGGCTGAGCCACCAGGTGAGGCGGCCCTGGTTCTCGTGTGGGCCGACGATGAGCCCCGCGTCGAGCGTGATCGTGCGGCCGGGGAAATGCTCTTCGACCGCGCGCTCACACCCCGCTTTGAGCGGGCCGTATTCGCCCTCTGTTTCGTGCGGATCGCAGGCGAACTTCGGTGACGTGGCAGTGATCGGTTCGCTCGGCCAGAGCTCGTAGGCGCTGATGCTCGATATGAAGAGGTAGGCCGCCGCGTGGTCGGCGAGCATTCGTGCGGACTCACCGACGACCGCGGGCTGGTAACCGCAGGTGTCCACGACCAAGTCCCAGCCGGCTCCTGCCGCCGCGGCCAGCCGCTCGAGGTCGGCCGTCTTTTCACGGTCGCCACGGATGACTTGGACGCCGGGCGGATCGACGCTGGTACGTCCGCGATTGAACACGGTGACGTCATGGCCGGCGTTCATGGCCAGGGCTTCGGTGGCGAACGCGCGGCCGAGGAATCTGCCGCCGCCGATGATGAGGATTCGCATACCGACGATCATGAACGCTGGAATCCGGTCGGGCAAGTGATTCTGCTGAGAGCAGAACAGGGCACGCAAAGGGGACGAAGTGCGTTTAACTGGATGAGCGGGCGCAGTGGGATGGATCCGGATCAGAGGGACAGGAGGTGGTGAATGGACTATACGAGGGCGGCGACGGGTTCGGGTGTGCCGCGCGTGATCGTCTCGGCTTGCTTGACCTGACGGACGGTCAGCAGGGCTATCGCGGCGGCCAGGCCGGCCAGAACGGAGATGCTGGTGAGCGCGATCGGCAGGCCGAAGCGGTCGGCGAGGAAGCCGATCAGCGGCGGCCCGGTGAGGAATCCGCTGTAGCCGAACGTGGACGCGGTCGCCACACCGGAAGGGCCGAGCAGTACGCCCGCCTGGCCGACGGTCGCCGGGAACACGTTGGACAGGCCGAGCCCGACGAAGACGAAGCCGATGAGCACGGCGGGGAGCGAAGGGAGCAGCGCGGCTCCGAGCATGCCGACGCCCGCCGTGATGCATCCGCCCGCCAGCACGGCCGTGCGGCCGATCCTGCTCAGGACCCAGGAGCCGGACAGCCGTCCGACGAACATCGCGATAGAGAAGGCCGCGTATCCGGCGGCCGCGAGACCCGCGCTGGTGTGCAGGTCGGTGCGCAGGTGAAGTGCGCCCCAGTCCGACATCGCGCCTTCGCCGAAGGAGGAACAGAGCACGATGATGCTGAAGATGTAGAGCACGGTCTTCACCTGGCGCGCCGAGGCACCGGTGGATGCCAGCGTGCTGGACGGTCGGGTACTGGATCGTGCTGGGGTACTGGATCGGGCTCCGCCAGAGGCCGGCGTGGAGGAGGTGTGCGTGGGCGAGACTGTCGCGGACGGATTGCGAGTTGTGGCGGTGTCGGCGTCGGTGGGAACCGGCGAAGGGATGTCGACTTCGCGGGTAGGGCTGGGGCTGGCGGAGGCTGACTCCGGCGCAGCGGCAATACGGGCGGTGTCACCGAGGCCCTGGCCGATGGCCGCGTCCTCTGGGCCGGTGCGGCCGGTGCGGCCGGTGACGTCGCCGATGTCGGCGATGTCGGCGAACTGCGTGGCATTGGCGAAGTCGGTGGTATCGGAAGCATGGGCGGTGTGGCCGATATCGGTGGTGTCGGCGGAGATCGGGCCGATGGCGATGTCGGTGGTGCGTTCCGCCATCGGGACCGGCGTGCCGCGGAGTTCGGTGGCCAGAGGGGCGCAGCGCAGCAACGGGATGCCGAGTCCCACGGCCGCCGCGAGGGAGACGATCCCGACCGTGGCCAGGTGAGCGGCCGCACCGACGTGGTCCGCGACGACGCCGGCCACGACGGAACCGAGCAGGCCACCGAGGCTGTATGCCGCGTGGAAGGACGGCATGATCGGCCGGTCCAACTCGCCGATGACGTCGACCGCAGCACTGTTGATGGCGACGTTCATGCCGCCCCACCCCGCGCCGAACACGAACAGCGTGGCGCCGAGCGTGGCGACCGTGGGCATCACGGCAGGCAATGCGACCGAGGCCGCGAGCAGCACCGCTGTCACGACGGTGACCGCTCTGCTGCCGAAGCGGCGGCACAGGCGGCCGGTGATCGTCATCGTCGCGATCGCGCCTATGGATACGCCGAGCAGCGCGAGTCCGAGCGTGCCCGCCGAGGCGCCAACGTGTGCCTTGATCTGCGGCACCCGCACGACCCAGTTGGCGAAGACGAAGCCGTCGAGGAGGAAGTACGACGTGATCAGCACACGCATTCGCGTGGCTGCCGCCGGGTTCGCGGCCGCAGCCCGCGCCGTGCCTGTCACCGGTCTACCTCCCTCTGCCGCCGCGCCCCCGCCGGATCGCGTGGAAGGACAACAACAGCGGTAACAGTGATCCCAACCGCTATGGAGCCGACAAGATTCCCTTCGAATGGTCGGCGGACGGGGTCGGCGGCTGGGGGGAGTCGTGCGGTGGAGGGCGAAACGGCGCAGCGCGAAGTGGGCATGTGACAGCGTGCTGCGATGCATCGCTCGTGGATATGCGGCGGACTGAGCGGCCAGCCGGACGATGTGGGAGAACGGGCCGATGCGGTGGGAACGGGTCGCAGTGCGGTGGGGACGGCGCGCAGTGGAGGGAGGCGATGGTTACGGCGCGGCCATGCGCTGGCGGGTGCGTTGGCGCGGCGGCCATGGGCGACAGGTGCGATGGGCGCGGATATGCGATGAGGGGTGTGGTGGCGAGGCGCGGACATACGGAGGGGTGCGTCGGCATGGTCCGGCCACACAGTGAGTGGTGCGATGGGCGCGGAGTGCCGTGAGCGTTGGCGTCACCTGTGTGGGCTAAGCGGGCGGGCGTGGCCTGACCATCGCATACAGCACGCCAATACGCTGGGGTTTGCGTCCGGGCTCGTCGCTGACGAGGAAGGAGGCGGCGAGCCGATCCTCAGGAAGGAGAGGCCTATGAGTGCCGCGCAAGCCGGGGCTGGAGGGCATCCGTCAAGCTCCACCAGGACCACGCGGTCGCTGACCGACATCGTGCCGGGCGGGGTGTCCGCGCTGGCGGCGGAGTTCATCGGGACGTTGATCCTGGTGTTCTTCGCGGTCGGTACGGCTGTGTTCGCCGGCATCACGGCGGGGGTGGTGGGCATCGCGTTGGCGTTCGGCTTCGTGCTGATCGCGCTCGTCTACACGATCGGCACCATCTCCGGATGCCACGTCAACCCGGCGGTGACGCTCGGCATGGTGCTGTCGGGCCGCATGAAGCCCCTCTGCGGCGCGCTCTACGCCGTGATGCAGTTCGCCGGTGGAATCGTCGGCGCCCTGTTCATGTACTGGGTGTCACGTTCCGTACAGGCTCGTCTGGGCGGGCCCTTCAGGCGCAATTCCTTCGGCGCGAACGGGTACGGCTCCAACTCCGACCTGCACATCAGCGTCGGGGGCGCGTTCTTCGTCGAAGTGATCCTGACCGCGCTGCTGGTCATCGTCGTGCTCGGCGTCACGTCGGGCCCGGGGGTCAAGGGGCTTGAGGGCGTGGCAATCGGTACGGCACTCACCGTGATCCACCTCGCGGGCATCCCGCTGACGGGAACGTCGGTCAACCCGGCGCGTTCGCTCGGACCGGCCATCTTCGCGACCGACAACGCGCTGAGCCAGGTGTGGTTGTTCATCGTGGCACCGCTCGCGGGCTCGATCGTGGCCGTAGTCGTGCACAAGGTACTGCGCGGGCGGCATGAGGAGGCGCCGGAGGCCGAGGTCGAGGAGGCGGCTGTCGAGGCTGCGGAGGGGTGAGACTGCCGGAGGGGGCTTGGCAGCGGAAGAGAGACACGGAGTACGCACTGGAGAGCGGGGGGAGTCGGAGCCGGAGTCGGGCTCGGCGATCAGGGCCGATCGCCAGGGCCGATGGTCGGATGCCGATGATCGGATTCAGCCATCCAGACTCAGCAGTCAAGGTCAGCGGCCTCGGTGGGTACGCGGGCTGAGTGCTGAGTCTGGATAGCTGAGTCTTGATGGCTGGGGCGTGCTTGGCCGCTGGATAACGGGGGCGTGCTTGGCCGAGCAGGCTGAGTCAGTGAGGGGGGAGCAGTGGGTGATTGAGCGAGTGGGCTGGCTCAGCCGGGTGG
>NZ_JAGSOG010000421.1 GCF_018139695.1 Actinospica durhamensis | reverse complement strand
CCGCAGTACCCAGCGCCGCCATCGCTCCTGGCGCCACCCTCGCACCAGCCGCTCACGGCACCCCGGCCCAGGCCATTCCCGCCGCCCAAACCATCCCCCACGCTGCTTCGGCCCGGACGTCAGCTTCCTGCGGTGCCCACCCCACTCGCAGCACAGCCGGTGTGACACCCGCCACCACCAGCGCGGCCCCTGCACTGGCGTCCCCTGCACTGAGCGTCGTACCGGGCTACATGTCCGCCACGCCGAGCAACCCCGCCCTCAGTGCGGCCACCGCTCTAGGCAGCCCGTCCGCCCACCACGACGTGTCTCCGACAACCGCGACGTCCCCCACGGCTGCCACAACCTCCACCGTGGCCGGCCGTGACATCGCGGCTTAGCGCGCTCAACATCACGCCAGCTTGGCCGTGGCCAACTTCACCGGAGAGCTGATCGTGCCGCCGAGCTATCTGATCGCGCCACGCAGCTGATTCCGTCGCGCAGCTGTCTCCGCTGATCCTGCCGCCCGGCGAACACCGCCGAACGACCGGCTTCGCCGCCCGGCCAACACCGCCACACGACCGGCTCCGCCGTACGGCTGACTCCGCCAGCTACTACTACTCCGCTACTCAGCCACGCGGCCGATTGACCCCACCACGCGACTTGGGGGCGCTCCTTCTTCTCAGAAGGAGCGCCCCCAAGTCGTCCGCCATAGCCACGAGGACAAGAGCCCCGGCCGAGCTATCCGGCCCAGTTCAGGCCCGAGTTTTCTCAGGACGGAGTCTTCGCGCGGGTCCAGTTCAGAACGAGGTCTTCGCGCGCCAGTAGTTCACCAGCGGCTCGTCACCAAGCCGCTCGAGCGCCGCGTCGTCCTGAGCGAGCCGGCCGTTGAGCCACAGCGCGAGGTTGCTGACCGTGCCACGCACCGCGGCCGCGCCCTTGACGTGCGCGTGCGACCAGCGGTAGCCGTGCGGCTCGAGCGTGATCAGCCACTCTCCCGGCAGCTCCACGCCGTCCAGATCGGTGGCGTGCAGGTGGATGGTCTCGCCGTCGCCGTGCAGCTCGCGCACCGCCGGGCGGAACCGCGCCATGGAGGGCACGTTCGTGAGGAACTCGTCGATGTTGTCCGAGGCCACCGCCGCGTCCAGCGCGCCGGGCTGGCCGAGCACGGCGTACTCGACGTCGATCCGGTGCATCGTGGTCTCGTGCAGCATGCGCCGGAACCAGAAGCGTGCGTGCTGGTCAGTGCCCCAGGAGTAGCACGGGGCTTCCGGGTCGGCCGCACGCAGCGCCGCGAGCAGCAGTGCGCCGCCCTCGGCGAACCACTGAGTGGTCTGGGTGCCCCAGCCGTCCGGGAGCTCCAGCTCCTGCTCGGTCAGCTCGATCCGCTCCTGCGGGAGCCGGGTGAGGATCGCGGCGGCCCAGCGATGGATCTCGCCGATGTGCCGGACCAGTTCGGCCAGGGTCCAGTCGGGACACGAGGGAGCGGGCGTGGCGCCGTCATCCGTCTCGGCGATCAAAGCGCCGATTCGGTCGATCTCGGCCTTGATCAGGTCAAGGACGCGGGGATAGTCGAGGGTGTGCCAGGCAGGCGACGGGGCGAGGGTGGGCACCGGTCGGACTCCTTCATGTCGTTACGGGCGGACCGGCCGCGGGTGCGCGGGGTCGGTTCGGGTACGGCGAGGCAACGGCAGTTCTCGCACAACGCCGTTGTCGTGAGGTCGGTTGAGGGAAATCGCGGTATCGCTGGATTCTGCCCCGATGAGGGCACCGCCATGCGTTCCGCGGAAGGGTTGCTACAGCATGCCTTGCTGAGCGTGACTGCGCCACGTGAGATAGATCATGCAGGCGTCCCGCTGTGAATCACGCCTCCGAGTAAGGTTTGGGACTGTAGGAAGATCGGCGGAATCCGGTAAGGAGCGGGGACGTGAGCTGGGGACTGGCGGGAGCCCTTGTCGCGAGCCTGTGCTACGGGGTGGCTACCGTGTTCCAGGCGATGGGAGCGCGCAAGGTCGAGCGTGCCGACGGGGTGGATCCCAGGTTGCTCATGCGGGTACTCGGCTCGCTGCCGTTCCTGCTCGGCACCGCGATGGATGCCTTCGGCCTGGTGTTCAATCTGTACGCGTTGCGGCAACTTCCGTTGTTCGAGGTGCAGGGCATCGTGAACACGAACCTGGCGGTCACGGCGGTGGCAGCCGGCCTGCTGCTACACATCCGCCTCACCCGTCAGGACAAGTTCGCCGTAATCTCGGTCGTCCTTGGTCTGATCCTGCTCGGCCTCGCCGCGGGACCGGAGGGCACAGGCACGTTCACCGACACTGGACGATGGGTGCTGCTCGCCGTATCCATCGCGCTGGCAGCCGCGGCCCTGGTGCTCGGCAACGTGTACAAGAACGCGCACCCGGCAGTACTCGGCACGGTCGCCGGATTCCTGTTCGGCGTCTTCGGTCTCGCCGTGCGGATCCTGCCATCCGTCGAGCCCGTCAAACTACTGACCGACCCGGCCGCGTACGCCGCGGTGATCGCCTCGATCACCGGCTTCCTGTTCTTCACCACGGCCCTGCAGCGCGGCTCGGTGAACGCCACCGCAGCGGCCTTGGTCGTCGGCGAGACAGCGGTACCCGCACTGATCGGCCTGACCTTGCTCGGCGACAGCGCCCGCCCCGGCTACGGCGTCGTCGGCGTCTTCGGTTTCCTCCTTGCGGTTGGCGGCGCACTCGCCTTGGCACGGTTCGCCGAAATCCCCGCCGACGACGAAGGCGACGGCCCCGGCCACGACAAGCACGAACACATAGTCCTCACCCACGACTGAGTGACGTCTCTCACCCGCGGCTGACCACCGCGACAGACCGTTAGCCTTCGCCACACAACGAATCGACTCACGTACGACCGACCCATGGTTCTCATACACGACAGATCGATAGCCGTCGATGCAACCCACAGCTCGCCGCACGCGACGCTTCGAGCTCGCCGTGCGATGCTTCGGCCCACCGCGAGGCCTCCCTATCAAGCCCCACCGCCAAGCCCCGCCGCGTTCCGCCGCGCCCCGACAACGATCGCTTGCCGCATGACGCTTCGCGCTTCGGCACTTCGGGACTTCGCGCTTCCGACTTCGGCACCACACGCAACGTCGTGCCGCGTCACGGCACTCTCGTGGTCCTCGGCGGGACTGTACGGTCTTCGGTGTAACTCCTGAACATGATGGAGTTGCATCCGATGAGCGTGATGGAAGTGGAACAGTCCGTGGTCGAGCAGCAGGTCGATGGGGAGCCGGCAGGGCTTGATGCCTTGGACCAGCAGTTGCTTGATCAGTTGATCGGGCAGGCCAAGGACCGCGGGGTGAAGCTGGCCGGCGAGGGCGGATTGCTACAGGCGCTGACCAAGCGCCTGCTCGAGTCCGCGTTGGACGGTGAGATCACCGACCATCTCGGCTACACGAAGCACGACGCGGCCGGGGACGGGTCGGGCAATTCGCGCAACGGCCGCCGCTCGAAGACAGTGATCACGGACGTCGGCCCGGTCGAGATCGAGGTGCCACGAGATCGGGCCGGCACCTTCGAGCCGCAGATCGTCAAGAAGCGACAAGGGCGACTGTCCGGTGTCGATGAGATGGTGCTCTCGCTCTCCGCCCGAGGGCTGACGCATGGGGAGATATCCGCCCACCTGCGGGAGGTCTACGGCGCGGAGGTCTCCAAGCAGACCATCTCCACGATCACCGACAAGGTCATCGAGGGCATGGCCGAATGGCAGAACCGGCCACTCGACCCGGTCTACCCGGTGATCTTCATCGACTGTGTACACGTGAAGATCCGCGATGGGCAGGTCGCGAACCGCCCGATCTACATGGCTCTCGCCGTCACCTGCGACGGGATGCGCGAGATCCTCGGGCTGTGGGCCGGGGACGGCGGCGAGGGCGCGAAGTACTGGATGCACGTCCTGACCGAGATCAAGAACCGCGGGGTCGCGGACGTGTGCATGGTCGTGTGCGACGGCCTCAAGGGCCTGCCCGAGGCTATCGCGGCGGTCTGGCCGCAGGCCGTGACGCAGACCTGCGTCGTCCACCTCCTGCGCGCCTCGTTCCGCTACGCCGCCCGCCAGCACTGGGACGCCCTGGCCAGGGCACTGCGGCCGATCTACACCGCCCCGACCGAGGATGCGGCGATGGAGCGGTTCGTCGAGTTCGAGGCCGCCTGGGGCCGCAAATACCCGGCGGTCATCAAGTTGTGGAACTCCGCCTGGGCCGAGTTCGTCCCGTTCCTCAACTTCGACGTCGAGATCCGCCGCGTCATATGCACGACGAACGCGATCGAGTCCATCAACGCCCGCATCCGCCGAGCTGTGCGGGCCCGAGGCCATTTCCCGAACGAGCAGGCCGCACTCAAGTGCGTCTACCTGGCCGTCATGAGCCTGGACCCAACCGGCACCGGCCAGAAACGCTGGATGATGCGGTGGAAGGCCGCACTCAACGCCTTCGACATCACCTTCGACGGACGCCTGTCCGCCGGACGAAAGTAGAACCCTTCACAACCTAGTTACACCGTTGACTGGACAGTCCCTCCTCGGCGGATCGGGCCATGTGCTACCCCGTTCTGCGCCAGCCATGCAGGCCTCTCAGTATCAACTGCCAGTCAGATCTATAGTCTCCCCTTCGTTCGAATTCACATTTCGCAGGGACCAGCTTCGGCGTGTGTGCTGAACGCCTGCGCTAATGCAGTGAGCTCCTACACCCCAAGATACGACATTGGTTCGACAAAGGCGACCGATTCTGCTGAGAGCAGAATATTCCCCGGCGTCACAACCTAATCGGCCTAAATGACGGCGGACGTGGAAGAGTCGTGGTGGGCGGACATGTGAGTCCCGATCCGCGGACATGAGAAGTCTAGGTAGGCGGCCGTCTGTAGCCGCGTGGTGACCGTGCGAGTTCCCGCCTTGATCCGTTA
>NZ_JAGSOG010000420.1 GCF_018139695.1 Actinospica durhamensis | reverse complement strand
GGCGGGCTGGGGCTTCAAGATGAAGGTCAAGGGCGCCACAGGTGGGCTTTCCCTCTCCGCAGGTGGCCAGCCGGAGGCCGTTGACTGGGGGTCAAATACAGGCAATATTGGCCGAGCTTGCCCAATTGCAGCGAGTCGTGACTGTTGGCTTCGCGTCCTCCAGCGTGAAACGAACGGGTGGCTGGCTGTGGACAAATCGACTAAGCCATTCGGGTGGCCTCTGAGTTGCTCCTTCGGATGAGGCGCCGGAGCGGGGCAGGCCGACAGACTCACGCGCGTGACGTATTGACGTACTGATTGCGTCAATCTATGCTTATTGAGTGCTCTTCCGTGTTCCCCTCCTAACCGACGCTGACCGCCGCGTGCTCGGCGAGATCGACGATTTGCGCCGCCAACTTCGCCACCAGGTGCGTCCACAGCACAGGTGGGCCGACGGTCTGCGAAAATTTCTCACTGCGGATGCGGTCGCCGCCTCCAACTCGATCGAGGGCTTTCGCGTCTCAACCGTCGACGTGGTCGACCTCATGGGCGGTGAGCGCGATGTCGATGTCTCCGATGAGGACCGAGAAGAGACTCTGGCTTACCAGAGGATGATGTCCTTCGTGCAGTCGCAGCACGACGTGCCTGACTTCGCCTACGACAAGGGCCTATTCAACGGGATGCACTGGATGCTCCAGGGCCATCGGCACTCGCGGCGCAAGCCCGCCGGACAATGGCGGCGCGGGCCGGTCTACGTCACCGATGCGCGAGACTCGCACGTGGCCGCCTACACCGGTCCTGACCACGAGCTCGTACCCGGCCTGATGCACGAGCTGGTCGAATGGCTCAACGAGCCGAACCCGGCCGACCACGCACTGGTGCGAGCGGCCATCGCGCATCTGAATCTAGTCTCGATCCACCCGTGGGCCGACGGTAACGGCCGGATGTCCCGATCGCTGCAAACGCTCATGATTGCGCGTGAGGGAGTCCTGGCTCCGGAGTTCAGCTCTATTGAGGCGTGGCTGGGCCGGCCCGGGAACACGTGGGAGTACTATCGCCAGCTCGGCGCGCTCGGCTCCATCTACAGTCCCGAACACGACGCCTCCGCGTGGCTGCGCTTCAACCTCACGGCCTACCACCAGCAGGCCCAGATGGTGCGCTTCCGCGTCGATCGGGCCGCGCGGCTGTGGACATCGCTAGTGGATTTCGCCAAGGAACGCGCCTTGGACGAGCGAACCGTCTCGGCGATGTTCGAGGCTGTTTCGAACGGCCGGGTTCGGCGTGCCAGCTACGAGCAGGCTGAAGGGCTGAGCCTGCAACAGGCGCAAAGAGACCTGCGCGACCTTGTCGCCGCCCGGATCCTGCGCTCGGTCGGACGTACCCGGGCCCGGTACTACGAACCCGGCGAGCTCTTTCCTGAACGGGCCCAGGAAATCGCTGACCGGCCGGTCGCCCTCATGGATCCCTATGCCTCGGAATGAGGCTGACTTCTTCGCCCTGTCATAGCCGCGCCCGTTGTGCCCGACAGTCTCTGCTGCGCGCAGCAACTGCGACTCGACGATCGCGGTCCTCTCTCGGGAAGCGAGAGGAGGTGGTCATTGCGCCTGCGTGGACCGCGAGATTCCCCGTGCGGCGTCGCGGCTACTCAACGACCCGCACTTTTTCGGTGCGATGGACCTAAACCAACTTGAAATCTAACCCAAGCCGGTCCTTGTTGCCCCGTATCCAGGTTTTCTGATCATCGCTGAGTTGGTCGGAGCTGGACTTAACCTCGACGAATAGCGCGTCACGGGCCCCGTCGGGCGTGCTACGCCACGTCAGTAGGTCCGGCCAGCCAACGTAATGATCCCAGTAGGGTTCCGCCAGCCAACGCAGGACGCTTTTGATCTGTTGTGCGCTGAGTACGGTGATGATCGTCCTGGCGCGCTGCTCGTCTTCCGGGGTATACGCCCACAAGTACTGTCGGAGTGGACGGGAGGGCTCAAGCCAGTAGTCAAAAGCCCAGAGCAGGCCCTGGGCCTGCACTCCGAGGAGGTCGAGGTGCGCATCAAGCGCAGCACGACGCCGATCGGCATGTGCTTGCCGGCCGAAGTCCTCGGGTAGCAATGTCCAGATGAGTCCGTCGGTGCCGCCTTCGCCCTGACGATTGACCCCACATGGGCGGACACGCGGATCAAGCGGGTTCTCTGTACCCAGAGCCACATCAAGCAGCCGTAGAGCGCCTGGAACGGCTTCTGCCCGTGAAACGGACTCGGCGACCCTAGCATGGCGCAAGAACGAGGAGGCAGCCGATGACCGCGATCGAGGACGTCGACGCATTCATCCGCATCGTCAAGACCCACGACGGGATCGTCAACTATCACGAGGACCCACCGGACGCCGCACTGATCGAGGAGGCGGAGCGTGTCCTCGGGGTGAGCTTCCCACCCTCCGACCGGCACTTCCTGAGCGAGCTCGGCGGGTGCGACATCGAGGGCGAGGAGTTCTACGGTCTGTTTCGTCGTCGCGATGACCCGCAGCAGATCATGGGCACCGTGAGCTTCTCGCTCCGGGAACGCCAGGACTCCCAGATGCCCACCGCGATGCTCGTCCTCCAATACGACGGAATGGGTGGAATCTACGTCCTCGACACGGCGCAGCCCAACGAGGCCGGCGAAGCACCCGTGCTCGTCTACCTGCCACCATGGGTGACCGACGGCAGGCCGCTGGAGCGCATCGCTCCGAACTTCGGAGCCTTCGCGCTGACCAAGACGCGCCGCGCGATCACCGCGTAGATATCCTTCCGGCGGGCACGGCTTGGGAGGGACCCCTTGATTGCTTCGACAGCTCTATGGTCGAGTCCTTGTGAGGGGCATGGGCACCTCGACGGGCGCGCTGTGTGCCGTCGGAGAAGCAGGCGGCACGCAGCGCGCCCGCGCGGTGATCAGACGTGTGGGCGGTGGGCGGGGCGGGTTTCGGTTGCTGGCCGGCCGGGGCCGGTTGTGCCGGAAGGGCGCGGGAGCGCGCGGGTGCTCAAGGCTTCGCTCGCTGAGCGGATCAGCTCAGGGCGCGGCAGATGTCTGCGGATTGGTCTTGCGCCAGGATGTCGACGGTGCCGGCGGCGCTGACGGTGAAAACGGCCGGGCCGGTCAGGACGTAGAGGCCTGCGGCGTGGTACGGGTTGCCGGGGGCGATCGTCAGGCCGAAGTGGTCCTGGCTGACCCAGGTTCCCGATCCGTCCGGAGACGCGTAGAACTGTGCGGTGCCGGAGAGGTCTTCGATGATCGACTTTCCTGTGTTGACATTGGTGTAGCTGACCACCAGCGGGCCCCGCCAGTCGGTCTCGAGAGGTGTCCCGTCGGGATAGGTCGAGACGACCCGGTACTGCTCGTCCTGCTGCACGACGTCGTTCTGAACCCCGAACGTGCAGGCAGTGCCGGCAGGTATCAGGTAGTTCGCGTTCGTATACGTCTGCCAGCCCCCGCTGCCCCCGCTGCCGCCGCTGCTGCCGCTGGTCGAGTCTGCCTGTGCGGCCCCAGGCAGGGCCGCCGTCAGGAGCGTGGCGGCGGCTGTGGCGAGAGCCGTCGCGAAGCGATTCCTCATGAGGAGTTCCTTTCCGTGCGGATCCTTGGATCCGGTCGCCCGGTAAGATCGCACCGGACGCGTTGACAATGCTCGAGGCTGCGTCCGCGAGGCGCCAACGATTCGGGCTGGGGCGAAGCGACGGGGTCGGACGGCGCTGGTACGGCCGGGGGCGGCAGTGGGCTGCGAAGGAGGGTGGCGGTGCTCCGGATCCACTTCACCGCGCAGGCTGCGTGTCCGGTTCGCGGGGGCGCCCGCGCCGCTGCTCGAACTCGGACTGGCGCTGGCCGCGCTGCAGCACGGCCACACCGACCCGCTGTTCGCCCCCTGGCGGCGGTCGATGAACAAGAACCTGCCGCACCAGGCGCGGCCGCTCTTCGAACTCGTGCCGTCGAACGGTGCCGGGCCCCTGTTCCTGGACCCCGTGAGCGAAGGCCTCGAAGACGGGCTCGACGCGGTGCGCTCCTCTTCACCGGACTTCGTCTCTCGCGAATTGCGCCGTGTCTGCATGGCCGGCCAGCCGGTCACGCCCAGGCTGCGGCAGCTGGACGCTCGAGATCGGGATGCATGGCAGGGCCTTGAGCAAGCACTGCGCAGCGCCCACCACGCGGTCGTGGAGCCGTCCTGGAGCCGGATCCGCGCCGGCTTTCGCGCCGACATCGCCTGGCGCAGCCACCTGATCGCCGAACTCGGCTTGGCCGGCTGCCTGACCACCTTGTTCCCGCGGGCCCGCTGGAACGGAGTGATTTGGACCGTGGACGGCCCTCGCGACCGGGAGCTGTACCTGGGCGGACACGGCCTGACACTGCACCCTTCGGCCTACTGGACCGGAGGGCCGCTGACCGGACGATACCCGGACGGCTCGACCCTGCTGGTCTATCCGGCTCTGAACCCGCTCCCGCTCGTCAGCGAGACATGCGGTTCCGACCCTCTGGCCATGCTCCTCGGCCGCACCCGCGCAGCCGTGCTCGAAGCAGTGGTCGACCAGCGCTCCAGCGGCGAGTTGGCCGCCCTGCTCGGTGTCAGCGCGGCCTCCGTCTCTGAGCACACCAGGACGCTGAGGGAAGCCGGTCTGGTCTCGACCGATCGCTGCGGTAAGACCGCCCGGCACGGCGTGACCGGCCTGGGCATCAGGCTGCTGAGCGCCGGACGGAACATCCGTCCAGCCGATTCGGACAGCACGGACGACAGCGGGTTCTGACCGGGCGTTGACCATGTTGAACGCGGCGAACCCCTCCCGGTTATCGGGAGGGGTTCGGGGTCTGCGCGGGTTCTATCAGCTGTTGACGATGGAGGACACGATGTGTGCGGCCTGGTCTTCCCACTGTGCGTACAGGTAGCCGTCGAAGGAGCGCTGGACGTCCTGTGCGGCGGTGTGCAGGGACATGTTCTGGTAGTTGGAGGGCAGGCTGTTGAGGAATGCGGTGGCGGCGT
>NZ_JAGSOG010000041.1 GCF_018139695.1 Actinospica durhamensis | reverse complement strand
GTGTGGGAGCACGGGCGGGGCGCGCGGCGGCGTGGCCCGGGCCGTTGGCGGCGGCGGTGGCCCCGCCGGCCCTCGCGGCGGTGCTCGACCACCTGCGCGACGGGCTCAACCTGACCAGCACGGCGCTGCTGTTCCTGGCGGCGGTGGTGGCCGTGGCCCGGCTCGGCGGGATGCTCTCGGCGCTCGCGGCGGCGCTGTGGGCGAGCGCGCTGCTGAACTACTACTTCGTCTTCCCGCTGCGCTCGGCCCACATCGCGAACGCGAACGACGCGGTGGCGCTGGCGGTGTTCGTCGTGGTGGCGCTGACGGTCGCGTCCGTGGTGGATCTGGCGGCGCGTCAGTCCCGCCGCGCGGCCCGGGCCAACGCCGAGGCCGAGACGCTCAACGCGCTCGCGCTCTCGGTGCTGCGCGGGGACGGCGCGCTGGGCGCCCTGCTGGACCAGCTGCGCACGGCCTTCGCGGCGAGCGCGGTGAGCCTGCTGCAGGAGCCGGTCGCAGCCGACGGGCCGTCAGAGGCGGCCGGGTGGCTCACGATCGCGGCCAGCGGGGCCGAGCCGCCGCGCCGGCCCGAGCGGGCGGACACGCTGGTGCCGGTGGAGCCGGGGACGGTGCTGGCCCTGCGCGGCCGGGTGCTCGGCCCGGCCAACCGGCATGTGCTCTCGGCCTTCACCGCGCAGGCCACCGCGGCGCTGGAACGGCGCCGGCTGGCCGAGTCCGCGGCGCGGGCGGCGAACCTGCAGGCGGCGGACAAGATGCGCACCGCGTTGCTGGCCGCCGTCTCGCACGACTTGCGCACGCCGCTCTCGGCCGCGCTCGCCGCCGTCAACACCCTGGCCGACGCCGAACTCCCGCTCGACCCGCGGGACCGGGCCGAGCTGCTGGAGATCGCCGAGGACTCGCTGCTGCGGCTGACCCGGCTGGTCGAGGACCTGCTCGACATGTCCCGGCTCCAGGCCGGGGCGATGACTCCGCGGCTGGCCCCGCTGGACGTGCACGACGTGCTCGGTCCCGCGCTCGAGAGCCTGGGCGGCGGGGCGGACCGGGTCCGGATCGAGCCGGAACGGCCCGAGACCCCGCAGATCCTGGCCGACGGGCCGCTGCTGGAACGCGCCGTCGCCAACCTCCTGTCGAACGCGATCAAACACACCGACACCCGGATCGACGTCTCGGTGCAGGCGTGGGACGGGCAGGTGCGCATCCGCGTCACCGACCACGGCCCCGGCATCCCGGCCGACGCCCGCGACCTCGTCTTCCGGCCCTTCCAACGGCTCGGCGACCGCGACAACCGCACCGGCGTCGGCCTCGGCCTGGCCCTGGCCCGCGGCCTGACCGAGTGCATGGGCGGCACCCTCGAACCCGACGACACCCCCGGCGGCGGCCTCACCATGCTGCTGACGATGCCCGCCGCGCCGCCGCCGACCATCGAGCCGGCGGAGACGGCGGAACCGACCGTGCCGACTCGGGGGGACGCGGCGGGCTGAGGCGCGGCGGGTCTCGGGTCAGGACGGCTCGGTGTCGATCGCGAGCGCGGCCTCGGCCACGGCGGGTTCTGCGTGCCGACGCAGGGCCCTGAGAGCGAGCCGGAACGGCCCGGGCCAGCCGAGTACGGCGCCGCCGGCCTCGAGCACCCGCACCGCGATGATCCCGGCGGCCGGATCCGCCTCCCGCCCGGCCAGCGCGTCGGCGGCGGCCAGTACGGACTCCGGCTCCCACGGGTCCTTGGTGGCGATGATCCTCGAGAGCTGATTCCCGATCCGCTCGGCCGCGTCGTGGCGGCCCTCGGCCCGTGCGGCGAGGTCGAGCAGCTGCGCGGTGACCGCCGCCGGATCGCCGGACAGGTCGGCCGACATGGCCGCGGCCTGGACGGCTTCGGCGACGTAGCCGACGCGGCCGGTCAGCACCTCGGCGGTGGCCCGCAGCACGGCGCGGCGCCAGGCCGCGTCGGCGTTGTCCAGCTTCGCGGTGCGTACGACCTCGATCAGGCGGCGGCGGGCCGGGCGGTCGCGCTCGGGCGGCGGGACGGCCGCGTCCACGGCGTCCGAGGTGTCGGCCGCGTCGGCGGCGAGCAACTGGTCCAGCGCCGCGGCGTAGCGCCCGATCGGCATTCCCTGGCGCAGCAGGGTGAGCAGCGCCGTGGGCGAGGCGGCGTACTCGCCGCGCCGGTCGAGGTCGCATACGGCGGCGCAGACCGCGTCCGCGACCGTCTCGTTCCACTGATACCAGCGCGACGCCACGGACACCGCGGAGGCGGCCGTCTTCGGGTCCTCGGCCGCGCAGGCCGCGACGATCAGCGCGCCGTACTCGGCGCGATGCCGCTCGGCGAGCACGAACGGCTGCATCCGCAGCAGCATGCTGGTCACGGCCGGGTCGTCCGCGACGGCCTCGTGCAGCAGCGGCGGCACCCGCGGGTCGTCCATCAGCTCGACCAGCCGGGAGACCGCGGCGGCCTTCACGTCGCGGTGCTGCCCGGGCAGCTGCCAGACCTCGGTGAGCAGATCGACGAGCCCTGGGATCTCGAGCGTCGCCGCGATCCGCAGCACCTCCTTGCGGCTGGTCACCTTGGCGCTCGGGGAGAGCGCGACCTCGCGCAGCGCGAGCGCGGCGGCGGACGGGCGCACGAACCGGGCCGCGCGGGTGGCCGCGTAGACCGCGACCCGGGCGCGCTCGCCGTCGGCGTGGCCGAGCAGCGTGGGCAGGGCCGCGGCCGGGTCCTCGCTCCAGGCCAGTTCGCCGAGGGCGGCCTCGGCCAGCGGGACGTGGGCCGAGTCCAGGTAACGCAGCACCCTGCGCTGGTCCGGGCCGGGCAGCCGGCCGAGGCCGTGGATCGCGTGCAGCCGCGCGGGCAGCTTCGCCCCCTCGTCCGCGGCGATCCGCCCGAGCAGCGCGCCGTACGCCGCCAGCTGGCGCGGCAGCCAGCGCAGGGACGGCGTGAAGTGCGGCAGCCACACGGCGCCGCCGGCGATGAACCTGCCGCCGTGGATCTCACCCGCGAGGTAACGCTCCAGCAGATCCGTGCGGCGCAGGCTCAGCACCTGCGCGACCTCGGGGATCGCCCCGACCGTCGGCTCCCAGGCGACGAGGCGGCCCACGCGTTCGTCGCGCCGGGTCGGATCCCCCAGCCACAGCCCGATCGCCTGCCGGGCGGTGGCGGCGGTGCCGAGCCAGATCGCCTGTTCCAGCTTCTCCTGCAGGGCCGGGATCGCCCAGGCGCGCCGTTCGAGGGCGCGGGCGAGGGCGATCGGGAGGCGATGGTCGGCGCGGGCCAGGCCGCGTTCGATCCACGGCTCAAGCGCCCGGTAGAGCGTGTGTTCCTGGCCGCGCCGCAGCACCCCGTTGAGCCGGCTCGCCGGGAACAGGCCGGTGACCCCGGCCACCTGTTCGAAGGCCAGCAGGGCCCAGTCCAGCAGCGGGGCCGGGCCGTCCGCCCGGCCCGCCCCGTCGGAGATCTGACGGCCCAGGATGCGCGCGGCCAGCCAACCGAGCTTGGCGTGTGTGCCGGGCGAGCCGTCGCGCGCCTCGGTCGCGTCCACGACGAGTCGCAGCAGCGCCTCGGCCACCGCCTCCTCGTTCGCGAACAGTTCGGGGGCGACGTCGGCGAGCGCGGTCAGCGCCGCGAAACGCACCGGATCCTGCTCGTTGCGCAGCCGGTCGAGGTCCGTGGTGAGCAGCTGCGTCAGCACGTCCGGATCGCCGCTCGCCGCGGCGCACTGGATCAGCAGCGCGTATCCGGCGGCGCGGTCCTCCGGCTCGGGCCGCCGCGCCGCCGCGAGCAGGCCGGCCCTGGCCTCGGCCCAGGGCAGCAGGGCACTGAGCACGAGGCGCCGCTCCGGCCGCTGGGCCAGCGTGTCGAGCGCGAGCATCCGGCGCACCTCGGCGTACCGGCGCGGCCGCGGCAGCGCCTCGAGCACCTCGAAGGACAGCACGGCCGTGGCGGCGTCCCGATCCGTGGTGACCGCGTCGAAGAAGGCCGCGCGCGCGGACGGTCGCAGAGCACTCAGCAGGCGGGCGAACTCGGCCGGGCGGTCGGCCAGGGCGCGGCCGACGAGTTCGAGTTCGGGCTGCTCGCGCTGAATCAGCCGTTTGCGGCTGCTCTTCGACAGGGCGTGCCACCACGGGGTGACGCGCGGATTGGACGCCACCAGCAGCCGCAGGGTGCGGTCGGCGTCGGCGCGAATCAGGGTGGGAACGTTCCGGATCAGCCCGTAGGGCAGGCCGTTGCGGGGCTTGAACTCCTCGAGCAGCTCGAACAGGCCGGTGGGCCGCCGTTCGGCCAGGGCGATCAGGGCGGCGCCGTGCCACTGGTACCAGCCGTCGTACATCCCCTCGCGCAGGGCCGAGAGCCCGGCGCGGGCGTGGTCCAGGACGAGTTCGGGATGCCGCAGGCCGAGCTTGCCCCAGTTGGGCACGGCCCGGTCGAGCTCGGGCAGCAGCGCGGCGGCGACCTCGGCCGAGCAGGCGGGCAGCAGCCGCGCCGTCTCCCGGTCGCCGAGCCGGCCGCGCTCGGTGGAGGCGAGCAGGTCGGCGAGATCACCGCGTCCGGCCGCGATCACCGCGCCGGCCAGGCCGCGCCGCCAGTCCAGCGGCGCGTCCTCCAGGGTGGCGAGCACCGCGGCGTCCGTACGCGGCCCGGGTATCCGCACACAGGCTTTCAGGGCATGCACCCGCAGCCGGTAGAGCGGGTCGGCGAGGGCCGCGATCAGCCGGTCCTCGCGCTGCGCGATCTTCGCCATGGTCAGCGCGAGCCGGCGCTCGTACTCGTCGGCCGCGGCGAACGCGTCGAGCACCTCGTCGAGCAGACCGTCCGCGGCGAGCCGGCGGGTCTGCGCGGCGAGCAGCCGCATCCGGTCCGGGTAGGGCAGGGGGTCGAGGGCGGCGAGCAGCCGTACCGCGGCGGGATTCTGCATCGGCCCATCATGGCGGACCGCGCAGCGCCAAGCCACTGACTTTCAGGCGCGAGCAGCGCCTTCGTACCAGCGCAGCACGCGCAGCGCCCGCAGCGTGTTCCAGCGGCTGGGCGCGCCTTCGCCGTCGTCGAGGGGGAAGTGGGAGCGGGCCGGGTGCGGGTTCTCGGCCGGCCAGCGGCCAGCCGCACCGCGCTTGGACGCGACCAGCGCAACCGCGTCGGCGGCGCGTTCGTCGGGGGCGGCGCCGGCGGCACGGAGGTGGTCGAGGCCGCGCAGGACGTCGTAGTGCCAGAAGGTCGGGAAGGAGAACTCGGACCAGCGGGACCTGGCCTCGGTCTTGCGGTCGTGCTCGATCGGCTCGCCGGTGCTCAGACTGCGCGTCAGCCGCCGCTCGAGCAGGTACTCCTGGCCGCGCAGCCGCGCCGCCCCGGCCTGGGCGAGGATCGCCGTGTCCTGACCCGCGGCCTCGGCGGCCCGTTCGAACTCCAGCAGCCCTTCGAGGACGTCGACGGTGGTGTGGAAGGAGCCGCGGGTCGAGCCGTTCTCCTGCTCGCAGTTCCAACCGCCGTCCTGCATCTGCTCGGTCAGCAGCCGGGCCACGATCGGCTCGACGTCCTGGCCGAAGTACGCGCCCAACGCAACCGTACGGCCGTTGATGCAGGGCTCGACCTCACCCTCGAAGTACGGCTGGGCGTCGTGCTCCCACAGGCAGTGCTCGCGCACCCGGTCCACGGCGCGGCGCACGGACGCGTCGGCGGGGTCGGCGCCGAAGGCCTTGAGCAGCGCCAGAGTCCAGGTCGTGGAGGTCCCGGTGGGCATGAGGGTGCCGCGCTGGCCGGGCTGGAGCGTGCCCCACCACTTCACCGCGGCGTCGCTCTCGAACGCGGGGGGCTCCACGTCCCAGTGCCCGTCCTCGCGCTGCGACTCCAGCAGCCGCGCGCCCCAGCCCTCGTGCGCGACGCGGCCACGCTCGGCCGCGACCTGGTCCGCGGGCGCGTCGGCCAGGTCGCGCAGCGCCTGCCAGCGGACCGCCGCGTCCCCTTCGATCAACCATTCGATGACGTCCATGCGATTCAGCCTAGACGCGGCCTCCGACAGTGAGCTGACCCCAACGAGGATCGCCTCGATCGCCGTGTGGATGCCGGTCGGCATCTTTCACGGGGGCGGTTGCGTGTTGTGGAGCGGAAGCGCAGTTCGAAGGATCTCGTCGACCTCGGTGTCGAATGGACTGCCCAGGTCAATGCCGTGGTATCGGGCTGTCTGCAACCGCTGGAGCGGGCTGGTAGCAGGGAGTGCGAGCAGCGCTCGCTGCGCATTGCCGATGGGGACGGCGTATTGAGGCAGTGCCCTGCCCAACTCCGACAATGGCTCGACGAGCTCCCAGGGGCGCGGGCCGGGCGATTCGGCCACAGCCGCCAACGTCTCGCTGACATCGGCGTGGTGCTCCCGGTTCAGCGCGGCCAGAGCCTTGACCGCAAGGATTCCCGGGTACGGATCCAGTCGCGTGGCGGCCAATACCTCGCGCAATGCCCTCACGGCCCGGTCGAGGTAGTCGGGGCCGAACTCGGCTAGAGCGCGGGCGGCATGTTCACGCAACTGCGGCGTGGCCGCGAGATCGGTGATCATCGGCAGGAGCGCTCCCGCGGCCTTTACGGCGAAGGGCGCTCCCAGCCCGGCCAGGGCCTGGGCCGCGCAGATCCGGGCGTATCCGGACTCGTCGGCATCGGCCACCGACTGTAAGACGGCGGCAGCCTCGTCGACGTGGGCCGGGCTCAGCGCACCGAGGATCCGGGCCACATCGATTCTGTCGCCCTGGTCCTGCCAGACATGATGATGCAGCAGCTCGCCCAACAACTGGACGGCCTCGCCAAGGTTTCCAGCGTCGAGCGCGGCGATGCGCTCCCGCTGTGCGGTCGTGAACATCGGGGGCTCGCCCCGGACACAGCCCAGCTCAGTCCACGCATAGTCGTCGTGGTCGACCGCCCCGCTCAACCGCGCCACCCACGCCGGCTCATCAGGATCCGATGTCTCAGGCTCAACTGCGTCGAGAGGCGACATACCTGAACGCTAGCGTGCGCTGCGGCTCAGAGGGCGGGCCCATCAGAAAATCCTTGTCGTGCGGCCTCGTCGTGTCCCACCGAGTGGCACAGCCGATCGTGCGGGGCTGATCCCCAGCGCCCGACCCGCCCGAAATATTTCGCTGGGATCACCTCGGTGACAGTTGTCGAATGGTGTCGAAAGGATCGTCGAAGCGCTTGTTTTCATTTCATGCCACTCAAATCGCCCCTGACACAGCGGATGACCAGGCCATGAGCTGCTGACTTACCGTCAGATACCCGTAGTCGCACCTATAGACGAGTCTTTACTCTAGACAGCTTGGCATGTCTCCGGTACTTCTAATCGAAGCGCTTCGATGCCCTGCATCGGGAAAGGACCCACCATGTCAGAACTCAACGGCCGCACCGCACGACGAGGTGCCGCGACCGTTTCCGCGCGCAAGCGGCTCGCCGCTGCCACCGCGGCCGTGCTCACCACCACCGGGGTCGCCACGCTGACCCTGACCCAGACCGCCAACGCCGCCACCGGCTGCCAGGTCGCCTACTCGGTGACCAGCCAGTGGTCCGGCGGCTTCGGCGCGAGCATCGTCATCACCAACCTGGGCTCGGCGGTGACGAGCTGGAGCCTCGGCTTCACCCTGCCGGGCACCGAGGCGGTCAGTTCCGGCTGGAACGGCACCTACAGCCAGTCCGGCCAGGCCGTGACCGTGACCAACGCCTCGTACAACGGGAGCCTGGCCGCGAACGGCAGCACCACGATCGGCTTCAACGGCAGCTGGACCGGCAGCACCTTCCCGGGCAGTCCGACCTCGTTCACCCTCAACGGCGTCAGCTGCACCGGCGCGGTCTCATCGAGCTCGCCCAGCACTTCGGCCTCCGCGTCCGCCTCGGCCTCGGCGTCCGCGTCGGCCTCGGCCTCGGCCACGCCGTCCTCGACTTCGAGCTACCTGTACGAGAACTCGGGTCAGTGGGCCGAGTACGCCATCGGCGCCTACACGATCTACAACGACGAGTGGGGCAGCGGGTACGGCTCGCAGACGCTGTGGGTGAACTCGGCCACGAACTGGGGCGTGTTCTCCACCCAGCCGAACACCTCCGGCGTGAAGGCGTACGCGAACATCAGCAAGACCATCGGGACCGCGCTCAACTCGCTCTCGACCGCCACGAGCACGTTCAACGAGACCAACCCCAGCAGCGGCAACTGGGAGTCGGCCTACGACATCTGGCTCAACGGCAGCGGCATCGAGGTCATGGTGTGGACGGACGTGAGCGGCGACGTCGGTCCGCTCGGCTCGTCCGTCGGCAGCGTCACGCTCGACGGGAACACCTGGACGCTGTACGCGGGCAACAACGGTTCCAACCCCACCTACTCGTTCGTCCGCAGCAGCAACGAGACCTCGGGTACGGTGAACCTGCTCGACCTGCTCAAGTATCTGGAGAACACCGGCGGGTACTTCTCCAACCCGACGCTCTCGACCATCCAGTACGGCTGGGAGATCAGCGGCACGGGGAACACGCAGGAGAACTTCACGATCAACAACTACTCGGCGACGACCTCCTGAGCAGCATGCTCGTCTGAGCGAGGCGGCACCGCGGTAGTGAGCTGATCTCCTAGGGGAATTCGAGGGGCGGGCGCATCGGGCGCCCGCCCCTTTCTCGGAACGAGCCGCACCGGCAGGTGACGCGGCAGCAGAACCAGCCGGCAGTCGGGCTTCTCGGCGAAGCGGGTGTCGCGCAGTTCGGGCGCCCAGCGGGCCAGGATCGAGGCGAGTGCGAGCACGGCCTCGGCCGAGGCGAACTGCTCGCCGAGGCACTTGGTCGGGCCGCCGCCGAAGGGCAGGTATGCCCGGCGCACGGTCGCGTTCGGCGCGCCTGCCCCGCCGCGCGCGAGCCAGCGGTCCGGGTCGAAACGGTTCGGCTCGGGGAAGACGTCGGGGTCCCGATGCAGCAGGTACTGGCTCACCAGCAGCGTCGTCCCGACCGGGATGACGAGGCCGCCGAGCCGGGCCTCCCGGGTCGCGGTGCGCGCCAGCAGCCAGCTCGGCGGGTACATCCGCAGCGCCTCCTGGACCACCCGGCCGGTCAGCTCCAGCTGCGGCAGCTGCCCCCACTCCGCCACGCCGTCGCCGAGCACCCGCGCGGCCTCCTCCCCCGCCGCGCGCAGCACCTCGGGGTGCGTGCACAGCAGGTACATCGCCCAGGTCAACGTGGCGGAGGTGGTCTCCCCTCCGGCGATCAGCAGCACGGCGACCTGGTCGGAGAGCTCGGCGTCGGTCATGCCCTCGCCCTCCTCGCCCAGCGCGGCCAGCAGACGGGCCATCAGGTCCTGCTCGTCCCCGGCCGCACGGTAGCGGGTGATCAGATCGCGCACCTGCTTGCGCCACTGGCGCAGCGCGGCCCGGTAGCGCAGGTTGCCGGGCAGCGGGAGCCGGCCGTACGCCGGAAGCGCGATCTGGGTGTAGGAGCCGCGCAGGAAGACCTCGAAGGCCTCGCGCAGCTTCTCCGACTCCGCCGGCGCCAGTCCCGCGGAGAAGAGCGCGCGCAGCGCGATGGACGTGGTGAGCCGGAACATCTCGTTCGCGAAGTCGACGGTCTCACCCGGGCGCCAGCCGCCCAGCAGCGCGGCGGTCTGACCGCGCATCACCTCGGCGTAGCCCGGCAGGTGGCGGGCGTGGAACGCGGGCTGCATCATCAGCCGCTGCCTGCGGTGCTCCGGGTACGCGGAGGTGGCCACCCCGGCGCCCATGGCCCGGCGGACCCGGTCGTACACCGGCCCGGTCCGATCATAGGTGCGCAGGTCGGTGAGGACCTCGTGGGCGAGCCGGGGATCGCAGACCACGACGAACCGCAGCGGGCCGACGTGCAGCCCGACCAGGTCGCCGTGGCCGCGCAGGGTGTCCATGAACCGCAGCGGGTCGCGGCGCAGCGGCAGGAAGTGGCCGAGCAGCGGCCACCGGCCGGGGGCGGGGGCGACGACGGCGGGCGCGGACTCGGACATGCCGTGGGCCTCCAGGGCGCGGAAGGGGGTGGCAACCTCCGGGCCCCTTCCCCGGTGCGCGGCGGCTGGAACGCGTCCGCAAAGGTCAGATGATCGCGTTGGAGCGTGGGCGGCGCTCGGAGGACGGGCGACACCCCGCACCGCCGCGTCGCGCCGGATTCGGCCGCGGGCGTGGGTAGACTCGGCGGCGGCTGCACCTCACTCCGCGTCACCTCAAGGCACTCATCTCGTTCCCCCACACGTTGCGAAGATGCCGATCCCCTCTCCCCTGCGTCGCGGCTCGGGCCCGCACCACGCCCGCCGGACCTCACGCGCCCAGCGCCTCGCGGCCGTCACCGCGTTCGCCGCGCTGGCCACGCTCGGGACGGGCACGAGCGCGAGTGGCGCGGCGAGCGCCGCGCACACGGCCATGCCGCGGGGCACGGTGTTCTCCGGCGACCCGCAGGTCGGCGCCGTCTTCCGCAACCCGAGCGGGTCGCTGCCCTCGCACCAGTGCACCGGCAGCGTCGTCGACTCGCCCAAGGGCGACCTCGTGATCACCGCCGCGCACTGCGTCTACGACGCCTCGGGGCCCGAGACCGGGCTGGTCTTCGTCCCCCAGTACGACGACGGCGACGCGCCCTACGGGTCCTGGAACGTCTCGGCGGTCTACGCGGCGAAACAGTGGTCCTCGGGCCGCAGCCCGAACTACGACGTGGCGTTCCTCGAAGTCCATCAGAGCGGCTCGAGCACGCCGATCCAGGACTTGGTGGGCGCGGACACACTCGCCGTGGACCAGCCCGCCAGCCGGCTCACCACCGTGGTCGGCTACCCGTCGAGCAGCAACGCCCCGATCACGTGCACGAACCGCACGACGCGGTTCTCGCGCACCCAGCTGCGGTTCGACTGCCGCGGCTACTCCAGCGGCACCAGCGGCTCGCCGTTCCTCACGCACGTCGACGCGCAGACCGGGCTCGGCACCGTCGACGGCGTGATCGGCGGCTACCAGGCCGGTGGGAACACCGCGGACATCTCCTACTCGATGCGCTTCAACGAGGCCGTCGAGTCGCTCTACCAGCAGGCCGTGCGGGCGAAGTGAGGAGCCCGGCCGGGGACCTCCGGCCGGGCTCGTCACGCGACCGACGCTCCGTCAGGCGGCCGCGAGCGCTGCGGCCTGCGGGATGTCGGCGACGGTGGTGTAGTGCGAGGCGTCGCCCTCGATGGAGTGGCTGCGGCCGCCGTCGACGCCGACCGGGATGTCTCCGGCGACGGTGACGCGGTGCAGGCGGCGGGGCAGGTCGTCGTAGTTGTCGATGGCGTAGTGCTGGGTGATCCGGTTGTCGAAGAGCACGAGCTCGTTCTCCGACCAGCGCCAGCGCAGGACGTTCTCCGGGCGGGTGACGTAGCTCTGCAGGATGTCCAGGATCTTGCGGGACTCGCCCGCGGACAGGCCCACGATGCGCTGGGCGAAGCCGCCGACGAACAGGCCGCGCTCGCCGGTCAGCGGGTGCACCCGCACGACCGGGTGTGCGGTCTCGTACTTGATCGAGGTGAAGATCCGGCGGTGCTCGGCGTGCGTGTCGCTCAGGGCGCGGCCCTGGGTGGCGTAGTCGTAGACGTTGGTGTGCACGGCCCAGAGCGTGTCGGCGAAGGCGCGCAGCGGCTCGGGCAGGTCGGTGTAGGCGGTGGCCGAGTTGGCGATCAGGGTCTCGCCGCCGTAGGGCGGGATGACCAGGCTGCGCAGGGTGGAGGCCTGCGGCGGGCTGAGCACGAAGGTGACGTCGGTGTGCCAGTGGTTGGCCCGGCCGCCGCCCTCGCTGTCGACCGGCAGCACGTTCGGGGAGCCGTCGAGCGCGGGGACGGTGGGGTGGGCGGTGGTCAGCTCGCCGAAGTGGCGGGCGAAGCGCTGCTGGCCCTCGTCGTCGAGGCCGGCGGCGTCGAACACCAGCGCCTTGTGCGCGTTCAGGGCCGCGCGGATCGCGGCCACGGTGGCCTGGTCGAGCTCTTCGGTGAGGTCGAGGCCGGACACCCGCGCCCCGATGCGTCCGGTGACCTTCCGGATGTCGAGGGCGACGCCGGTCTGCGAGGCGGTGGCCTCGTCCGCGGTGATGGTCATGACAGGCTCCCTAGGGTGATCGGTGCTTCGTGGTCGCGGGTCCGGGCGGCGTGGTGGGCGCCGCGGGCCGCGCGGTCGGCGGGGCGCGGCAGGCCGTAGCGCTCGCGCAGCGTCTCGCCGGGGACGTATTCGGTGCGGAACAACCCGCGTCGGCGCAGGATCGGCACGACCTCGTCGACGAAGAGTTCGAGGCCTGAGGGCAGCACCGGCGGCATGATGTTGAAGCCGTCCGCCGCGCCGCCGGTGAACCACAGTTCGATCTCGTCGGCCACCTGCTCGGGCGTGCCGGCGAAGGTGCGGTGGCCGCGTCCGCCGCCGAGCCGGCCGATCAGCTCGCGGACGGTCAGGTGCTCGCGCCGGGCGAGTTCGACCACGAGTTCGTACCTGCTCTGCGCGCCGTTGATCCGGTCCGAGGGCGGCAGGTCCTCGGGCAGGTGCGCGTCGAGGCCGAGTTCCTCGACCGGGACCTGCAGCAGCTCGGCCAGCCTGAGCTGTCCGTGCTCGTAGGTGATCAGCTCCTCGAGCTCGGCGTCCCGGCGGCGCGCCTCGGCCTCGGTGGAGCCGATGACCGGCACCAGGCCCGGCAGGATCTTGATGCCCTCCGGGTCCCGGCCGGTGGCCAGGGTGCGGCCCTTGAGGTCGCCGTAGAAGGCCCGTGCCTCCTCGAGCGTCTGCTGCGCGGTGAACACGGCCTCGGCGTAGCGGGCGGCGAAGTCCTTGCCGTCCTCGGAGGATCCGGCCTGGACCAGCAGCGGGTAGCCCTGCGGCGAGCGCGGGATGTTCAGGGCGCCCTCGACCGAGAAGTACCGGCCCTGGTGCCGCGGCGGATGGATCTTGCGCTGGTCGCCCCAGATGCCGAGGTCCTTGTCGCCGACGTAGACGTCGTCCTCCCAGCTGTCCCACAGCTTCAGGGTGAGGTCGACGAACTCGGCGGCGCGCTCGTAGCGGCTGGCGTGCTCGGGGGCGTCGTCGAGGCCGAAGTTGCGCGCGGCGGCCTGGCCGGCGGTGGTGACGATGTTCCACCCGGCCCGGCCCCGGCTGACGTGGTCGAGCGAGGCGAAGCGCCGGGCCAGGTTGTAGGGCGCGTTGTAGGTGGTCGAGGCGGTGGCGATCAGTCCGATGTGCTCGGTCGTGGCGGCCAGCACGGTCAGCAGGGTGAGCGGCTCGATCACCCCGGCCGGACGCTGCGCCACGTCGCCCCACAGCACCGGGCCGTCGGCCAGGAACAGCGAGTCGAAGGTGCCGCGCTCTGCGGTGCGGGCCAGGGCCTTGAAGTGCTCGACGTCGGTGGCCGCGCGAGGATCGCTCTCCGGCAGCCGCCAGGAGGCCTCGTGGTGGCCGGTGCTCATCAGGAAGGCGTTCAGATGCAGGGTCCTGCTCATGCCGCCACCTCGGCCAACTGCGCGGCGGCGGCTGTGGTCTCGGGCTCGGACTGGGACTCGGCCTCGGACTCGACCTCGACCGGCGTGTCCGGCGTCTGCGGTGTGTCGGGAGCGTCCGCCTCGTCCTCGCGGACGCCGAGCGCGGCCAGCAGCCGTTCCCGGTACTCGGCGAAGCGCGGGTCCTTCACCGACCGGGGCCGCGGCAGGTCGATCGGCAGGTCGAGGCAGAACCGGCCCTCCTCCAGCACCAGTGCGCGGTCGGCGAGCAGCACGGCCTCGTCCACGTCGTGGGTGACGAGCAGCACGGTCGGGCCGTGCCGGTGCCACAGTTCGCGCAGCAGGGTGTGCATCTTGATCCGGGTCAGCGCGTCGAGTGCGCCGAAGGGCTCGTCGGCGAGGATCAGTTCGGGCTCGCGGGCCAGCGACCTGGCCAGCGCGGCCCGCTGGGCCTCGCCGCCGGACAGCTCGCTCGGCCAGGCGTCCTCGCGTCCGGCCAGGCCGACCTCGGCGAGCGCGGCCCGGCCGCGCTGCTCGGCCGCGGCGCGCTGCGGGCCGCGGCGGGCCAAGCCCAGCAGCACGTTGTCGAGCACGCGCCGCCAGGGCAGCAGCCGGGAGTCCTGGAAGACCACGGACACCCGCTGCGGGGCCAGGATGCCGCCGTCGCCCTCGACCTCGTGGTCGATGCCCGCGATGGCCCGCAGCAGCGTGCTCTTGCCCGAGCCGCTGCGCCCGACCAGGGCCACGAACTGGCCGTCGGGGATGCGCAGGTCGACGCCGTCGAGCACGGTGCGCGTGCCGAAGCGGCGGGTGAGCCGATCGAGCACGACCGCGGGGGCGGGGCCGCTCAGCCCGCCAGGGTGCGCCGCCATGACAGGACCCTCCTTTCGATGAGTCGGACGATCAGGTCGGAGGCGAAGCCCCAGATCCCGTAGATGGCCAGGCCCACCACGACGCTGTCGATCAGTCCGTAGGTGGCCTGTTGGTACATCAGATAGCCGAGGCCGCTGGTGGCGTTGACCTCCTCGACCACGACGAGCGCGAGCCAGGAGCCGGTGACGCCCAGGCGCAGGCCGGTGAAGAAGCCGGGCAGCGCGCCGGGGACGACCACGTGGCGCAGGAACTCGCCGCGGCTCAGGCCCAGCGTCTCGGCGAGTTCGACGTAGCGCTGGTCGATCGCGCTGAGCGCGGCGGAGAGGTTGATGTAGATCGGGATGTAGACCGCCATCGCGATGATGGTGATCTTGAAGGTCTCCCCGATGCCGAGCCAGAGGATGAACAGCGGGATCATGCCGAGGATCGGCAGTGCCCGGTTGATCTGCACGTTCCCGTCGATCAGGGCCGCGCCGATCCGGCTCAGGCCCGCCACCAGGGCGAGCGCGACGCCGGCCACGAGGCCGATGGCGAAGCCCTCGCCGGCCCGTTGCAGCGAGATGGCCAGGTCGGGGCCGAGGGTGCCGGAGTTCCACAGCTGGATCCCGGTGTTCACCACGGACCAGGGGGCCGGCAGGATCCGCGGGTCGAGCCGTCCGGTGGCGCTGGCCAGCGACCAGGCCGCGATCAGCAGCACCGGGCCGAGGGCGCGGGCGAAGGGGATGCGCCGGCCGGGGCCGAGCCGCCGGACCCGGCGCCGGGCCGAGGGGGCCGCGCCGGCCGGCTGCGCGGAGCCGGCTTCGGCGGCCGGGCCCGAGCCCGCGGGCAGGGGTCGGATGAGCGTGTCCGCCATGGTGATCAGCTCCGGTAGGTCGCGGCGACCGCGGCCGAGGCGAGGTGCTCGAACCGGCGGTCGAACAGGACCGAGGCGTCGAAGGACTTGATGAAGCCGCCCTGGGCGAGCAGATCCACGGTCTGCTTCTCCCACGCGATGGCCGCGTCCCAGCTGGTCGGGAACCAGGGCTTGGGGGTCAGCTGCACCACCCGCGCGGCCTGGGCCGCGGAGATGTTCTGGGTCTTGACGTAGTAGTCCTGCTCCCAGTCCTGCGGGTGCTCGTAGACCCAGACCGTGGCCTTGGCCCACAGCGGCACGAACGCGGCCACGGCGGCGGCCTTGTCGGCGTCCTCGAGCACTGCGGCCGGGGCCCACAGCAGGGTCAGGAAGTCGACCACGGTGGTGTCGATGGAGTGGGCGCCGTCCTTGCCGTAGCTGTTGAGGTAGTTCGGCAGCTGGCTCACCGCCAGCGGCGCGATGTCCACCTGCCCGGCCTCGAGCGCCACCAGGAACTGGTCGCTGGTGAGGTTGACCAGGTTCACGTCCTTGTACGAGATCCCGGCCTGGTCCAGGGCCCGCAGCAGCACCACGCCCTGCGCCTGGCCCTGGGAGAAGGCCAGCGACTTGCCGCGGAAGTCGGAAACCGACTCGATGGTGCTGTGCGGCTTGGTGGCGAAGACGTAGGTGGGCGAGCGGGTCTGGTTGATCGCCACGATCCGGGTGTCGTAACCCTGGTTGTGCGCCTCGATCGGCGGGATTCCGGCGTTCACGGCCAGCTCCACCGACCCGGCCCGGAAGGCGGCGAGCACGTCGGGCCCGGCGCTCAGGTTCGGCCAGGACGAGACGTGGAACGGGATCGCGTCGAGCAGGCCGGACAGCTGCAGTTCCAGCTGCGTGGTGCCGAGGCCGGAGGCGATGGACAGGCTGGTGCCGGTGGGCACGGTGTTCGGCAGCGCGGCGTCGGCCGCGAGGGCGGGGCCGGCGGCCTTGGCCGCGGCGCAGGAGCTCAGGCCCAGGGCGGCGCCGGTGGCCAGGACGGAGCGCAGCAGGAGTCTTCGGTCGATGCCGGGGCGCGCGTCGGGGGTGTGCACGGGGTTCTCCTCGGTGATTCGTCGCCGGAGCGCGGACCATCGGCGCGCGGTGGACGGCACGGCGCGCACGAGGTCATACGTCTGATACGGGAATACGGGTACCGGCCCCGGATCGGGGCGCGCGGCACCGCACGGAAATTCGTGGAATAAGTGCCCGAATTACCGGCGACAGGAGGAACGGCCCACTCGCATCAGGTCGATGACCCGGCGCTTGACCAGGTTGACGTGGTGTCGGTCCATGTGATCCATCGTCACAGCCACACCCCCGGCCCGTCAACATTGCAATCTTCTGAATTAACTCGAGATCGTGCGCAGTGGATCCCGATAGAGGGCGTCGAGAATCACCGCGGCGCCCGCGGTCTCCAATACGATGCCGCGAAATCCGGTGGGCACCAGCATCTCGTCCACGTCCTCGCGAACCGTGCGCAGATGGTCCCGCGCGGAGCCGCGCAGCGCCGCGAGCACGTCCGGCAGGTACGCCGCGGCGGGGTCGGTCACCACGGCGAGTTCGGGGCCGAAGACGTCGATCAGCAGCGCCACGGCGCGCCCGACCAGCCGGGCGCGTTCGACCAGCAGCGCCACGGCGCCGGGGTCGGCCGCGATGGCGGCGGCGAGCAGCAGCCGGTAGTCCGGCGCGCGGATCAGGCCCTGGGCGACGGCGCGGCGGGTGAGGGTCGACTCCGAGACGGTCGCCTCGAGGCAGCCGGTGCGGCCGCAGGAACAGGGCGCGTCGCTGCCCTCGACCGGCAGGTGCGCGATCGCGCCGGCCTGGGATCCGGCGCCGTGGTGCGCCTCGCCGCGGGTCGCGAACGCGGCGTCCACGACGTTGCCGACGAACACGTGCAGCACGCTCGCGGCGGCGTGGGCCCGGCCGAGCAGGATCTCTCCGTGCAGCAGGGCCCGGGAGTGGTTGTCCACGTGGACCGGGAGTCCGGTGAGCGCGCTGAGCATGGCGCGCAGCGGGACCAGGGACCAGCCGAGCCGGGGATGGTCCATGACCGTCCCCGACTCGGCCTCGACCCAGCCGCCGATCGCGACCCCGATGCCGGCCGGACGGGCGCCGCCGTGCGCGGCGCAGAGTTCCGCCAGGGCCTGGGCGGCCCGGCGCACCACCGCGTCCGGATCAGTGCACTGATGGGGCACGCTGTCACTGGCCAGCACCCGGCCGCGCAGGTCGAGCAGCGCGACCGTGGTCTGCGGCACCGCGATGTGCACGGCGGCCACCAGGTGGCGGGTGACGTCGATGGCGACCGGGATGTGCGGGCGGCCGGCGCCGTTCGAGCGGACCTCGTCCGGCAGTTCCCGCAGCAGCCCGGCGGCCGCGAGGTCGGCGCAGTGGCCGGTCACGGCCGCGGGCGAGAGCCCGGTGATGCGGGCGATGGTGCTGCGGGCGATCGGTCCGTGGTGCAGCACGGTGCGCAGGACCGCGCCGGCGTTGGCCCCGCGCCGGCCGGTCTGCGCGACCGGCGCGGCGTCGAGGTCCGGGACGGCGGCGCGGGTGACCACCGCGCCGGCCGCCCGCGGACTCACAGGCTCGCCGGCGGATTGACCTCGGAGGTCGTCACGCCGCTGCCGGTGATGCCCCACTTGGCCAGGATGTTCGCGTAGCTGCCGTCGGATATCAGCTCATTGACCGCCTGCTGGATGAGCCCGGCCAGCGGGGAGCCCTTGGCCGTGACGAAGCCGACCTTGGTGGAGCTGACCTGGCTCAGGAACTTGACGTTCGCCACGTGCGTCGCGTCGTACTTGAGGCTGAGCGTGGGGCCGAAGTAGACGTCGATGCGGCCGTTGGCCAGGCCCAGCCAGATCGCCGCGTTGTCGGAGAAGTACTGCACGGTGTACGGCTTCTTGCCCGCCGCGGCGCACACGCCGGCGTTCTTGGTCAGGATGGTCTGGAAGGTGGAGCCCGGGCTGGTGCCCACGGTCAGGCCGCACAGCTGGGCGATGCTGGTCACCGTGTTCAGGCTGCTGTCGGAGGGGGCGAGCAGCGACTGGCCGTCGGTGAGGTAGGTGGCGAAGTCCACGATCTTCTCCCGCGCCGCGGTGACGCCGAAGTTGTCCTGGCCCACCGCGTACTTGCCGTTCTGCACGCCCGGGATGATCGTCTCGAAGGTGCCGTTCTGCACGGTCCAGCTGATGCCGAGCACCTTGGCCACGGCGTTGCGCAGGTCCACGTCGGCGCCGACGGCCTGGCCGGCCGCGTTCTCGCCGTCGTGCGGCAGCCCGGTCAGTCCGGGGCTGTAGGTGGTGCCCAGGCTCACTCCGCTCGCGGCGGACGGGTCGGCGGCGAGCAGCGCGGCGTGCAGCTTCGCGTCCACGGCGACGGCGGAGACGACGTCCTGGGTCGGGTAGCCGGCCGCGGAGGCCGAGGGGGCGGGTCCGGCCGCGTTCTGGCCGGTCGCGGCGGTGGAACCGCAGCCGGCGAGCAGGGCGAGCGACGAGACGGTCAGCAGGATGCAGGCAGGGCGAAGTGACATCGAAGGCTCCATAGCGGAAGAAGGGAGTACTGATGAGAGAGTGGGAGAAGTCAGGCTATTCGTGACATGCCGCGGGGCCGCGGCGTGTCGGACGTCCGGCAGAGCGCTGTCGCAGGGCACTGCCGGCCGGGGTGTCGCGGGGCGGAGCCGTCAGAGCACTGCCTCGAGGAAGGCCCGGGTGCGTTCGTGGGTGGCGCCGCCGAGCACGTCCTCGGGCCGGCCGGACTCGAGCACGCGGCCGCCGTCGAGGAAGACGACCGTGTCCGCGACCTCGCGGGCGAAGCCGATCTCGTGCGTGACCACGATCATGGACATGCCGCCGCCGGCCAGGTCCCTGATCACCCGCAGCACCTCGCCGACCAGCTCGGGGTCGAGCGCGCTGGTGGGCTCGTCGAACAGCAGCAGCTCGGGCTTGAGCGCCAGCGCCCGGGCGATGGCGACGCGCTGCTGCTGGCCGCCGGAGAGCTGCTTGGGGTAGGCGGACTCGCGTCCGGCCAGGCCCACCCGCTCCAGCAGCTCCCGCGCGGTGGCGGCGGCCTGGCTCTTCGAGGCCTGACGCAGCGCCACCGGCGCCTCGATCAGGTTCTCCAGGACGGTCAGATGGGGGAAGAGGTTGAACTGCTGGAAGACCATGCCGATCCGGGCGCGCTGCCGGGTGATCTCCCGCTCGCGCAGCTCCCGCAGGACCCTGACGCGCCCGCCGGCGGCCGGCCCCGGCCGGTAGCCGATGATCTCCTCGCCCAGCGCCACGTACCCGGCGTCGGGCTTCTCGAGCCGGTTGATGCAGCGCAGCAGCGTGCTCTTGCCCGAGCCGGACGGCCCGAGCAGCACCGTCACCCCGCCGCGCGGGACGTCGAGGTCGATGCCGTGCAGCACCGTGTGCGCACCGAAGCTCTTGCGCAGCCCGCGTATCCGCAGCAGCGGCTCCTCCACGGCGTTCATCGCCCGCCCCCTTCGCCCCGCGCGTAGTACCGCTCGATCGCGCGCTGGCCGATGGACAGCAGCGTGGTCAGGATGACGTACCAGATCGTCGCCACCAGCAGCAGCGGCACGATCTCGAAGTTGGCGTTGTAGATCAGCTGCACCGAGTAGAGCAGGTCCACCACCGCGATCACGCTGACCAGGGAGGTGGACTTGAGCGTGCCGATCAGCAGGTTGCCGGTGGCGGGCACGATCGCGGGCATCGCCTGCGGCAGCACGATCCGCCAGAAGATGCGCAGCCGGCCCAGCCCGAGCGCCGCGGCCGCCTCGGACTGGCCCCGGTCCACCGCCAGGATGCCGCCGCGCACGATCTCCGAGGAGAACGCGGCCACGTCCAGGGTGAGCGTGATGAACGCGGCCACCTCACCCGAGAACAGGTGCGCGGTGTCGGCGGTGCCGAAGGACGGCCCGAACGGGACGCCCACCGACAGCTTCGGGTAGAGCGAGGCGAGCTCGTACCAGAACAGCAGCTGGACCAGCAGCGGGACCGAGCGGATCAGCCACACGTAGCCGAAGGCGAAGCCGCGTGGGATCGGGCTGCCCCACAGCCGCAGGTAGGCGAGCACGACGCCGAGCACGAAGCCGGTGGACATCGTCGCGGCGGTGAGCCAGAGCGTGAGCTCGAGCCCGCCCACGATGGAGGACTCGGTCAGGTAGTGGCCCACCTCGCCCCACTGGAACCGGGAGTTGGTCAGCAGGGTGTGCGCGAGCATCGCGGCGAGCAGAAGGGTGACGGCGCCGGAGATCCAGCGGCCGGGCCGTCGCGGCGGGACCAGCCTGGCTTCCAGCAGGTCCACGTCGGTGAGGGTCATGAGCAGTCCCCTGTGTGTATTTCGATGTCTGAGATGGAGCGATTCCGGACGCAGCCGACCCGCCCGTGCGAACGGGCGCCGACTCGACGGCGAATACTCGGTTACTCAGCTACACAGGGCGCTGTTGACGCGCAGCAGATCCACGTGGCGGCGGGCCACCAGAAGGCCGGAGAAGCGGGCGCGGAAGGCGAGCGGTCGCGGTGACATCGGTGCGGGCCCTCCTCGTCTCGTCCGGCGTACGCAGCCCGGGAGACGGGCTGACCTCGATTGACGATAGGGACGGGTTCGACGGGGTGTCAAGCGCGTTCCAGGGTTCGGCGGATGGACGTTGATTGACAGCCCCGGCGTGCTGTGTCTAGTTTCGAATACGGACGGCATTTCCGAGGGGACTTCGAGAGCGGAGGTGAGCGGGAGATGCGTCGATTCCTTTCTCGCAGCACACCGATCACGCCGCGCCTTGTGGTCCGTCGCCACGTCGATTTCGCGCGTGTCTGCAGCGCGCTGTGTCGCTGAGCTGATCCCGCCCGGGGGCCTGGCAGGCCCCTGTCGGCACCCTGACATCCGGCCCGTGCGCGCTCGGCCCGCGGGCCGAGCGCGGCGGATCGCCGCCATCCCGTCGCCGCACCCCGTTCGATCGCTCACCGCTCGATCGCACGAGGGCCCGCGCCGCCGTCGACGATCCGGATCGCACCGCGCGCCCCCCGTTTTCCTCCGCCCGTCCGCCTCCCGTGCCGGTCTTCCGGCGAAGCGAGGACTTCCATGAGCGAGAACCCCGTGACCCAGCAGCACTTCCCCGCCCTCGATCCCGCCTCCGTCCTGGCCGGCGCCCGCGCCGGCATCGTGGTGGGCAACCCGAAGCCCGCCTCCCGCACCTTCCAGGCCGCCGCCCGCGTCGTGGCCGAACTCACCGGCCGCTCCCCCGAGCCCGCCGTCGACCTCGCCGGATTCGGCGCCGGACTGCTGGACTGGTCCGACGCCGAGGTGAATCAGGCCGTGGAGACGATCCGCGGCCTCGACCTGGTCGTGTTCGCCAGCCCGACCTACAAGGCCAGCTACACCGGCCTGCTCAAGCTGTTCCTCGACCGCTTCCCCTCACGCGGCCTCGACGGCGTGGTGGCCGTGCCGCTGATGCTCGGCGCGGGTCCCGGCCACGCGCTCGCGCCGGAGGTGTTCCTGCGCCCGGTGCTCGCCGAGCTCGGCGCCTCGATCCCCACCGGCGCGCTCTACGTCCTGGACGGCGCGTACGAGGAGGCGGCCGCGTACGAGCCCTGGCTCGCCTCGGCCCGGCCCCGGATCGCCGCCGCGCTGACCGCCCCGGCCGCGGCCGCCGGCGGTGCCGCGTGAGCGTCACGGTGGACGTCGACGTGGATCCGGCGACGCTGCGGCACGTGCTCGGCGCGTTCCCGACCGGCGTGACCGCGCTCGCCGCCCTGGTGGACGGGGTGCCGGTGGGCATGGCGGCCAACTCCTTCACCTCGGTCTCGCTCAATCCGCCGCTGGTCTCGGTGTGCGTGGCCACCACCTCGGAGACCTGGCGGGTGCTGCGGCACGCCGAGCGGCTCGGGGTCAGCGTGCTGAGCCACGAGCAGGAGGAGGACAGCCGCCGGCTGGCCTCGCGCGGCATCGACCGCTTCGCCGGGCTCTCCTGGCACCCGACCGAGGACGGCGCGGTGCTGCTCGACCACGCCAGCGCCTGGTTCGACTGCTCGATCGAGCGCGAGATCCGCGCCGGGGACCACGAGATCGTGCTGCTGAACGTGCACGGGCTCGGCACCGACCCGCAGGCCCCGCCGCTGGTCTTCCACGGCAGCCGCTACCGGCGCCTGGCCACCGGCTGAGCCCGGCCGCGCCCGCGCCACCGCCGCACACCGATCTCGACGACCATCAGAACTAGCTAGACAGGGTACGTATCTCATGACCCAGCAGCAGATCCATCTCGCCGTCGCGCTCGACGGCGCCGGCTGGCATCAGGCCGCCTGGCGCGAACCGGACGCCGTGGCGGCCGCCGAGCTGTTCGGCGCCGCGTACTGGCTCGACCAGGTGCGCCGGGCCGAGGAGGCGGCGCTCGACTTCGTCACCTTCGAGGACGGCCTCCCGCTGCAGCCCGACGGCCAGGTCCGCGGCCGGCTCGACGCCTCGCTCATCGCGGCCCGGGTGGCCCCGCTGACCTCGCACGTCGGCCTGGTCCCGACCATCACCACCACGCACACCGAGCCCTTCCACGTCTCGAAGGTGTTGGCCACGCTGGACTACGCCAGCACCGGCCGGGCCGGCTGGCGCCCGCGGCTCGGCGCGCTGGGCGAGGTCGGGCTGCCCGGCGCGCCGCGGGACGAGGCCCCGCTGTTCGGCCGCCGCACGCCGGTGCCGTATGTGGAGCTGTTCGCGGAGGCCGCCGACCACGTCGAGGTGGTGCGCCGGCTGTGGGACAGCTGGGAGGACGACGCCGAGATCCGCGACGCGGCCACCGGCCGGTTCGTGGACCGGGAGAAGCTGCACTACATCGACTTCACCGGGCCGCACTTCAGCGTGCGCGGGCCCTCGATCACGCCGCGGCCGCCGCAGGGCCAGCCCCCGGTGATCGCGCTCGCGCACCAGTCCGACGCCTACACCTTCGCCGCCCGCTCGGCCGACGTCGTGCTGGTCACGCCGCAGTCCACCGGCGGCATCGCCCCGATCGTGCAGGAGATCCGCACGGCGCAGGCGGCCGCGGGCCGGGCCGAACAGCCGCTGCTGGTCTTCGGCGAGTTCGTGGTCTTCCTGGACGAGGACCCGAAGGCGGCGATCGCGCGCAAGGAGCGCCTCGACGAGACGGCCGGCGAGGCCTTCCGCTCCGACGCGCCGGTGTTCGTCGGCTCCCCGGACGAGCTCGCCGAGCAGCTCGAGCTCTGGGCGCAGTACGGCCTCGACGGTTTCCGGCTGCGTCCGGCGGCGGTCCCGCACGACCTCGACGCCATCACCACCCGGCTCGTCCCGCGACTGCGCGAGCTCGGCCTGTTCCGGCAGGCCTACACCGCGGACACGCTGCGCGGCCACCTCGGCCTCGAGCGACCCGCGAACCGATACGCCGCCGTAGCAGCAGCCTGAGCCAGGAGATCCGTCGTGAGCACCGAACCCGACCGCACGTCCAAGCCCCGCAAGCAGATCCACCTCGCCGCGCACTTCCCCGGCGTGAACAACACCACCGTCTGGAGCGATCCACGCTCCGGCAGCCACATCCGATTCGACTCCTTCCGCCGGTTCGCGCAGATCGCCGAGCGGGCGAAGTTCGACTTCCTGTTCCTGGCCGAGGGCCTGCGGCTGCGCGAGCAGAACGGCGAGATCTACGACCTCGACGTCGTCGGGCGCCCGGACACCTTCACCGTGCTGGCCGCGCTGGCGGCCGTCACCGACCGGCTCGGCCTGGCCGGCACCATCAACTCCACCTTCAACGAGCCCTACGAGGTGGCCCGGCAGTTCGCCAGCCTCGACCACCTCTCGGCCGGCCGGGCCGCGTGGAACGTGGTGACCTCCTGGGACGCGTTCACCGGCGAGAACTTCCGCCGCGGCGGCTACCTCGAGCAGGACCAGCGCTACGAGCGGGCCCGCAGCTTCCTGCACGCCACCCAGACCCTGTTCGACTCCTGGCACGGCGACGAGATCGCCGACGACAAGGCCACCGGCGCGTTCCTGGCCGAGCCGGAGCCCGGCCGCTTTTCCGTGCACGACGCCTTCTTCGACATCGAGGGCCAGTTCAACGTGCCGCGCTCGCCGCAGGGCCGGCCGGTGATCTTCCAGGCCGGGGACTCCGAGCAGGGCCGCGAGTTCGCCGCCGCCGAGGCCGACGCCATCTTCAGCCGGCACGGCACGAAGGACGCCGGGCAGGCGTTCTACGCGGACGTCAAGGACCGGATGGCGAAGTACGGCCGGGACCGGGACCAGCTCAAGGTGCTGCCGGCGGCCACGTTCGTGCTCGGCGAGACCGACGCCGAGGCGCAGGAGCTGGCCAAGGAGATCCGGCACCAGCAGGTGAGCGGACAGACCGCGATCCGGTTCCTGGAGCAGCTGTGGAACCGGGACCTGAGCTCCTACGACCCGGACGGCCCGCTGCCCGAGATCGACCCCGACCTCGGCGAGCACACCGTGGCCCGCGGCCGGGCCAGCGTCCGGATGCACCGCGACCCGCTGGAGACGGCGCGCGAGTGGCGGGAGCTGGCCGAGCGCAAGAACTACTCGATCAGGGAACTGATCATCGAGGTCACCGGGCGGCAGAACTTCATCGGCTCCGCGCGCACCATCGCCGACACCCTCGACGACTACGTCCAGTCCGACGCCTCGGACGGCTTCATCCTGGTCCCGCACATCACCCCGGACGGCCTCGGCGAGTTCGCCGACAAGGTCGTGCCGCTGCTGCAGGAGAAGGGCGTGTTCCGCACCGAGTACGAGGGCACCACCCTGCGCGAGCACCTGGGCCTGCGGCCGCTGCCCCGCCGCGACGCGCGCTCCACCGCGGCCGAGCCGACCGTCAGCCAGACCCCGGAAGGCGTCGCCGCATGAGCACCGTTCCCCTGACCATCCTCGACCTCGTCCCGGTCAGCGCGGGCTCCAGCGCGGCCGAGGCACTGCGCAACAGCATCGACCTGGCCCGCCGCGCCGAGGAGTTCGGCTACCAGCGCTACTGGTTCGCCGAGCACCACCTCAACCCGGGCGTGGCCGGCACCTCCCCGGCGGTGGTGATCGCGCTCGTCGCCGGACACACCTCGACGATCCGGCTCGGCGCGGGCGCGGTGCAGCTCGGCCATCGCACGGCCCTGTCGACGGTGGAGGAGTTCGGCCTGCTCGACGCCCTCTACCCGGGCCGGATCGACCTGGGCCTCGGCCGCTCCGGCGGCGGCGGCAAGCGCACACCCGCGCCCGGCGACGAGGGGCCGAACCGCCGCGGGCCGTTCACCACGGACAACGGCCTGCTCATCCCGACCGGCTTCGACTTCACCACGCTGCTCGGCTCGCCCCGCTTCGCCCTGATCAAGGAGCTGCTGCAGCAGCCGCACGCCGAGTCGGAGGACTACGGCGAGCAGATCGACACGATCCTGGCCCTGCTGCGCGGCACCTACCGCAACGCCGACGGGGTCGAGGGCCATGTCATCCCGGGCGAGGGCGCCGCGCTGCAGCTGTGGATCCTGGGCAGCTCCGGCGGGGAGAGCGCCTCGGTGGCCGGTCGCAACGGCCTGCGTTTCGCGGCGAACTACCACGTCAGCCCGTCCACCGTGCTCGAGGCGGTGGAGGGCTACCGGGCCGCGTTCAAGGCCGCCGAGCACGCCGAGGGCGTGGCCGAGCCGCACGTGAGCGTCTCGGCCGACGTGGTCGTCGCGCCCACCGAGGAGAAGGCGCGCGAGCTCGCCCACGGCTACGGGCCGTGGGTGCGCAGCATCCGTACCGCGGAGGGCGCGATCGCCTACCCGACGCCGGAGCAGGCGCGCGCGTATCCGTGGTCGGAGGCGGACCAGGCGCTGGTGGGCGATCGGCTCGAGACCCGGTTCGTGGGCACCGCCAAGGCCGTGGCCGACCAGCTCGAGATCCTGCGCGAGGCGACCGGAGCCGACGAGCTGATCGTCACGACCATCACGCACGAGCACGCCGACCGGGTCCGCTCCTTCGAACTGCTGGCCGAGGAGTGGGCCGGGCGCTGAGCCCGTGCACTGTTGTCAGCCTTCGTCCTCGCCGAACGCGAGCACGGTCGTCGAGGTGAACACCTCGCCCGGGCGCAGCACGGTGGACGGGTAGGCCGGACGGTTGGGCGCGTCCGGGAAGTGCTGGGTCTCCAGGGCGATGCCCGCGTAGGGACCGTAGGGCTTCCCGGACGTGCCGATGAGCGAGCCGTCGAAGTCGTTGCAGGAGTACACCTGCACCCCGGGCTCGGTGGTGGCCAGGCGCAGCACCCGGCCGCTGTCCGGGTCGCGCAGCGTCGCGAACGGGCGCGGCTCGGCCGTGCGCCCGCCCGGCAGCACGTAGCAGTGGTCGTATCCGTCGGCCAGGCGCAGCTGCGGGTGCGGGTCCTCGATCCGGGCGCCGACCGCGACCGGGGTGCGGAAGTCGAAGGGCGTGCCGGCCACCGGGGCCGCGGCCTCCAGCGGGATCAGCACGCTGTCGACCGGCAGGTACTCCTGCGCCACAATGCTCAACTCGTGGTCCAGGACGGAGCCGGCGCCGTCCCCGGCCAGGTTGAAGTGCGCGTGGTTGGTCAGGTTGAGCACGGTCGGGGCGCTGGTCTCGGCCCGGTACTCCAGGGTCAGCCGCCCGTGCGCGAGCGTGTAGCGCACGCTCACCTCGAGCGTGCCGGGAAAGCCCTCCTCGCCGTCCGGGCTGACCCGCGAGAGCGTGACCGCGGCGCCGCCGTCCACGTCCTCGGCCACGCCCTCCCACATCCGCGCGCCGAAGCCGGGCGTGCCGCCGTGCAGCGAGTTCGGCCGCGGCCCGTCGTTGTGCGCAAGCCGGTACTCGGTGCCGTCGAGTTCGAACACGCCGCCGGCGATCCGGTTGGCGAAACGCCCCACCACGCAGCCGAAGAAGGGACTGCGCTCCAGGTAGTCGGGCAGATTGTCGAAACCGAGCACGACGTTCGCGGTGCGCCCTGACCGGTCGGGCAGGTGCAGCGCCTGCAGCACCGCCCCGTACCCGAGCACCGCGGCGCGCGCCCCGGTCGTCTCGTCGGTCAGGGTCCAGCGCTCCACCGGGGTCGCGTCCGGCAGTGCGCCGAAGCGCTCGCGGGTGTGGGCAGGCACGTTAGTCTCCTCGGGACGAGATCGATCATTCGCTCTACTTCATGGGCAAGTGTAGGAGGCCGCGGTCGTGCCGATTCCCGAGTTCATCCTGACCCTGCGTGAGAAGATCGGCCAGGATCTGCTGTGGCTGCCCGGAGTCACCGGCCTGGTGCTCGACGAGGCCGGCCGGATCCTGCTGGTGCGCCGCGCCGACAACCTGCAGTGGGCGCTGGTGACCGGCTGTCTGGAACCCGGCGAGCAGCCGGGAGCCGGGATCGTGCGCGAGATCCTCGAGGAGACCGGCGTGGTCGCGCAGATCGAGCGGGTCATCGCGGTGGAGAGCACCCCGCGGATGCGGCATGCCAACGGGGATCAGGCCGTGTACATGGACGTGGCCTTCCTGTGCCGGGCCGTGTCCGGCGAAGCGCGCGTGAACGACGACGAGTCGGTGGACGTGGGCTGGTTCGCGCCCGAGGACCTGCCGGCGCTCCCGGCCCGGCAGGAGGGCTGTGTCCGGCGCCACCTCGAGGGTGCGCAGGAGACCTGGTACGCGCAGCCCTGAGTCACGTCAGGCGAGGCGCGCGGCCAGGGCCGTCAGCGTCGGGCCGAGCGGCGCCTCGAGGCGGACCGCGGCGTGCGCGTCGCCGCGGGTGGGGCCCTGGTTGATGATCGCGACGGGCTTGGCCGCCTTGGCCGCGTACCGGACGAAGCGCAGGCCGGACATCACGGTCAGGGACGAGCCGAGCACCAGCACCGCGTGCGCGTCGTCGACGAGCGCGTAGCACCGGGCCACCTTCGGCTTGGGCACGTTCTCGCCGAAGAACACCACGTCCGGCTTGAGCATCCCGCCGCACACGTCGCAGGGGACGAAATCGAAGCCCGCCACCGCGTCGTCATCGAGTTCGACGTCGCCGTCCGGGTTGATCCGGCTCGCGGCCAGGTCCTGGAAGTCCGGGTTGGCCCGGCGCAGCCGCAGGTCGAGCGCCTCGCGGGTGCTGAGGCTGTGGCAGTCCAGGCAGATCACCCGGGCGAGCGAGCCGTGCAGCTCGATCGGGTCGCGGGTGCCCGCGGCGGTGTGCAGCCCGTCCACGTTCTGCGTGATCACGCCCGCCACGTGGCCGCTCGCGCCGAGAGCCGCCACCGCGGCGTGGCCGGAGTTCGGGCGGGCGCCGGTGATGGTACGCCAGCCGAGGTGGCTGCGGGCCCAGTAACGGCGCCGGCCGAGCTCGCTGGAGACGAACTCCTGGTAGGTCATCGGCGTGTGCCGGCGCAGGGTGCCGGTGACGCCGCGGTAGTCCGGGATGCCGGAGTCGGTGGACAGGCCGGCGCCGCTGAGCACGGCCACCGGGCCCTGCTCGAGCAGCCGGGCCACCTCGTCGAGGGCAGCCGCGGCCGGGCCGGCGTCCGCTCCTTGACCCGACGCCGCGCTGTCGGGCCAGTCGAGAAGGGGTCGCACGCGCATACCGGCAGGATACGTCGCCGCGCGGTGAAACCCGAAACTCGACCGGCCCGCATCAGCGCAGGTCAGCCGGTGAACCCGGCGAATATCGAGGTGAACTGGAAGCTCGACTGGGAGATCCCGCTACAGGTCGGGGAGACCCCGCCGCTCGGGCAGCCGCCGTTGTCCCGGCCCTCGGACCAGAACGCCAGGCGCCCGATGTGCTCGCTCTGCGCCCAGGAGACCAGCTCCTGCGCGTCGGCGATGGTGAACACCGGGCCGGTGTCGTTGTCGCCGATCATCGGAGTCACCCCGAGCATCGCGTACAGCTGGGCGGTGGTGTCGCTCGGCCAGATCGTGGCCATCTGCGCCTCGGTGGACTCGGCCGCCTCGATCACCGAGGTGCCCCAGTCCCCGTCGGGCGCGAAGTCCATGGTCATCGGGTTGACGATGCCGACCTTCACGCCCTCGGAGACCGCGTTCTGCAGTACCTGCACGCCGAGCGCGGGGGTCAGGCCGTAGGTGGCCGCCTGGACCTCGAGCGTGTAGGAGATCACCAGGCCGGGGTTGGCCGCCTGGACCTGCGCGATCGCCTGGTTCACCTCGGAGGTGTTGGTGGCCGCCTCCATGTCGAAGTCGAGGTGGGTGACCTTCAACGTGCTCACGATGGTCTGGTACGCCGCCTCGAGCTGCGATTCGCTGGAACAGGTCGTCTCCAGGTACGGCCCCTCGGCGCCGCCGAAGGAGACCGCGACGTCACCGCCGGCCGCCCGCAGCGCGTCGATCTCACCGATGATGCGCGAGTCGGTCAGCGCGATGGTGCCGCCCCACTCCGGGACGCAGCCCGCACTGCTGCCGAGCAGGAACGCGAGCGTGAACGTCTTCTGGCCGGTGGCCTGCTCGATCTGCAGCAGGGTCGGGGTGGACGCCGTGATGTCGATGTAGGGCGCGACCTTCCAGTTCAGGCCGCCGGGCGGGCTGGTCACGGAGCTGGTCGGGCTCGCCGAGGCGGACGCGGACGCGCTCGCGGACGGGGAGGCACTGGCGGACGCGGAGGCCGACGGCGTCGGCGTCGGCGACTTCGATGCGGAAGCGCTCGCCGACGCGGAGGAACTCGCCCCGGCCGGTCCGGTCAGCGCCAGGTCATCCGCGTAGTAGGCCGGCTGCGCGTACCACCCGTGTACGTACACCTGCACCGAGGTCTGCGACGCCCCGGTCGTGAACGTCACGCTCAACTGGGAATAGCTGGTCGCACTCGGCGTCCACGTGTCCGTCCCACTGGTCACCCCGATGTACACGTACGAGCCCTCGACGTAGCCCGAGAGCGTGTACGAGGTGTTCGCGAGGACCGAGACCGTCTGCGTGCACTGCGCGTCGTCCGACGACGAGGGCGTGCCCTCCAGCGCATAAGACCCCGAATGCACGGGCGAGGTGACCACCGCTCCGGTGCCCGCGTCGCAGGTCCAGCCGGACAGGGTCCCGGACTCGAACCCCGGGTTGGACAACAGGTTCGTCGTCGCGGCCATCGCCGGGGAGGCGGAGAGCACGACGGCGGCAAGACCGGTGGTCACGGCCAGCGCCAGGGCGGTGACCGCGGCGAGAACGGCGCGTCGAGCCGAGGACAGTGGCTGTGGACGCGGCTTGCGGGGTGGTTTCAGCGGCATGGGGGGACTCCAGGGCAGCACGAAAAGAGCACGGTGGGTGGCGGTGCGCCCGCTCCGGAGCAGGGACTAGTGGGGAGATTGGACTAGACCTGTCGGGCTGTCAAGACGTCTGCGCGGGCTGATTCGCGCGGCGGCGCGTCCCGGCCGCGGTGCCGGCCTCGGTCCGGGCTCTCATCCCGGTCGTATTCGGGCTCGATGACGCAGTGGGTGGACCTCCGGCGCCTACTGCCCGAGCCGTCCGTCGATCCGCTCCCGCAGCAGATCCGCGTGGCCGTTGTGCCGCGCGTACTCCTCGATCATGTGGGTCAGCACCCAGCGCAGCGACATCGGGCCGCGCCACGCGTCCGGCGTCCTGCCCACGGCGTCCAGGTCCGGCGCCTCGGCCACGAACCGCTCGGCGAAGTCGACTTCCGCGTGCCACCTCGCCCACGCCTCGGCCACGATCCCGGGGTCGGGCAGCGCGCCGGTGAACTCGCCGTCGTCCCCGGTGACGAAGTGCGCGGGCGCGTCCTGCCCGGCCAGGGTGACCCGGAACCAGCCGCGTTCGACGTCGGCGAGGTGGCGCAGCAGCCCGAGCAGCGAGAGGGTCGAGGGCTCCACCGCGCGGCGGGCGAGTTGCCCGGCGTCGAGCCCCGAACATTTGAGCGCGAAGGTCTCGCGTTGCCAGCGCAGGAATCCGGTCAGGGTGTCGAGTTCGCCGCCGCGAGTCGGCGGTTCGGCGCGGGTGTCGGAGTCCGGTTCGAGGAACATGTCAGCTCTGCGATGGCTCATGACGGTGATCCTGGCGCTCTCCGCGCGGGCTCGGCAAGCCGTTTTCCGGCCCGCCGACCGGCCGCGCGAATCGCGGTGAATGGGCGCGGCGGTTTTATCGTCGTTATCGACAGATCACACGGAAACGCCGATCAGGTAAGGCTTTCCTTATATCATCGAGTTTTGAATGAAGGCCTTATTGACGCTACTGTGGCGATCATCCGGCCGTCTTTCCGTCCCCGCGCGTGCGGCCGCGCGCCTCGAACCGACCGGGAGTCGTTGTGCCCGCCGCCGACAAGCCGCACCCCCCGCGCAACCCGGGGCCCCCGCCGCCGCACCACCACCGGGACGTCTCCGGCGGCTGGCTGCGCCCGGCCGTGTTCGGCGCGATGGACGGCCTGGTCACCAACGTCTCGCTGATCAGCGGCGTGGGCGCGGGCGGCGGCTCGGCGCACACGGTCGCCCTGACCGGCATCGCCGGTCTGGTGGCCGGCGCCTTCTCGATGGCCACCGGCGAGTACGTCTCGGTCTCCTCGCAGAACGAGCTGGTACAGGCCGAGGTGGCCAAGGAGCGGCACGAGCTCAAGCGCAATCCGATAGGCGAGCGGCTGGAGCTGGCCGCCGCGTTCGTGGCGCAGGGTGTTGATCCGGACCTGGCGCACAAGGTGGTCGAGCAGATCTCGGCCCAGCCGGACCAGGGCCTGAAGATGCACGTGCGCGAGGAACTCGGGGTGGACCCGCACGACCTGCCCTCGCCGTGGACGGCGGCCGGGGCCTCGTTCGCCTCCTTCACCCTCGGCGCGATCATTCCGCTGGCCCCGTACCTGTTCGGCGCGCAGGCGCTCTGGCTGGCCCTGCTGCTGTCCGCGCTCGGCGCGCTGATCGGCGGCGGCGCCGTCGGCAAGCTGACGTCGCGTCCGGTGTGGTTCAGCGCCGTGCGCCAGCTGGGGCTCGCCGCCGTCGCGGCCGGCGCGACCTACCTCATCGGTACCCTGATCGGCACGAGCGTAGGCTGAGACCGGGCCAGGGCGCCAGGCCGGCGCGCGACGCCGCGGCCGGCTCACCCGGTCGGCGTGTTGCCGATCACCGCGAGCACCGGGTGCACCTCGAACCCGCCGCAGACCGTCGCGCCGGAGCCGAGGCTGAGCTTCGTGGCCGCGGTCGAGTTCGGCGGGGTCACCGCGAGGCTGTCGGCCCCGGTGTAGCAGGAGGCGGTCGAGCCGGAGCTGACGTCGGTCCACTCCAGCACCGCCGAGACGGTCTGCCCGGCGGCCAGCGTCACCGTCGGCGCCGCGCTCATCCCCTGGGCCCCGCCCATGTAGCCGGTCAGCTTCCTGACCGCGTCCAGCGGCGGCAGCGTGCCGCTCGGGTCCACGAGTTCGGCGCCCGGGTAGCCGTGCAGGTAGCAGGGGTGTCCCGAGCCGTTGGCGAACAGCAGCAGGACGCTGATGTGCCCGGCGGCGCCCCCGCCCTGGCCCAGGCTCACCGTGATGTCGCCGTTGAGGCACTGGGGCGTCCCGGACGTGGGCGCGGAGGCCGAGGCGCTCGCACCGGCGGCGGCCGACGGGGACGCGCCGCTCGCCGAGGTCGGCACGGTGACGGAGGATCCGCCGCCCGCGCCCGGGTTCGTCACGGAGCCGGTGGCCGGCGGCCGGGCCTGCGGCGGCGTGGACGGACCCGCGACGGCCGAGTACGCCCAGTACCCGGCCCCGGCCATCACGGCCGCGGCGAGCACGACCGTCACGGCGACGAACTGACCCCTGCTCATGGTCATGGTGACACCTCCGGCGGGAGAGACGCGGGAACGGGCTCGCCGGTTGAGACCGGCTGCGGCCGGGCGCGCCGCACCCCGCCGAAGGCGGCGCCCTCAGCTCACAGGGTCCAGTCCACCGGCGGGTAGCCGAGCTCGGCCAGCGCCGCGTTGACCGCGGAGTAGGGCCGGGAGCCGTGGAAGCCCTTGTTCGCCGAGAGCGGCGAGGGGTGCACGCCTTCTATGACCCGGTGCTTGGCGGTGTCGATCAGCGCCGTCTTGGTCTTGGCCGGGCCGCCCCAGAGCACGAACACGACCGGCTGCTCCCGCTCGCTCACGGCCCGGATCACCGCGTCGGTGAAGGTCTCCCAGCCGTGCTTCTTGTGCGAGTTGGCCTCGTGCGCGCGCACCGTGAGCACCGTGTTGAGCAGCAGCACGCCCTGCTTGGTCCACGGGCGCAGGTCCCCGCCGACCGGGACCGGCAGGCCGAGGTCCGCGTTGAGCTCCTTGTACATGTTGCGCAGCGACGGCGGCACGCGCACGCCGGGACGCACCGAGAAGCACAGGCCGTGCGCCTGGCCGTCGTCGTGGTACGGGTCCTGCCCGAGCAGCACCACCCGCACGTCCTGGTACGCGGTGGCGTCGAGCGCGGCGAACACCTCTTCACGCGGCGGGAAGACCTGGTGCGCCGCGCGCTCGGCCGCGACGAAGGCGTCGAGCTCGCGGTAGTACGGCTTCTCGGTCTCCGCGCCGAGGGCCTGCCGCCAGGATTCGGGCAGCGGCGGCAGGTGCAGATCGGTCGACGCGGTCAGCTCTTCGGTAGTCACAGGGGCCACCGTAGCGGCCGCCTCCGACAGGCGTGGCACCGACGGTTGAACCCGGACACCGTCTACCGCTTCTGCGCCACCGTCAGCCCGTCCGCGATCGGCAGCATGACCACCTCGACCCGCTCGTCCGCCACCAGCCGCTCGTTGAACACGTGCAGGGCGCCCGGATCCGGGTCTCCGCCCCGCCCGGCCCCGGCCCGGCGGGAGTCGACCACGTCGCCGTTGCGGAAGGTGTTGTCGAACGCCAGGATCCCGCCCGGACGCAGCCGGGTGATCAGAGCGCTGTAATACTCCCAGTACGGCTCCTTGTCCGCGTCCACGAACGCGAAGTCGATGTGCTCCCCGGCCGGCAGCGCCTCGAGGGTCTCGAGCGCGGGGGCGATGCGCAGGTCGATCCGCTCGGCCACACCGGCCCGGCTCCAGGCCTCGCGCGCGATCGCGGTCCACTGCTCGCTGATGTCGCAGCAGATCAGCCGGCCGCCCTCGGCCAGGCCGCGGGCGATGCAGATCGAGGAGTACCCGGTGAACGTGCCGACCTCCACGGCCACCTCGGCGCGGGTGAGCCGGGCCAGGATGGTGAGCAGCACCCCCTGTTCCGGCGCGATCTGCATCCGGGCGACGCCGCCGAGTTCGGCCGTGCGCTCGATCAGCCAGTTCTGCACCTCGTCCCTGGGCGAGGTGTGGGCGAGGAGGTAGGTGTGCAGCTCGGGGGTGATCGGTACCGGGGTCGCGGTCATGTGTCGGAGTGTACTTAAACGGCTACGCGTTGAGCAGGAGGACTCCGGTGAACGCGGCGAGGATTCCGATGTTCTGGACCGGGCGCAGCCGCTCCTTGAGCAGGCCGCGCGCGAGCAGGGTGCTGACCACGGGGTAGAGCCCGGACAGCGCCATGACCACCGGCAGTTCGCTCCCGGCGTGCCGGGTGGCCAGGCCGTAGAGCCCGTTCGCGCTCACGTCCCCGATGCTGCAGTAGAGCAGCATGCCGACGGTGGCGGCGCTGAAGGCCAGACCGCGCAGCGGGCCCTTGCCGGTGCGCAGCCCGCGCAGCGCGACCGGCGCGAGCACCAGGACGCCGGCGGCGCGTTGGGAGAGCAGGGTGCCGTAGACGCTGGTGGCGGAGCCGAGGGCGAAGAAGATGTAGTAGAGCCCGAAGCCGATCGCGGACACGAGCGTGCACAGCAGGGTGGAGCGGCTGACCAGGCTGCCTTCGCGCAGTTCCGGCCCGGAGGCGAGCACGACGCCGACGAAGGCGAGCACGATGCCCGCGGCCTGCAGCGCGTCCACCCGGCCGCCGCGGGCGATGGCCCAGATCACCGGCACGGCCGCGCTCGTCGCCGACAGCGGCGCGACCAGCGACATCGGCCCGGCGGCCATCGCCTCGTAGAAGCAGGCGAGCGCGCTCGCGCCGGCCAGGCCCGCGCCGAAGCCGTAGAGCTGGTAGGCGCCGAACGGCGGGTGCACCAGCGGCACGCCGAGCACGAGCAGGACGAAGACGAGGCTGGAGCCGAGGAAGACCACGGCCGTGGAGGGCCAGCGCCGGGAGAGCATCGAGCCGGCGAAGTCGCTGCTGCCCCAGACCGCGGAGGCGATCAGGGCGAGAATCGGCGGCATGGGTGACTCCGGGTCGGGTCGGCGAGGTGGGGCGCCGCGGGCGGCCTGCCCACTCTAGCCGCGTGCCGGACCGATGATCACATTGTTTGGCGCAGGATCCGTGAGGGCCCGTAAGCGCTGCTTACGGCCATCGGAACCGGGCCGCTCGCCCGCGGCGGACCGCTCGGGTCAGGGCTTGGTGGCGCGCCGCCGGGCGGCCCGGGCGACCATGTGCGCGGCCACCGGCACGGTCCAGGTCTGGAACAGCCCGACCAGGATCAGCGTCGTGATGTCGTTGGCGTCGCGCAGCCGCAGCGCCACGCCGAACACCACCATCAGCAGCCCGAGCACCTGCGGCTTGGTCGCCGCGTGCATGCGGGTGAGCACGTCGGGCAGCCGCAGCAGCCCGATCCCCGCGATCAGCGACCACAGCGCGCCGCCGAGGATCGCCACGTCGCCGACGTCGTCGAGGACCTCCGTCGCCCGCATCGCTACAGTCCCTCCTCGCGCCGCTTCTCGAGTTCCGTCTCCGGCAGCGGCGCGGGCAGCGACCCGCCGAGGGTGTCCTGCGGCCCGGGCACCACGCAGCCGTCGTCGCCGGAGACCTCCTCGCCCGCCTCGGACCCGGCGAAGCGGGCGATGCACACCGCGCCGGTGAAGCCCACCAGCGACAGCAGCAGGAGCATCGGCAGGTACTCGCCGTCGCGGTGCTCGGCCGCGTCCACCGAGATCGCGGCCAGGCAGATGGCGGTGAGCACGTCGAGCCCGATGGACCGGTCGTACGCCGTCGGCCCGAGCACCGTGCGCACCAGCACCAGCAGCGCCGCCACGGCCAGCACGCCCGCGGCGCCGTAGAGGCAGAACTCGTCCATGGTCATCGCGCGTTCCCTTCCCGTACCCGCGCGCGCTCGGCCCGCGAGCCGAACGCGGCGACGATGCGCCGCTCGAGGTCGCGCACCTCGCGGTGCAGGTTCTGCTCGGCCTTCGGCGAGGATGCGTCGAGAACGTGGATCTCGAGGAATCCGCGCTCCGGGCGCACGTCGAGCACGGTGCTGCCGGGCACCGCCGAGACCGCGACGGCCACCATCGTCATCATCAGGCCGCCGCGCACCCGCAGCGGGACCTCGAAGATCGCCGAGGCGGGCGGGCCGGGGCGCAGGATCTGCGCGGTGACCCGGAAGCTGGCCACCACCAGGTCCACCGTGATGTAGGCCAGCAGGCCGAGCACCCGCAGCGGCCGCAGCCGCAGCCCGATCTCGACCGGCGGCTGCGGCGTGGCCACCAGCAGCACCACGCCGATCAGCAGGCCGGAGACGATCGCCAGAGGACTGATACTCCCCCACAGCAGCAGCCACACCCCGAGCAGCCACAGCAGCGCGGTCGGGTTGAGGCTGCGGCGCAGGCGCAGGACCGATTTCAATGCGCACCTCCCACGACGGCCTGCACCGCCTGCACGTACGCGGCCGGGTCGAGCAGCTCGGCCGCCGCGCGGGTGGTGTAGCGGGCGATCGGCCCGGCCCAGACCGTGTAGGCGAGGCTGAGCAGCAGCAGGGCGATGGTGGCGCCGAGCATGCCAGCCGGGTAGTTCTCGCCGGTCGCGATGCGCCGCCCGCCGATGCCGCGGGCCTCGCCGACGGTGCTGCGGATCACCGCGACGCCGGCCACGCCGGGGAAGACGATCTGCCGCTCGCGCTCCTTGCCGAGCCCCTCGCCCGGATCGCGCCAGAACGCCCGCGACCAGACCTTGGACATGGCGTAGAGCGTCAGCAGGCTGGTCACCAGCATGGCCGCGAGCAGGAAATACGCGCCCACCCCGCCCACGGCCGCGGCGGCCTGGAGCAGGGCGAGCTTGGCCACGAAGCCGGACAGCGGCGGGATCCCGGCCAGGTTCATCGCGGGCAGGAAGAACAGCACCCCGAGCAGCGGGCTCATCCGGGCCAGGCCGGCCAGCCGGCCGAAGTCGGCGGTGCCCTCGCGCCGTTCGATCAGCCCCGTCACCAGGAACAGCGTCGTCTGCACGGTGATGTGGGTGATGGCGTAGAACAGGGCGCCGGACAGCGCCCGCACGGTGCCGAGGGCCAGACCGAGCACCAGGAATCCGACGTGGCTGACCAGGGTGAACGACAGCAGGCGTTTGAGATCGGCCTGGGCCACGGCGCCGAGGATGCCCACGATCATGGAAAGGGCGGCCACGGCGTAGAGCAGCGAGGTGCGCCCGTCGTGCGGGAACAGCAGCGTCTGGGTGCGGATGAGCGAGTAGACGCCGACCTTGGTGAGCAGTCCGGCGAACACGGCGGTGACCGGCGCGGGCGCGGTCGGGTAGGAGTCGGGCAGCCAGGCCGAGAGCGGGAAGACGGCCGCCTTGACCGCGAAGACGGTCAGCAGCAGCACCTGCACGGCCAGGCGCACCGCGGGCTCGGTGGTGGCCAGCCGGGTGGAGAGGTCGGCCAGGTTGACGGTGCCGCAGGCCGCGTAGGCCACCGCGATCGCGGCCACGAACAGCAGCGAGGAGGACGCGCCGACCATGATGTAGACCGCGCCGTGCCGGATCCGCTGCTCGCTTCCCCCGATGGTCATCAGCACGTAACTGGCCGTCAGCATGACCTCGAAGCCGACGTAGAGGTTGAACAGGTCCCCGGCCAGGAAGCTGTCGGCGATCCCGGCGGCGAGCACGAGGTAGGTGGGGTAGAACACCGCCAGCGGCGTCCCGGCCTCGTCCTCGTTCTCGTCGGCGGTGCGCTGGCTCTGCGAGTAGACGAGCACGGCCAGGGTGACGGTGGAGGAGATCGCCAGCATCAGCCCGGAGAAGCGGTCGACCACGAGCGTGATCCCGAGCGGCGCGGCGAACCCGCCGACCTGGACCACGATCGGCCCGTGCTGGTCGGCGCCCACCATCAGGATCGAGCTGATGACGAGGTCCGCGGTCAGCACCGCGAGCGAGATCAGGGTCTGGATACGCAGGCGGCGCGGGCCGAGCACGAACTTGAGGCCGACGGCGAACAGCGGCAGCAGCACCGGGAGCGGGACGAGGCCCTTCATGGCCGGCCACCGGGGTCGGCGGGCGGATCCGCGGGCTTGTCGGACGGCGGGTCGGACGGCGGCTCGGCGGGCTTGTCGGTACGCGGCTCGGTACGCGGCTCGGTACGCGGCTCGGTACGCGGCTCGGCGGGCCGTTCGGGCGGGCGGGTGAAGTCGGTGTCGGTCTCCGTCTCCTCCTCGAGGTACTCGTAGTCCTCGGCCCGGGCCGCGATGGCGCGCTGCAGCCGGGCCCTGGCGCGCAGCTCGCGGCGGGCCTCGCGCAGCGAATCGCGCAGTTCCTGGCGCCGGTGGCGGGCGAGGGCGAGGGCGGCGCGGCGCTCGGTCCGGTACTCCGCGCGCTGGGCCCGCAGCTCCCCGCGCAGGTCCTCGCGGTGCGCTTCGTTGGCGATCCGGCGGTCCTCCACGTCGTCCTGGACCAGGTCGTCGCCGGTCAGCTGCCAGGTGCGGTAGGCCATCGCGAGCAGGTACGCGGCCATGCCCAGGGTGATCACGATGGCGGTGAGGATCATGGCCTGGGTGAGCACGTCGGCCGGCCCGAGCCCGCCCGCGGCAAGGATCAATACATTGAGTCCGTTGCCGGCCAGGATGAAGCCGAGCACCAGCCGGGTCAGGCTCTGCGCCAGCAGCAGGTACACCCCGCAGGCCACCAGCAGGCCGCCGGTGGCCACGAGGGTGAGGCTGGTCGCGCCCTCGGTCACGGCGCGCCTCCGGCCTCGGCCGCCTCGGCGGCGCGGTCGGCGGCGATGTGCCGGTCGAGCTCGGAGCCGAATGAGCGCAGGATGTCCAGCACGATGCCGATCACCAGGACGTAGACCCCGAAGTCGAACAGCAGGGAGCTGTGTACGTCCACCTCGCCGGTCACCGGCAGGTGCAGCACGAACTCGCCCGGCGCCAGCACGGTGTCCCCCCAGGCGTAGCCGAGCAGCGCGGTCCCGGCGGCCAGCGCCATGCCCACGCCGAGCAGCACACCCGCGTCGACCGGCGCGGCCGCGGCCAGTTCGTAGCGCCCGCCGGCCAGGTAACGCATCGTCAGCCCGAGCCCGGCCAGCAGCCCGGCCACGAAGCCGCCGCCGAGCCCGGCCTCGCCGTGGAAGAGCAGGTAGAGCGAGACGAGCAGGATCGTGTGATAGGTCAGCCGGGCCACCACCTCGAGCTGCAGCGAGCGCTGCAGCACGGCCGGGCGCGCGGCCAGCCAGCCGCCGGAGGCCGCTTCGGCCGCGGCCCGCTCGGGCGGCTGGTGGCGGGCCAGCGCGGCGGCGCCGCGGCGGGCGAAGACGAGGCTGGTGACCCCGGCCGCGCAGATCGCCAGCACGCTGCTCTCGCCGAGGGTGTCCCAGGAGCGGAAGTCCACGATGATGGCGCCCACCACGTTGCCGAGCTTGGCGCGCTCGGCCAGCACGCCGTACCCGGGGCCGACCGGCGCGACCCCGCGCGCGGCCGCCGCCACGTACGTCAGGGCGCTCAGGACGGCGCCGGTGGCGACGGCCGTGGCCAGGTGCCCGGCCCGGCGGCGGGAGCGCGCGGTGGGCACGAACTCGGGGCCGAGCCGGCGCAGGACGAGGACGAACACGATCAGCGAGACGGTCTCGGCGGCCAGCTGGGTGAAGGCGAGGTCGGGGGCGTCGTCGACGAGGAAGAGGATCGCCACCGCGAACCCGGTCACGCCGGTCAGCAGGGCGGCGGCGAGGCGTCCGCGCAGCAGCGGCACGCTCAGGGCGGCAAGGCAGGTCAGGACCGCGACGACCAGCTGCGTGCGGGAGAACCACCAGGGCACCGGGTGCGGCAGCGCCCAGGGCGCGCCGGAACTCAGGGCCCAGATGCCGAGGCCGACCGCGCTGAGGAAGACCGTGCCGAGGTACCCGGGCAGCGAACCGCGTTGCAGCGAGCCGGTGATCTGCAGCGAGGCCCGTTCGAGGACGAGCAGCAGATTGGTCACGACGTCCTCGCCCTCGGGCAGGGTGTGGTCGCGCTGGAAGCGCAGCAGCGGTGCGCGGGCGAGGAAGAGCGCGGCGCCGCCGGCCCAGGCGATGGCGGAGAGCGCGGGCGGCAGCCCGATCCCGCTCCACCCGGCGATGTGCAGCTGCAGGTGGTGCGGTCCAGGCAGGGTGTCGGCGTAGGCGGCGAAGAGCCCGTTGAGCACGGGCGCGCCGATGCCGAGCACGAGTCCGGCCAGCGCGAGCACGGCCGCCGGAGCGAGGAAGAGCGCTCCTTCGCGATGTACCGGGGTGGGCGCGACTCCGGGCTTCACGGCGAACGCCCCCCACACGACGCGGCAGGTGTACCCGACCGTGAGCGCGGACCCGACGGTGAACACGGCCAGCATGTACGGATCCACCCGCGACCCGTCGTCGGCGCCGGACCAGAAGGCGTCGAACACGCTCTCCTTGGCCCCGAAGCCGAGCAGCGGCGGAATGCCGGCCATGGAGGCCGCGGCCAGGCAGGTGACGACGCAGAGGGTGGGCATCGAACGCCCGAGGCCGGAGAGTTTACGCAGGTCGCGAGTCTTGGCGCAGTGGTCGATGACGCCGACGGCGAGGAAGAGCGGAGCCTTGAACAGCGCGTGCGCGAGCACCATCGCGACGCCCGCGTACGCCTCGTCCCGGTGCCCGCCGCCGAGGATCGCGGTGAGGAAGCCGAGCTGGCTCACGGTGCCGAAGGCGAGCACCCGCTTGAGGTCGTTCTCCCGCAGGGCCCTGATGCCGCCGAGGAGCATGGTGGCGCCGCCGAGGACGAAGCACAGCCCGGTCCAGTACGACTCGGTCCCGTAGGCCGGGGCGAACCGCGCGATCAGGTAGATCCCAGCCTTGACCATGGCCGCGGCGTGCAGGTACGCGCTGACCGGGGTGGGCGCGGCCATCGCCCCGGGCAGCCACTGGCTGAACGGGAAGACCGCCGACTTGGCGAACGCGCCGATCAGCACGAGCACCAGCGCCGCGGTCACCGCCGTGCCGCGCGGCGGGTGGGCCAGGATCGCGGAGATGCGGTACGTCCCGGCCGCCTGACCCAGGATCACCACCCCGGCCAGCAGCGCGAGCCCGCCGAAGGTGGTGACGGTCACGGCCCGCAGCGCGCTGCGCCGCGCCGCCGGCCGGTCCGCGTAGTGCCCGATCAAAAGGAACGACAGGATCGTGGTCAGTTCCCAGAACACGAACAGCAGCACCAGGTCGTCGGCCAGGACCAGGCCGATCATCGCACCGGCGAAGGCGGTGAGCGAGGCGGCGAACAGGCCGAGGCCCGGCTCGTCCGAGTCGAAGTAGCGGGCGCAGTAGACCAGCACCAGCGCGCCGATGCCGGAGGCGAGGTAGAGCAGCAGCAGGCCGAGCGGGTCGAGCCGGAAGGCGAGCGAGACGTCGTAGGCCGGGATCCACTGCACCACCTGCTCGAGCGGATGCCCGGCGAGCACGCTCGAGGTCTGCGTCAGCGCCCAGACCAGCGCCGCGGCCGGGGCCGCGGCCAGCACGAAGAACGCGTTGCGGCCGAAGCGGTGCACCAGCGGCGGGGCGAGCACTGCGGCGAGCGCGTGCACGGCCACCGTCCACAGCACGCGCTGGTCCTTCCGCCTCCGCGATCACGGCGCCTGAGCCGAGGGGACACCGGGTCCCTCCTGAATTGTGCGGTATATCCGCATTAATACGGAGAACGGACACGCCGTCGTTTCCGGTCGCCCAAGCCTTAGACTCGATGCCATGGCACGTTACGAGTACCGCTGTCGCGCCTGCGGCGCGACCTTCGAGCAGACCCGCCCGATGACCGAGTCGGACGCTCCCGCCCTCTGCCCGGCCGGGCACACCGACACGGTCAAGCTCTTCTCGGCCGTGTCCGTGGGCGGCCGCGCCCCGGGCCCCGCCGCCTCGGGCGGCGGATGCTGCGGCGGCGGGTGCTGCGGGTAGCGGTGTCCGCTGAGGTCGGCGGGCCGGGCGCGCTTACCAGCGGGGATCAGGCCGGCGCGGATCAGGCCGGCGCGGCGCCACGGCGTTGCGCGGCGGTCTCGCCCTTGCGCGCCGCCGACACGTGCTCGCCCGCCGCGGCCAGGCCGAAGCGCGGCATGTTGCCGTACAGGCACTCGTACGCCCCGGCCTTGACCTGGTAGGACTCGTGCCAGACGCCGATATCAGGGCTCTGGTAGCCGATCACCTTGTTCCAGGTCCGCCAGGCCGGATGGTGCGGCGCGGCGGTGGAGCTCGCGAAGGCCTCGAGCTGCTCGACGCTGCGCCAGTACTGGATCACGACCGGCCCGTTCGCCCCGATCGCGAGCGTGTGCCCGAGCAGCCCCTGGTCCGGGTGCTGATAGAGGTAGCGCAGCATCCGGGGCATCGCGGTGAACGCCAGCCAGGCCTTGCGCAGATGCCAGGGCCGGTTGAACCGCATCCCGACGAGGAAGACCACGAAGTCTCCCTCGATGTGGGCGGACATCCGGCCGGGGACGGCCTTGGCCATCGCCCTCACCTCCCGATTGTGGGATAGTGGTGCTATCCACTATCCATAGCGGATAGCACCACTATCCATTCCTGCCCCCGACCTGTCAAGGATCCGGGCGGCGGACCGTATTACGGAGTGTCGATGCGCATCGGCGAGCTGTCGGCGGCCAGCGGCGTCCCGCTGCCCACGGTCAAGTACTACCTGCGCGAAGGCCTGCTGCCCGCAGGCGAGCGCACCGCCCGCAACCAGGCCGACTACGGCCCCGAGCACCTCGCCCGGCTGCGCCTGATCCGGTCCCTGGTGGAGGTCGGCCGCCTGAGCGTGACCGACACCCGGCGCGTGCTCGCCGCCGCGGACGACCCGCAGCTCCCCCTCGACGACGTCCTCGGCGAGACGCACCGCGCGGTGACCAACCGCCCCACCC
>NZ_JAGSOG010000419.1 GCF_018139695.1 Actinospica durhamensis | reverse complement strand
GCCCCGCCCTCCCCGAGCCGGTTGCCGGCCCCGACCACCACCGCAGCGCCGGATCCGACGGTTACCCGCAGGCCCGGATACAGGACGTTGTCCGGGCCGAACTCGCACGTCGCATCGGGCGCGCACTCCACGCTGACGCCGGGGTAGATCACGGTGCCCGGCCCGAACCGGGCGTGGCGCGAGAGCAGGGTCGAGTAGGGATCGAACAGCGCTCCGATCCGCCGCCCGAGGTCCAGGCACTCGCCGATCGTCAAGAAACCGTGCGCGACCCGGGCCGCATCGAGGTCGGAATGATCCATGGACGGCCATTCTGCCCCGACACCGCAGGAGTCTGCATCCACGCCGATCTGACTGCGCGAAAAGGGCGGAGTCGCAGGAAGCGACCCAGGACAGGCGTAGCCGGGTCGACGCGGGCCGCGCCAGCGTTCGCCGCATACAGACCATCCGCCTGACTGACCAAACTCCCGAAGGACTAGCAGGTCGCACCTCGCGCCTCTCACATGCGCTCCGTGCGGCGCGGCTGAGCGTCCGCCGAGGTCTGCCGCAGACTAAGACACCAAGCCGCATACACAGGATTTGACAATTGCCCCGGTCACTCGCCGAGAACGCCTGCCCGGGGAGGGACAGCGTGGGTGGCTTGTGGCGCAGAATAAAGCAGTTCAGCATATGGCGCGTCCCGAATTACTTCATCGAACCGAGCGATGCCTACCTGGGCGAGCCCGTGGAGTCCATCGATCGGCTTGGGAAGGTCCGCAGCTGGGCCGCCATCGCGATCATCGTCGGCACGGCCGTCTACTACTCGGGATTGAGCCATCTCGGAACGATCACCGACGGCAAGGACCACGTCAAGACCATCAATATCGGGAACGACAATCCCGAGGGCAACTGGTTCCTCGGCCTGATGATCAGTGTGGTCACCGCCGTGTTCATCCTGCCGGTCGTCTCGCTGTGCCTCGTATGGTGGACCAGGCGCGGCGCGCGGCGGGCGGCCCTGATCCAGCTGCGCTGGCCGTACATCGCCATTGCCGCGTGGTTCGGCATCTTCGCCGCCGCGGCGCCGTTCATAGCCCTCGGCAACTATCTGCAGAAGTCCGCCCAGCACCTGAACTTCGAGCTCAGAGCGGCAGCGTGGATGTTCGTGGTCTTCATCATGATCCTCGAACTCGCCTGGATCGTGAAATCGCTCTATCTGGCGGCGACCGGGCTGTTCCGTGCGGCGGACGGCCACCCGCTGCTCCCACTGATCGCCGCGCCCGCCGTCGCCGCGATGGCCACCCTCATGATGAACACCGTCGGCGGCAATGGGCTCGTGGGGGTGCCCGGCGTCGTCGGCGACGCACTCACGTGGGGCGGGACGATCACCATCACGATCGTCAGCCTGCGCAGCGCACAGCTCCTGCGGCGCCGGTATCCGCAGGATTTTCCGTTCAGGAACGGCCCGCTCCGAAGCTGATTCCCGACCCGTGCCGCAGGACGATGGCTGTCACCTTCCCGGCAATGAAGAATTCTGACCGCTTTGTATGGAGGGGGAGACGATGAGTGGTATCGACCCGGAGGACAGTCCCGGAACGCCGGAGTACAACCGCCGCGAGGACTACCTGAAAGAGACTCAGGCTCGGATGGACCGACTCAACCAGCCGGTGGCCGGCCCCGATCCAGGCCTCTACCCGTCGGCCGGGACCCGGGGGCGGCAAACTCGGCCGGCTCGCACTCCGGCCCTGTCGAAGTGGCTGGTGCTCACCTTCCCGCTCGGCATGCTCGCGGTACTCGTCCCGGTGCACGGCCCCCACGGCCCGATCCCCGGCGTGGCACACTTCTTCGGCGGTGTCGCCATCGCAGGGCTCGGCTCGCCCCGGGCACGCGCGGCTTCGATGCTCCTCATCGGGCTTCTCGTCGCCGCCGCCGTCTGGGAATGGTCGTGATTCCACCTGGATCCACGCCGCCAGAGCCTCCTCGGCACAGCGCTGCCTGGCGGGCGAAGAGATCTGGCGGAGCCTGCGCGACCTCCTGGCGGGGGTAACGCGTCGGCACCTGCTCGGGCCGTCACGCCGCCGGGCCGATCGCGCGGCTGCGCGTGTACGGCCACGCCCCGGGCTCGTCGCGCGTTGCCCGGAGCACTATGGATCGCACTGATCGCACTGACCGCACGGACCGCGCTGATCGGCCGGCCCGTGGAGGTCAGGAGTCTGTTTTCTGCTCTTCCAGGACACGGACGAACGGGGCGAGTTCCCGGTCACCCGAGGCGTCCGCGAGCGCCTCGCGCAGCGCCTCGTCATGGGTGGGGCGGGCCGCGTCGAGCAGCTTGGCGCCTTCGGGAGTGACGTTCGTGTAGATGCCGCGGCGGTCGGTCGGGCAGAGGTAGCGCTCGAGCAGGTCGCGCTCCTCGAGCCGGGCGACCAGGCGCGTGGTGGCGCTCTGGCTGAGCACGACCGCGTCGGCGAGCTGGCGCATCTGCAGGTGGCCGCCGTCGCCGTCGTGCTGGCGGCTGAGCACGTCGAGTACGAAGAACTCGCGGGCACTGAGCCCGTGCCGCGCTTCGAGCGCCTTCTCGAGGCGGGCCTCGATGCGTCCGTACAGCACGGACAGCGCGATCCAGCCCTGGGCGCGGGCGGTGAGAGCCGGGTCGGTCGCGGTCATCGGTGCTCACCCCTCAACTCTCGTCCTGCGGTATCTCTCTCCAGCGGTCAAGACCAGTCTACCGCGCCCACAATTACACGCGTTTGCAACTATCGGCGCCTGCAATTAGATTGGGCGGGGTCCGGCGCCCTCGCGCCCCGCTCACGAAAGGCCGCATCCCATGCCGCTCGCGCTTGTAGCCCTGGCTCTCGGGGCCTTCGGCATCGGCACCACCGAGTTCGTGGTCATCGGCCTGCTCCCGCAGATCGCCACGAGCTTCGCAACCACCGTCCCGACCACCGGCCTGCTGGTCACCGGCTACGCGCTCGGCGTGGTCGTCGGCGCGCCGTTGATGACGGTGCTCGGGACCCGGATACCGCGTAGGCGTATGCTGATGCTGCTGATGGCCCTGTTCACCGTGGGCAACGCGCTCACCGCGCTCGCGCCGAGCTTCGCCGTGATGCTCGCCGGACGGGTCGTCACCTCGCTCGCGCACGGCGCGTTCTTCGGGATCGGCTCCGTGGTCGCGGCGGAACTCGTCGAACCGCGGAGGAAGGCGCGCGCCATCGCGATGATGTTCACCGGGCTCACCGTCGCGAACGTGGTGGGCGTGCCGCTCGGGACCCTCGTCGGCCAGCATCTGGGGTGGCGGGCCACCTTCGGGATGGTCGCCGGGCTCGGCGTGATCGGCTTCGCCGGGATCGCGGCGCTGGTGCCCGACCTGCCCCGGCCCGCGCACGTACGGCTGCGCCGCGAGGTCGCGGTGCTGCGCGAACCCCAGGTGGTGCTGGCCATGGCGATGACCGTGCTCGGCTTCGGCGGCGTGTTCGCCGCGATCACCTACTTCGTGCCCATGATGACGCACGTCACCGGGTTCGCCGACGGGTCGGTCAGCTGGCTGATGGTGCTCTTCGGGCTCGGCATGGTCGCAGGGAACCTGGTCGGCGGCAGGTTCGCCGATCGGCGGCTGATGCCGATGCTCACCTGCGCGCTCGGCGGCCTGGCCGTGGTGCTCGCCCTGTTCACCCTCGGCGCGCACACGAAGCCGACCGCGGTGCTCGCGGTCTTCCTCATCGGCGGCCTCGGGTTCGCCACGGTGCCGCCGCTGCAGAAGAGGGTCATGGACCAGGCGCACGACGCGCCCACGCTCGCCTCCGCCGTCAACATCGGGGCCTTCAACCTCGGCAACGCGCTCTCCGCGTGGCTCGGCGGCCTGGTGATCTCGGCCGGATTCGGGTACACGGCACCGAACTGGGTCGGCGCCCTGCTCGCGGCCGCCGCGCTCGGGCTGGCCCTCGTCTCCAGCCGGCTCGAACGCCGCCGGCCGGCCGCGTCCGCGCACGTCGTGGGAACCGAGGCGAGCGTGGGAACCGAGGCGGCCGGGGCCACGCCGGCGGCGGCCCGCGCGGGCCTGGCCTGCGTTCAGAACTGACAAGTACACATCACACATCACTGCAATATCAAGGTAAGTAAGGATCCACGATGACCTCCGTCCCCAGCGTCACGCTCAACAACGGCGTCGCCATGCCGCAGCTCGGCTTCGGCGTCTTCCAGGTCCCCGAGGCGGAGACCGCCGCCGCCGTCACCGCGGCGCTCGACGCCGGATACCGCAGCATCAACCGCCGCGGCGTACGGCAACGAGCGCGCGGTCGGGGCGGCGATCGCCGCCTCCGGGATCGCCCGCGAGGACCTGTTCGTGACCACCAAGCTCTGGAACACCGACCAGGGCTACGACGCGGCCCTGCGCGCCTTCGACTCCTCCGCGGCCAAGCTCGGCCTGGACATCGTCGACCTCTACCTCATCCACTGGCCCACACCCGCGCGCGACCTCTACCTCGAGACCTGGCGCGCGTTCGAGAAGCTGCTGGCCGACGGCCGGGTGCGCGCGATCGGCGTGTCCAACTTCCAGCCCGAACACCTGCAGCGGCTGCTCGGCGAATCAGGGATCGTACCCGCCGTCAACCAGGTCGAGCTGCACCCGGCCCTGGTGCAGCAGCGGGTGCGCGACTTCGACGCCGCCCACGGGATCGCCACCGAGGCCTGGAGCCCGCTGGCCAAGGGCAGCGTCCTGCACGAGCAGGCCCTCACCGAGATCGCCGCCCGCCACGGCAAGACCCCCGCGCAGATCGTGCTGCGCTGGCACATCCAGCTCGGCAACACCGTGATCCCGAAGTCGGTCACCCCGGAGCGGATCAGGCAGAACATCGACGTCTTCGACTTCGAACTCACCGGCGCCGAGGTCGAGGCGATCACATCCCTCGACCGCGGCCTGCGCACCGGCCCCGATCCGGACACGCTCAACTAGAAGTCCGATGAAGATCTTCGTGGTCTGATGTGGCGGGTCGGCGTAGCCGGCCCGCCACTGGCCTGTTCATGCTGGTGTCGGCAGGTTCCAGCGTCCGTTGGTGCGGGTGAGGCCGAGGTTGAT
>NZ_JAGSOG010000418.1 GCF_018139695.1 Actinospica durhamensis | reverse complement strand
GGCTCGGATGGCAGCGGGGGGAGCTAGCGGAGCGTCGGCAGACAGACCGCGCTGGAGACGCGCTTGAGGTCGACGTGAAGTCGGCCTACGAGGGCGATTCCGGTGCGGGACATGCTTCGAGAGTGCCATCCCGAACCCGCCGCGTCTACCTCGTCCCGCCATGCGGACGGTCGGTTGAGACGCGTAACAATTCCGTGATCATGCGCGGGCAAGCCGACGGCGGCCGCGTGATCACGCGGCCGCGGCTGTCGGTATACCGTGCGACTCTCTCAGAGCCTTGCGCTCAGAGCCTTTCGATGATGGTCACGTTCGCCTGGCCGCCGCCCTCGCACATCGTCTGCAGCCCGTAACGGCCGCCGGTGCGCTCGAGCTCGTGCAGCAGCGTCGTCATCAGCCGCGCGCCGGTCGCCCCGACCGGGTGGCCCAGCGCGAGCGCGCCGCCGTTCACGTTCACCTTGGCCGGATCGCACCCGGTCTCACGCAGCCAGGCCAGCACCACGGAGGCGAAGGCCTCGTTGATCTCGACCAGGTCGATGTCCTCGAAGCCGAGCCCGGTCTTGCGCAGCGCGTGCGTGGTGGCCGGGATCGGGGCCGTGAGCATGCGGATCGGGTCGTCGCCGCGCACCGACAGGTGGTGGATCCGGGCCCGGGGGGTCAGCCCGTGCTCACGCACCGCCTGCTCGGAGGCGAGCAGCAGCGCCGCCGAGGCGTCGTTGGTGGGGGAGGAGACCGCGGCGGTGAGCAGTCCGCCCGGAACCAGGGTCTTGAGACCGGCCATCTGCTCCAGGCTGGTCCCGCGCCGCGGCCCCTCGTCCACCGCGAACTCGCCGTAGGGCGCGATCTCCCGGGTGAAGTGGCCCGCGTCGATCGCGGCCAGCGCGCGCTGGTGCGAGCGCAGCGCCCACTCCTGCATCTCCGCCCGCGAGATCTTCCACTCGGCCGCGATCCGCTCGGCGCCGTGGAACTGGCTCACCGGCGCCGCGCCGTAGCGCTCGGTCCAGCCGACCGAGCCGCGGAACGGCCCGTCGGTGAGCCCGAGCGGCTCGGCCGCGGCGGAGCCTGAGTACCACAGCGGGATCTGCGACATGCTCTGCACGCCGCCGGCCACCACGAGATCGCTGGTGCCGGACATGACCGCCTGCGCCGCGAAATGCACCGCCTGCTGCGAGGACCCGCACTGCCGGTCGATGGTCACGCCGGGCACGTGCTCGGGCAGCCCGGCCGCCAGCCAGGCCGTGCGCGCGATGTCCGTGCTCTGCGGCCCGACCGTGTCGATGCACCCGAAGACCACGTCCTCCACCGCGCCCGGATCCACCCCGGTGCGCTCCATCAGGGCACGCAGCACGTGCGCGCCGAGGTCGGCCGGGTGCACGGCGCTGAGCGCGCCGCCCTTCCGGCCGACGGGAGTACGGACCGCACCGACGATATACGCCTCGCTCATGAGCCAAGCGTACTGCGCCCGGCCGGATTTGTTACCGGCCGGTACGGGTCGTTGCGGCGCTACGCCAGCTCGGCCTCGGTCGCCCGGACCGTCCAGGTCGCGAAGGACTCGCCCTGCTCGCGCCCCGCCGCGTACCGGCGCACCACGCGCTCGATGTAGTCCGGCAGCTCCACCGCGGTCACCTTCAGCCCGCGTACCTTGCGGCCGAAGGAGCCCGCGTCGTCGAGGTCGGCGCCGAAGTGGCCGCCGAGGTGCACCTGGAAGCCCTCCACCTGCTCGCCCGCCGCGTCGCGCACGATCTGGCCCTTGAGGCCGATGTCAGCGGTCTGAATCCGGGCGCAGGAGTTGGGGCAGCCGTTGATGTTGATCGTGATCGGCGTGTCGAAGCCCGCGAGCCGCTTCTCCAGCTCGTCGATCACCGAGGAGCCGAGCGCCTTGGTCTCCACGATCGCGAGCTTGCAGAACTCGATTCCGGTGCAGGCCATGGTGTGGCGGCGGAAGACGCTCGGGCGCACCTGCAGGTCGAGCGCGTCGAGGGCCTCGATCAGCGGCTCCACCCGGTCCTGCGCCACGTCGAGGATCAGCATCTTCTGGTCGGCCGTGGTGCGCACCCGGTCCGAGCCGGCCGCCTCGGCCGCGTCCGCGATCCGGGCCAGCGTCGGGCCGTCCACCCGGCCCACCCGCGGCGCGAAGCCGACGTAGAACGCGCCGTCCTTCTGTTCGTGCACGCCCACGTGGTCGCGCTCGGCCGGCGGGACGAAGGCGGGGGCCGGACCGTCGGGCAGCGCCCGCTTGAGGTACTCGGTCTCGAGCACCTCGCGGAAGCGCACCGGGCCCCAGTCCGCCATCAGGAACTTGAGCCGGGCGCGGGTGCGCAGCCGTCGGTAGCCGTAGTCGCGGAAGATCCCGCACACCCCGGCCCACACCTCGGGCACCTCGGCCAGCGTCACGAAGGCGCCGAGCCGCTTGGCGAACTGCGGGTTCGTCGAGAGCCCGCCGCCGACCCACAGGTCGAAGCCGGGGCCGAGCTCGGGGTGCACCACACCGACGAAGGAGATGTCGTTGGCCTCGTGCACCACGTCCTGCAGCCCGGAGATCGCGGTCTTGAACTTGCGCGGCAGGTTGGAGAACTCGGGGGAGCCGATGAACCGGCTGGTGATCTCCTCGATCGCGGGCGTGCCGTCCAGGATCTCGTCCCTGGCCACCCCCGCCACCGGCGAGCCGAGGATGACGCGCGGGACGTCGCCGCACGCCTCGGCCGTGGTCAGCCCGACGCCCTCGAGGATGCGCCAGATCGCCGGCACGTCCTCGATCCGCACCCAGTGCAGCTGGATGTTCTGCCGGTCGGTGATGTCGGCGGTGCCGCGCGCGTACTCGGTCGAGACGGTGGCGATCGCGCGCAGCTGAGCCAGCGTCAGGCGTCCGCCGTCGATGCGCACCCGCAGCATGAAGTACTCGTCGTCGAGCTCGTGCGGCTCGAGCACGGCAGTGCGTCCGCCGTCGATCCCGGGACGCCGCTGGGTGTAGAGCCCCCACCAGCGCATCCGGCCGCGCAGATCCGAGCCGTCGATGGAGTCGAACCCGCGTACCGAGTAGATGTTCTCGATTCGCGCGCGGACGTTGAGCCCGTCGTCGTCCTTCTTGAACTGCTCGTTGTTGTTGAGCGGCGTGAAGTGCCCCTTGGCCCACTGCCCCTCGCCGCGGTGTCGGCGGATCTGGTGCTGCTTGACCGACGCGACCGGCTCGGCCGCGTCGGCGGCGGCAGCGGTCGAGGACGTGGCGGCGGGACGAGACTCGGGGGTCGTCATGGCGGGGGTGTCCTTCGTCAGGATCGGCGGCGGAGGAGCGAGGGCGACTCGCGTGCGGTCGGGGCGGCGTCGGCGGGTGACGCGTGGGCGCGGGATCCGGCCGGGAGCAGCGGGATGCGCTGCGGGCGGCGGAGGTCGGCGCCGGGCGTCGTCGACGGCGAACCCTTCCGCGAAGGGGTGCAGGCCGTCAAGCCTGACAGATCGCGCTGGAGGTCCGGCCGAAGTCCACGTGCCTGCGGGCTACCAGGGCCACGCGTCGCCCGCACACGGTGCGGAGCGCGGCGGAAAGCCGGTCGGCTGACTCGACAGGGGACATGGGCCCAGGGTCGCACCGGATCTGGGGGATGTCGAGCGGATCCCAGCATACGGACCCGTCGTGAGACGGCTGCGCGCGGCGCCGGGCGGCGTCGGAGTTCCCGCGCCGCCCTGCCCGTTCCCGCCGGTCGGCACCGCGGGACGCACCGTTCCCGGCCGCCGGTACCGCGTGCCGGTACTGCGGCTGTGCTAGCTCGTGGAGAGCGTGCCGAGCGTCACGTTCACCGTGGGCTTCGAGCCGTCCGCCTTGATCAGACCGACCGGCACCTTGTCCCCGGGGCTCAGGGTGGCGAGCAGTTCCTGCATCTGCGCGAGTGAGGTGACTGCGGTGTTGTCCAGCGAGACGATCACGTCGCCGGCGACGATCCCGGCGTCGGCCGCCGGACCGCCCGCGGTGGTGGAGACCACGCCGACGCCGACCGGCTGGGCGTTGGTGTTGACGACCGTGCGGCCGGTGATGCCGAGCGAGGCGAGACCGGAGTCGACCACCTTGCCGTGCTCGACGATCTGGTCGGCGATGTCCTTGGCCGTGTTGGAGGCGATGGCGAAGCCGATCCCCGGGAACGCGCCGCCGAGCTCCGGGTCCACCGCGGTCAGCGTCGGGATGCCCACCACCGCGCCGGTCAGGTCCACCAGCGCGCCGCCGCTGTTGCCGGGGTTGATGGCCGCCGAGGTCTGGATCATGTCGGTGAGGGTGGCGGCGGGGGTGTTGTCCGACTGGGGTTCGGTGACGGTGCGTCCGGTGGCCGAGATGATCCCGTTCGTCGCCGAACTCGACAGGCCGATCGGGTTGCCCATGGCCAGCACGATCTGCCCCACCGTCAGCTTCGAGGAGTCGGCGAACTGCGCCGGGCGCAGGCCCGAGGGCGGATCGGTCAGCTTGATCACCGCGAGGTCGCCCTGCGGGAACCCGGCCACCAGGGTGGCCGCATAGCTCTGACTCGAGGTCGACAGGGTGACCTTGAACGAGGTCGACCCGGCCACCACGTGGTTGTTGGTGACGATGTCGCCCTTGCTGTCCAACACGATCCCGGACCCGAGCTCACTGGTGGTGTTGATCTGCACCACCGACGGCATGACGGTGGAGATCACCGACTCGTAGTTGGACTGCAGGTCGCTCGCGCCGCCCTGGACGCTCACCGTCGCATTGCTCGACGGTGTCGAAGAGGACGAGGACGAGGACGAACAGCCGCCGAGCAGCCCGCCGCCGACTGCCACGGCCCCGGCCACACCCCATGCCACGAGTCGCCTGTGCAGCACCCTGGACCACCATCCTCGGCTCTCGGATTCTCCTCAGCCCCGACTTCCAGGAGAACCCGAATGCCCGTCAGCCGCACGCCCGATGGGCCGAATGAGCCGCTGCCGCGACCGTGTCAGCCCTCCACCAAGATCACGTCGAGTCGTCGTGGTCCGTGTACTCCTTCGACTCGGTCGAGTTCGATGTCGCTGGTGGCCGAGGGTCCGGCGATCCAGGTCTGCGGG
>NZ_JAGSOG010000417.1 GCF_018139695.1 Actinospica durhamensis | reverse complement strand
CGCCCCACCACGCCCGAGGAGCTGGCCGCGGTAGCCCTGGCCTACGTCCGCTTCGCGCTCGAGCATCCGGCGCTGTTCCGGGTGATGTTCGCCGAACCCTGCGATCCGGCCAACGAGGAGCGTGCCGCGGCGACCGACGCCATCCACACGTATGTGCGCGGGATCGTGCACGCCACCTTCCCCGCCGCCGATCCGCAGGCCCTGTCGACCGCGGTGTGGGCCCTGGTGCACGGGCTGGCGTTTTTGCACCTCGACGGCAAGCTCGATGCCTCCAGCCCGCAGGCGGTCGCCGGCCAGGTCCACGCGGCCGTGGACGCGCTGCTCGCCATCTCGGCATCGAGATCGCAGACGGCCGGACCATCGCGCGCGGTCGACGACGTCAGCGGAAGCTAAGTAGCTAAACAGCCGGCGCCCGCGCCGACGAAAGCCGAATGAGCGCCGCGAGGAATGTTGACGCCGCTTACTTGCTTTCCTATGCTCGTCCGGAGCTCGTCCGGAAATCGACTGCAGCGGCCTGGAAACGGAGCACAGCCATGCCCGAGCGCGCGACGGACCGGCCGTATGACCTGGTGCTGTTCGGCGCCACCGGCTTTACCGGTGGGCTGACCGCGCAGTACCTCGCCGCCCACCTGCCGGTCGACGCTCGATGGGCCCTGGCCGGTCGGAACCAGGCGAAGCTCGAAGCCGTGCGCGAGCGCATCATCTCCACCGATTCCCCTGCCCCCAACCCCGAACTCCTCTACGCCGACGTCTCCGACACCGACTCGCTCAACGCCTTCGCCGCCTCGGCACGCGTCGTCGCCAGTACCGTCGGGCCGTATCTGGCGTACGGCGAGCCGCTGGTCGCGGCGTGCGCGAGGGCCGGGACGGATTACCTCGACCTGTCCGGAGAGCCGGAGTTCATCGACCGGATGTACCTGGCCCACCACGCCACCGCCGTGCGGAGCGGCGCCCGGCTCGTGCACGCGTGCGGGTTCGACTCCGTCCCGCACGACCTGGGCACCCTGTTCACCATCAAGCAACTGCCATCGGACGTGCCCCTGAAGATCCGCGGCGTCGTCCGCAGCAATGCCATGTTCTCCGGCGGGACCCTCCACTCCGCTCTGGGCCAGATGGCCCGTGCCCGCCAGATGCGACAGGCAGCCAGAGACCGCAGGCAAGCGGAGCCGGGTCCCGAGGGCCGACGGGCCAGAGCGAACGCACGCTCTCCCCACCGAGACTCGGACCTGCGCCTCTGGCTGCTGCCGCTGCCCACCTGCGACCCCATGGTCGTCAAGCGCTCCGCTGCCGCCCGCAGCGACTACGGCCCGGACTTCACGTACTCCCACTACGCCGGCATGCGACGCGTGGTCACACTGATCGCCGCCGCGGCGGGCGCCGGCTGCCTCGCCGCGAGCGCACAGATCCCACCGCTGCGCCGCCTCGCCGGCTCACGGATCCCACAGGGCCAAGGCCCCACCGAAAGCCGACGTGCACGCAGCTGGTTCACCGTCGACTTCATCGGCGAAACGGCAGAGCAGAAGGTCCACACGCAGGTGTGCGGCGGCGACCCCGGCTACAACGAGACGGCCAAGATGCTCTCCGAGGCCGCCATGTGCCTCGCGTACGACGACAACCCGGCCACCGCCGGACAGGTCACCACCGCGGCCGCCATGGGCGAGACGCTCCTGCAACGACTGATCGACGCAGGCATCACATTCAGCACGATCGAGCCGACATCGCGGCCAAGTATGCCCAACCATTGATCACATGTCCGACCATTGATTTGCACTAGCCGGCGACGACCTGGCAGCGGCTTCGATCCCTGCGGCTACGCGTCTCAGTCTGTGGAGACGTGAAGCAGCTCGCGCACCTGGTCTTTGGTCAAGTCGAGTCGGATGCCGTCTCCGAAGCCGTCCACGGATCCGACGGGGATGGTGAACCGTGTCCGACCCCAGAGGTGGCCCTTGTCCAGCAGCAAGCGGATCAGATGCCGGTCCTGGAGCTCGATGCTCAGCCCCTGGACCCGTCCGATCTCCCCGTCGGTGGCGTACACGGGCTCGCCGCGGCGCACCTCGAGGCCGCCGGCCGGAATCCGATCGCGAGTGGTCGTCCGGTTCCCGTAACCCGTGTCCCGCTCGACGCCCTCCACGCCCGCGGGAAACCTCCCGCTCAGCTCGCGCGGGGAATAAGGCCACGACGCCTGGTGCTGCGGCGCCGTCTCCTCGGCGGCCTCGAACTGCGCGAATTCGGCGGTGCTGGAGCGGAGCAGGATCTCGGCGCCGACCGACTCGACCCGGTCCGCGGGCACAAGCCGACCAGCCAGCGAGCCGTCCGGCTTGACGGCGAGGTGCGTGAGCCTGTTGCCGACCGGATCGATGATGATCCGCTGCAAGCGCCCACAGACGCCGTCGGAGCACCGCACGGCAGTGCCGATGATGAACTGTGCCTCACTCATATGCCTGGTCGGCCTCCCGCTTCGCCGGCCGCTGCCGAGACGCCCGATCGCTGCGCGAGCGCGGTTTCCGCCGGTGGTCGGCGGCTGGCCGTATCTCCATCATCGTCCCGAACCACCGATGCCGCAGCAGGTCCCAGCCAATCTGGCGAACGACCGGCGCATCCACGGCGAACTGGCGATGTTCTCCTCGGCAAGGCGCAGGATCAGCCGGCGGATCGAGCCCACCGTCAGGGACCGTCCGGCACGCCGCGGGCGGCTGCCCGCCACGTGGCACCCGCACATCAGAACCGCGATGCCATCGCAGTACCGTTTCCGGGCTGACCAGCAGGCGCAACCGGCGCAATGCCGTTCGCAGTACCGCGGGGGGGTGTGTTGCCGGCGCATCCCGCGCGCCTCGGGTCGTTGCGGCCTGCCGAGGTTATCGGGTCGCCCACAGGGGTGTCGGCCGAGCGCGAGGGAGAGTTGTGGTGGATGGTGTTCGTCGCCCTCGGGTGCGGGTGGGATTGCACCCATCGAGGTGAAGCTGAACGACTGATCGTCACGGCACGAACGGGTTCACCGCATCAGCGCCGTCGGGATATCCGCGCAGGTTGACGCGATGAGAGTGCGCCGCCTGCCGTGAAGTTCTCCGGCGAGCGCCAGCATATGACATCTGCTTGACTTTGCGATGGTGACGACCTGGCTCATCTGGGGCTGCTCGCGCTCCTGAACTGCCGTCGTCGTGCATCCGTCACCCCAGCCGCAAAGGCGACAGACATGTTCCGACCGCCCCAACCGATCAAGGCCTCAGGCCAGCTCGGCATCCCTGATCAGACCGACGTCTTCACGTTCGGAAGGAGTGGCCCGCTCCAGGTTTTCTGGGTGCACGGCCTCGGTCGTCCGTGGGAAGGCCCGGCGGTCATCAGCCCGAACGGCCGGTTTCCCGAGGGCGCCGAGGCCGCTGTCTCGCCTCAGTACGGCTCCCCGAATCAGACCGACGTCTTCGCCGTGGACGACAACGGTCAGCTGCAGGTGTTCTGGGTGAACGGCTCGGGACCGTGGAACGGCCCGACAGCAATCGGCCCCGCGTGGAGGTTTCCCCCCGGTGCCCCGGTCGCGGCTTCAGTCCAGCACGGCGTCGACAACCAGACCGATGTTTTCGCCGTGGACGACGACGGCCAGCTGCAGGTGTTCTGGGTGGGCGGCTCGGGCTCGTGGAGCGGCCCAGTGGGCATCGGGCAGGTCGGGATGTTCCCTCCCGGCGCCTCGGTCGCGGCCTCGGCTCACTACGGCGTCGACAATCAGACCGACGTCTTCGCCGTGGACGACAGCGGTCAGTTGCAGGTGTTCTGGGTGAACGGCACGGGCGCGTGGAACGGGCCCGTGAGCATCGGCCGGGCCGTGTTCCCTCCCGGTGCCTCGGTCGCGACGTCGGCTCACTACGGTATCGACAACCGGACCGACGTGTTCGCTGTGGACAACCACGGTCAGCTCCGAGTGTTCTGGGTGATCGGCACGAGCCCGTGGAGCGGCCCGGCGAACATCGGCGAGGCCATGTTCCCTCCCGGTGCCTCGGTCGCGGCGTCGGCCCAGTACGGCATCGACAACCAGACCGACGTGTTCGCCGTGGACAACAACGGTCAGCTGCGAGCGTTCTGGGCAAACGGCACGGGCCCGTGGAGCGGCCCGGTGAACATCGGGCCGGCCGGGATGTTCCCTCGTGGCGCCTCGCTCGCCACCTCGGCCCACTACGGCGCCGAGGACCAGACCGACGTCTTCGCCGCAGACAACAACGGGCAGCTGCACATGTTCTGGGTGAAGGGCGCGGGACCGTGGAGTGGCCCCGTGAGGATCGGGACGCCATACAGCCCTTCGGTCCGCCCTGCGTTCATCTTCGCGAAGGACGCGAGCGGGGCGAGCGACATCGAATGGCATGCGTTCGTCAATGGGAGATCAGCGGGAACGATCACCCATGTCTGGGGGCTGCCGCCGCCTTTGGACACCACGTGCATGCAAGCGGTGTGGGCCGCGCCGGGTCCCGCCACGCCGGCCTGTGGAAGCCCGGCCGCCTTCCTCGACGGGCAAGGGAACGTCCACGTGTTCTTCGTCTCCCAGGCGGACAACCGCGTCTGGCAGATCATGGGAGGGGACAGCCGGGGCAGCTACAACTGGTTCGTCGGGAAGTTCGGGAACACGAACAACCGGCTTCCCGCGCCATCCTCGGACCCCGCGGCTCTTCTGACACCCGACGGTACGCAGCATGTCTTCTACTGCGCGGCCGAGGGCGGGTTGTGGCACGTCTGGTGGGATCCCTTCACGCGCCCGAACGGCGGTACGGGAGTGTTCAGCGACGCCTCCTGGGGCGACCAGCAGGCGTTCGGCGCCCCGGCGGCGTTCCAGGACTCCGCCGGTGACATCCACGTCCTCTACCGGCGGGAAGGGAAGATCTATCAGACCATCGGCCAGATTGAGCGCCGCACAGACGGTACGACCACGTACACGAACTTCCGAACCTGGCCGTTCGGCGACACTCCCGCAGCGGCCGACGGTGACATCGCCGCGGTCACGACCAGTTCCGGAAACCAGTGACGTGATCTCAGCGAGGTTCAGCTGATCATGCGGTGTTCGAAGTGGGTGAGAACGAGGGCCGCTCTGGCGAGTTCGGTGATTCTCGACGGGCTTATGGTCACGTGGCGGAGTGCTTTCCAGC
>NZ_JAGSOG010000416.1 GCF_018139695.1 Actinospica durhamensis | reverse complement strand
TGTATAAGAGACAGCACCCTCAGCGCCATCCCCACCCTCGGCCAGCTCGGCATCCTCGCCTTCGGCGGCTGGATGGCGCTGCACGGCCAGATCAGCATCGGCACCTTCTTCGCCTTCTCCAGCTACCTGGCCTCCTTCGTCGGGCCGGTGCGGATGCTGACCACGCTGATCACCTTCGGCCAGCAGGTGCGCGCCAGCGCCGTGCGGGTGTTCGAGGTGATCGACTCCAAGCCGGACATCAACGACCAGCCCGGCGCGCCCGACCTGCCGCACGAGGCGCTGGACGTGGAGTTCTCCGACGTCACCTTCGGCTACCTGGCCTCCCAGCCGGTGCTGCGCGGCTTCGACCTGACCGTGCGGCACGGCGAGACCATGGCCGTCATCGGCACCTCCGGCTCCGGCAAGTCCACCCTGGCCATGCTGCTGCCGCGGTTCTACGACCCGCAGGGCGGCACCGTGCGCATCGGCGGGCACGACCTGCGCGAGGTCACCACCGAGTCGGTGCGCGCCTCGATCGGCCTGGTCATGGAGGAGGCCTTCCTCTTCTCCGACTCCGTCCACGCCAACATCGCCTACGGCGCGCCCAACGCCACCGAGGAGCAGGTGCGCGCCGCCGCGCGCGCGGCCGAGGCCGACCGCTTCATCGAGGAGCTCCCGCGCGGCTACGACACGGTCGTGGGCGAGCAGGGCCTGACCCTGTCCGGCGGCCAGCGCCAGCGCGTCGCCCTGGCCCGCGCGCTGCTGACCGACCCCCGCATCCTGCTGCTCGACGACGCCACCTCGGCCGTGGACGCGGCCACCGAGGCCGAGATCCACGCCACGCTGCACCGGGTGATGCAGAACCGCACCACGGTGCTGATCGCGCACCGGCGCTCCACCCTGCAGCTGGCCGACCGGATCGCGGTGCTGGACAAGGGAAGGCTCGTCGCCGTCGGCACCGCCGAGGAGCTCGAGCGCGACTGCGCGCTCTACCGGCTGCTGCTGTCCGGCCCGGGCGACGACGCCGAGGGCGTGGACGCGGGCGAACTGCCGGTGGACCACGTGCTCGAGCAGGTCGACGGCATCACCCCGTCGCTGTGGGACCGCGCCAAGCTGCCCTCCCTGACCGGCTCGGCCGCCGCGGCCGCGGCGGCCGCGAACCTGGTCCCGCGCGGCGGGGGCGGGGGCGGCGGTTTCGGCGGCGGCGGACGCGGCATGATCAGCGCGGTCCCGGCCACCCCGGAACTGCTCGCCCGGGTCGAGGCGCTGCCTCCGGCGAACGACGTGCCCGACGTGAACAAGGCCGAGGCCCGCCGCGAGGACCGCGGCTTCACCCTGGGCCGGCTGCTGCGCCCGTTCCTGGCGCTGCTCATCTTCGGCCTGCTGCTCGAGGCGGCCGACGCGTTCGCCAGCCTGGTCATCCCGGCCCTGCTGCGCACGGCCGTGGACAAGGGCATCGAGGGCGCCGCGTTCCACGTGCTGCTGGCCATGGCCGGGATCGGGCTCGCGGTCGTGTGCGCGGACTGGATCGTGGAGGCCGTGCAGACCCGGATCACCGGGCGCACCGGCGAGCGGCTGCTGTACTCGCTGCGCATCAAGACCTTCGCCCACCTGCAGCGGCTCGGGCTCGACTACTACGAGCGGGAGATGGGAGGGCGGTTGATGACCAGGATGACCACGGACATCGACGCGCTCTCCTCCTTCCTGCAGAACGGCGTGTCCACCGCGATCGTCTCGGTGCTCACCTTCTTCGGCATCGCCGGCGCGCTGGTCGTGGTGGACTGGCGGATGTCGCTGGTGGTCTTCGCGGCCCTGCCGCTGCTGATCGTGTCCACGGTCATCTTCAAGCGCCGCTCCTCCAAGGCCTACAACGAGGCGCGCGACCGGATCAGCGCGGTCAACGCCGACCTGCAGGAGAACGTCGCGGGCATGCGCGTGACGCAGGCCTTCCGGCGCGAGGGCGTCAACCGCGACCGCTACGCCGGCAAGACCGACGCCTACCGCCAGTCCCGGCTGCGGGCGCAGCGCTACATCGCGACCTACTTCCCGTTCGTCCAGCTGCTCGCCGACCTGACCGCGGCCTTCGCGATCGCCTACGGCGCGCATCTGATCCACACCGGGATGCTCAGCGCGGGCGCGCTGATCGCCTACCTGCTCTACGTGGACATGTTCTTCGCCCCGGTGCAGAGCCTGTCCCAGGTCTTCGACAGCTACCAGCAGGCCGCGGTGGGCCTGCGCCGTATCAAGGAACTGCTGCACACGCCCACCAACACCCCCGAGGCGGCCGAGCCCAAGCCGGTCACCGGGCTCACCGGCCTGATCGAGTTCAAGGACCTGTGCTTCGGCTACGCGACCGACGCCAGGCCCGCCCTCGGCGGGGCGCAGCGCGCGGGCGTGAACGTGGTGATCGACCCGGGCACCACGGTGGCCCTGGTCGGGGAGACCGGCGCGGGCAAGTCCACGCTGGTGAAGATGGTGGCCCGGTTCTACGACCCGACGGCCGGCGCGGTCCTGGTGGACGGCGTGGACCTGCGCGAGTACGAGCTGAGCGGCTATCGCAACCGGCTGGGCATCGTGCCGCAGGAGGCCTACCTGTTCCCCGGCACGGTGGCCGAGGCCATCGCCTACGGGCGGCCGAACGCCACGGACGCCGAGATCGAGGCGGCGGCGCGGGCGGTCGGGGCGCACGAGATGGTGGCCCGGCTCTCCGGCGGCTACCTGCACCAGGTCGGCGAGCGCGGCCGAAGCCTCTCGGCCGGACAGCGCCAGCTGCTCGCGCTGGCCCGGGCCTACCTGGTGGACCCGGACATCCTGCTGCTCGACGAGGCCACCGCGGCGCTCGACCTGGCCAGCGAGGCGGCCGTGACCCGCGCCATGGACGAGGTCTCCCGCTCGCGCACCACTCTGGTCGTCGCGCACCGGCTGACCACGGCCGCGCGCGCGGACCGGATCCTGGTGCTGCAGGACGGCATGGTGGTCGAGGACGGCACGCACGACGAGCTGCTCGGGCACGAGGGCGGCGCGTACGCGCGGCTGTGGAACAGCTTCATGCACGCCAGTTCCGAGACCGAGCCGGCCCAGGCGGAGGCCTGATGTTCAATACCCTGTAACGCCCTGGATCAGGGCACGGACAGGCCGGCGGCCCGGGCGCGAAGGATAGCGCCCGGGCCGTCACTCGGTGGGTGCGGACCCGTCGCGCGGAGGGGGAGAGACGCGGCGGACCCCGAGGACGACCCGGGCGCTGGCGGGCAGCGTCCTCGCGAGGGGGAGGGGGGAGAGAACGCCGCCAGGTCGGTTGGCTTGTGGAATGGTGCCTTCGGTGCGGGGGCGGGCGGCGCCGTGGCGCCGCCGCGGACGCGTGCCTAGGGTCGGGAGAACCCGGCGACCGGGCCGACGTTGTAGAGCTCGCCGTACTGCACCACCGTGCCGGTGTGCGGGGCGTGTATGACCATGCCGTTGCCCACGTAGATGGCCACGTGGGTGATGCCCTCGCCGTAGTCGTAGTAGACCAGGTCGCCCGGCTCGAGCTGCGAGGCGGAGATGTGCGTCGTGGTCGCGTACTGCTCGGCGGCGTTGTGCGGCAGCGAGACCCCGGCCTGCTCCCAGGCCATCATGGTCAGGCCGGAGCAGTCGAAGGTGCTCGGTCCGGCGGCGGCGTAGACGTACTCGTCGCCGAGCTTCGACTTGGCGTAGGCGACCGCGGCCGCGGCGCGCGCGTCGGGGGCGGCCTGGGTGATGGTCACGCTGCTCGCGCTCACCCCGGCGTTCGCCTTCTCGATCGCGGCCTGCTGCGAGGCGTTGAGGCTGCCGTAGAGCGACTTGGCCTGGGCGGCGGACTGCAGCGCCTTGGTCTTGGCGGCCTGGCGCTGCGTGGTCACCTGCTGCTGCTGGGCCAGCGCGCTCTGCGCGAGCTTGTTGTCCTCGGCGATCTGGGTCTTCGCCTCGGCGAGCTCCTTGAGCTGCTGGGCTTCCTGGGTGGTGACCTGGTTGCTGGCCAGGGCGGCGTTGAGGTAGCTGTCCGGGCTGTCGTCGAGGACGGCCTTGAGGGAGTCGGACAGCCCGGACTCCCGGTACTGCTGCGCCGCCTGGCGTCCCATCGCCGACTCGAGCGAGACCATCTTCTGGTTGGCCGCCGATATCTGCCCCTGCAGCGCGTTTATCTTCTGCTGGAGCTGGGCGACCTGGGCGGAGGATGAGTCGTACTGCTCGGTGGCGGCCTCGGCCTCGGCGGTCTTCTGCTTGTAGTCGGCCAGAGCCTGCGCCGTGGTCTCGGCGTGCGCGCTGCCCTGCATCAGGAACACGGATCCGGCGGCGACGCCGACGATGGCGGCGGCGGAGCCGACCCGGCGAGTCGCGAGCTTGGGGGCACGATGAGACGACGGCATGGTGTCCTCTTCCTTGGGCGCCTGCCGAGTTAGCTGACGGGTTCGGACGGGAAAAGTCGTCCTACGCCTTGCCCTGGCCGGCGAGCCGGGTCGGCTCGGTCGGATCAGGCGCGGCGATTCACCCCGGTGGGACGGGTGGGTCCCCGGCTCCCGGCGCCGCTGCGGCGGCCGATCGCTCGGCCCTCGTCGCGTCGCCGATGGGATTCGGCGCTGATGCCCGCCGGGAGTCTGGCGACCCCGCGTGGGGCGAACATCTGGTCCGGGACTCTAGCGATTCGGGCCCCGCGGATCGCCTTTTCTCATGGGCTCTTTAACTTCCTTTTGCCCCGCCGCCGTGCCGAATCGGGACATAAGGCCCATGACGATCGACGATGAATCGTCGGGGTCTAGGACTTTTGGTCCGGTTTGCCAGGGCGGCATCGGCGGCAAAACGGACAACCGTCGCAGTATTCTGCGTGCAGGGCGGCTGAAGAAGTTTTTATCGACGTTGTGTCGGGAAATTTCGGGCTCTCATCTTCCGCACGGCCCGGTCTCGGGCCGGTCTCGACCCGGTCTCGGCGGGGCCGGGCGCGCGGGTTCCGGCGGGCTTCGCGGCGGCCCGCGCGCCGGGGCGGTCTGTGCCCCCTGTCGGTGGACGGGCCTACACTCGGGAGCGATGAGCGGCTACGAGATCCCCCTGTTCGATCTGCCCAAGCCTCCCGCCCCGGTGCGGACGCGGGCGGAGTCGACGCTGCCCGGCCTCGGCCGCCTCCACCAGGACCGGGACGCCTCCGGGGACGAGCCGCGCACCCCGCCGGCCCGCTCCGGCCGGGCCCGCCCCTCGCT
>NZ_JAGSOG010000415.1 GCF_018139695.1 Actinospica durhamensis | reverse complement strand
GGGCGGGGCCCGACGGCGAGGCCGCCCGCGGTGCCGCGACCGGGCTCCGGGCGCGGCGGGGCGATGCGGGGCCCGGCGGGGATCGCGACGCGCTGACGGGTCATGCGGCTAACGGTACGAGCTGATATGCCGACAGTTCCGGTGCAACGCAGCCGATCTCACTCGTGTGGCTGACTGGGTGGCGACCGCCGGAGGGCGTGCGCCCGGCGCGCTACTCCGGGCGCTCGGCGACGGCGCGGGGAGCGGTGTCGAGGCTGCGCGCGCTCGGCGGCCGGCCGTCGTCGAGGCCGAGGTCGCGCAGCCGGCGGGCGGTGACCAGCAGCCGGGAGTCGAGGGAGCCGACGGCGCGGTTGTAGGCGCCGACGGCGGCGCCGAGGGACTTGCCCACCGTGTCCAGCGTCTCGGTGAACACGCCGATGCGCTCGTACAGCTCCCGCCCGAGCGCGACCACGGTGCGCGCCTCGCCGGCCAGGGTGTCCTGCGTCCAGGCGTACGCGACCGTACGCAGCAGGGTGATCAGGGTTATCGGGCTGGCCAGGACCACCCGCCGCTCGGAGGCGTACTCCACCAGCTCGGGGTCGGCGCTCAGGGCGTGCGAGAGGAACGCCTCGCCCGGCACGAACAGGACGACGAACTCGACCGTGGGGGCGCCGGCGCTCTCCATCCGCTTCCAGTACGCCCGCGAGGCCAGCACGTCGACGTGCGCGCGCAGCTGCTTCGCGTGGGCGCGCAGGCGTTCCTGGCGGGCCAGTTCGTCGGGCGCCTCGGCCGCCTCGAGGAAGGCGCCGAGGGGGACCTTCGCGTCGACCACCACGTGCTTGTCGCCGGCGAGGTGCACGACGAGGTCGGGCCTGGCCACCCCCGCGCCCTCACCGGTCTCCGCGCCCTCCTGGGCCGGGATCACCAGCTGCTCGGTGAAGTCGCAGCGATCGACCAGGCCGGCCAGTTCCACCGCGCGGCGCAGGTGCAGTTCGCCCCAGCGGCCGCGCACCTGCGGCGTGCGCAGTGCGGTGACCAGCGCCGCGGTCTGGCCGCGCAGCTCCTCGCCGGTGGTGCGCACGTCCTCGATCTGGCGCGAGAGCGCCGCCTGGGCCGCGGCCCGGCCCTGCTCGATCTCGCGCAGGCGGTCGTCGAGGTGGCGCAGCGATTCGTGGATCGGCTCGCTGGCCCGGGCCAGCTGGCGGTCGGCCGTCTCCAGCAGCAGCCGGGCCGAAGAGTCCAGCGCCGGGTCCGGCGCGGCGCCCGGGCGGCTGCGGCGGGAGCGCTCACCGAGCACACCGAGAGCGATACCGATGGCGATGCCGAGCAGCAGGAGTGCGAGGGCGCCGAGAGTCACCCCGCCATTGAACTAGACTTGCTGCTCATGGGTCTGCAAATCGGTATCGTCGGTCTGCCCAACGTGGGCAAGTCGACTCTTTTCAACGCTCTGACGAAGAACGACGTCCTGGCGGCGAACTATCCGTTCGCCACCATCGAGCCGAACGTCGGCGTGGTGGGCGTGCCGGACCCGCGACTGGGCAAGCTGGCCGAGATCTTCCACTCCGAGCGGGTGCTTCCGGCCACGGTCGACTTCCTGGACATCGCCGGCATCGTGCGCGGCGCCTCCGAGGGGCAGGGTCTTGGCAACAAGTTCCTCGCCAACATCCGTGAGGCCGACGCGATCTGCCAGGTCATCCGGGTCTTCACCGATCCGGACGTGGTCTTCGCCGACGACAAGGGCGCGCCGGATCCCAAGAGCGACATCGAGACCATCAACACCGAGCTGATCCTGGCCGACCTGCAGACGATCGAGAAGGCCCTGCCGCGCCTGCAGAAGGAGGCGCGGATGGCCAAGGACAAGCAGGAGAAGGTCGCCGCGATCGAGCAGGCGCAGCAGCTGCTCGAGGGCGGCACCACCGTCTTCGCCGCCGGGCTCGACCTCGCGCCGCTGCGCGACCTGCACCTGCTCACGGCCAAGCCGTTCATCTACGTGTTCAACCTGGACGCGGACGAGCTGTCCAACGACGAGCTCAGGGCCGAGCTCAGTGCCCTGATCGCGCCGGCCGAGGCGGTGTTCCTGGACGCCAAGATCGAGTCCGAGCTGATCGAGCTGGCCGAGGACGAGGCGCTGGAGCTGCTTCAGTCGATCGGCCAGCCGGAGTCCGGGCTGACCCAGCTGGCCCGGGTCGGCTTCGACACCCTGGGGCTGCAGACGTACCTGACCGCCGGGCCGAAGGAGGCCCGCGCCTGGACGATCCGCAAGGGCGCCACGGCTCCCGAGGCGGCCGGCGTCATCCACACCGACTTCCAGCGCGGCTTCATCAAGGCCGAGATCGTCTCCTACGCCGACCTGGTCGCCTGCGGCTCGGTGGCCGAGGCGCGCTCCCGCGGCAAGGCCAGGATCGAAGGCAAGGAATACGTCATGGCGGACGGCGACGTGGTGGAATTCCGATTCAATGTGTGATCATCGAGGTCTGATGGTCTGACGGCGGCGGTCTCCGGTGGAGGCCGCCGCCGTCAGTCTTCCACGAACGCCCTGAGTGCGGCTTTCGCGCGGATCCGGGCAGATCCGCGCGCCATGATCGCCAACCCATACCAAACCTTGATATCCCAAACCTTGCCCAGCGTCGGGTGGAAGAGTACTAACTCGTCTTAGTAACTTCCGCCTGCCCGCCCGCACACACCAGGCGCGGACGGGCCACAGCTGGGGAAGGACCCACAAAGTATGGCCCCTGATATATCCCGTGCCCGGCGCGGACGGCGCGTCGGTGCCGCCTCGCTCGCCGTGGCCGCTCTCGCCGGCACCTTCGTCGCGTCAGGCGCGGCGCACGCGGCGACGAGTACGACCGCGGCGAGCGTCACGTTCGGCGGCATGCAGCCGGCCTGGGCCACCGCCTCGGCCGACCGCGGCCAGGTCGCGTCGGGTACCGCGGTGACCTCCACGATCTACCTGGCCGCCAAGGACCAGGCGGGCATGGAGGCCTATGCCGAGGCCGTCTCCACGCCGGGGAACGCGCTGTATCACAAGTACCTGAGTGCGTCGCAGTACCAGGCCAGGTTCGGTACCACCGCCGCCCAGATCTCCGCTGTCGAGAGCTGGCTGCGTTCGTCCGGACTGAAGGTCGCCTCGGCCAACAGCCACGAGATCCAGGTCTCCGGCTCGGCCGCGCAGACGGAGTCCACCTATGGGCTCTCGCTGCACAACTACAGCGTCAAGGGCAAGACCTACCGTGCTCCGGCCGGCTCCGCGCACCTGCCCGCGGCGGTCGCCGCGGACGTGCTCAGCGTCGGCTCGCTCAGCACCATGCCGCTCACGATGGCGCCGGCCGGCGCCATCAACACGACGGCGACCGAGGACGCGATCACCGGGGCCAAGCCCACCATGGGCACGACCCGTGACGGCGCGACCTACGTCGGCCAGGAGCCGTGCTCGAGCTACTACGGGCAGGCCGTCGACACCACCGCGCCGGCCCAGGGCGGCAAGGAGAACCCGTACGTCCTGTGCGGCTACTCCCCGCAGCAGCTGCGCAGCGCCTACGGCGTGGACGGGGTCACCGGCAAGGGCGTGACGGTTGCGATCGTGGACGCGTACGGCTCCTCGGACATCCTGTCCGACGCCAACACGTACGCGAAGTACCAGGGCGACCCGGCGTTCAAGCCGGGGCAGTTCCTGGACACCGAGACCCCGGCCGACTTCTACGACTACGCCGACTGCGGCGGTCCGGCGGACTGGTCGCCGGAGGAGCACATCGACGTCGAGGCCGTGCACGCGATGGCGCCCGCCGCCACCGTGCACTACTACGGCGGCAACTCCTGCCAGAACGCCGACCTGCTGGTCCCGCTGCAGCAGATCGTGGACACGCACTCGGCCGACATCGTCTCCGACTCCTGGGGCTCGGTCGTCTTCTCCAGCGCCGGCAACCTCACCGCCGCGGACAAGGACGCCTACGACCAGACCCTGATGCAGGGCGCGATCGAGGGCATCGAGATCAACTTCTCCACCGGTGACTGCGGCGCCGAGGACCCGACCACCGGCTGTGGCGCCAACGACACCTCCACGGTGCCGCAGGCCGACTGGCCGGACACCGACCCGTGGGTGACCGCGGTGGGCGGCACCAGCACGGCCATCGGCAAGCACGGCAACGTGCTGTGGGACACGTCGTGGGGCACCGACATCTACCTGCCCCCGACGACCGCCGGCTCCGGCTGGTCCTACCTGGAGTGGTACTTCGGCGGCGGCGGCGGCACCAGTGCGATCTTCTCGCAGCCCTGGTACCAGCGCGGCGTGGTCTCCAAGACGCTGGCCACCACCCTGCCGGACGGCACCCGCACCACCTCGGCGATGCGCACCGTGCCGGACGTCTCGATGGACGCCGACCCGTACACCGGCTTCCTGATCGGCCTGACCACCACGCTGCCGGACGGCACCACCGGCGTCGGCGTGGAGGACTACGGCGGCACCAGCCTGGCCAGCCCGCTGTTCGCGGGCCTGCAGGCCGATGCGATCCAGGTCGACGGCGGCCGGCGGATCGGCTTCGCCAACCCGGCGATCTACGCCGAGTACGGCACCGGCGTGTACACCGACGTCACCGGCAAGGGCCCGGGGACCAAGGCGTACAACGACATGCCGGCCGACGACGGCACCGACGCCACCAACTACTCGGTGGGCTTCGGTGACGACCAGCTGCTCACGGCCACGCCCGGCTACGACGACGCCACCGGCGTCGGCACGCCGAACACGAACTACCTCTGGGCGCGCCTGGGCTGGTAGTCCGCCTGGCGGGCACACTGCGTGAAACCGCCCCCGTACCCGTCGGCTCAGGCCGGCGGGTACGGGGGCGGCGGCGTTCTCGGACGCGGCGCGCTAGCCGCGGTTCTTCACGATGATGCCGACGATGATCCAGCCGAAGGCGGCGATCAGGCTCACCGCGAGGCCCGCCTTGGCCCGGCCGTCCGGGAGCGAGCCCGACCTGGCCCGGGAGATGCCGACGCTGCTGAAGATGATGCCGAGCACCAGCAGGCCGGGCAGGATCAGCCCGCACAGGCTCAGGGTGAGGCCGGCGGTGCCCATGCCGTTGGTACGCGGCGCCGCGGCCCCCGGGTAGCGGTACGGCAGGCCGGCCGGCGGGGTGGCCGGGCGCGGGCCGTAGGCGCCGGGAGGCCCCTGATAGGGCAGCGGCGTGGGACCGGGCGGGGTGGGCGTGGCCCGGGGC
>NZ_JAGSOG010000414.1 GCF_018139695.1 Actinospica durhamensis | reverse complement strand
ACGTTCTTCTTCACGGTGGTCCCTCATCTCGGATGATTCTTGGCAGATTCACCCGATACCTACCAACTGGCAGGCTTCAGGTGGGGGACCGCCACCTGCGAAGTTCTACGAGAGTCGGGACATCCTCGGATTTTCGGCACCGACAACGCCCTGCTCGTGCTCACCGACCTCAATGTCAACGGTGACGAACGACCAAGAGCGCTGACAGCCGCCGTCGGCGTGTACGGGCACGAGTCCTCTCCGCCGCGCCAGCCTCCATGACCAGCACCGTCGCGATGGCGAATCCACTGTGCTGACGCGCGAGCCCTGTGTCACGTAATGCTGAAGAGCAGGTCGAGGAACGCCTGCACGTCGGAATCACGGCCGCGGCTCACTCGGACGCGCCGCAGCCGGGCGAGCAACTCGCGGCCTTCGTCGCCTTCGGCGACCATGCCGAGCATGCCTTCGAGCGCGTCGAAATCCGTGGCCTCGCCGTCGACGGCGAGGGACCGCAGCAACAGCTCCGCGTCTTCGCGCCGACGCTCGTCCAGGCTCTCAAGGAGCATGTAGGCGCGGGCGGTCGAATTGCCGGCCGCGGCCGCCGCGCGGAAGCACTCGCTCGCCTCCTCCTCGCGGCCCAGCAGTCCGTACGCGGAGCCGACGGAGAAGAGCACCATCGGATTGGCGGACCGTGCGCAGGCGGTGAGCAGTTCGTCGATCTCGGGCGACGTCGAGCCCTGGTCCAGCACGGCGGGCATTTCGCGCATCATCAGCAGCTTGAGCAGGCCTTCCCGGGCACGCTCGTCGCCCGCCGCAAGGGCCGTTCGGTAGAGCGCCTCGGCTTCTTCGTCGCGGCCGGTCGAGTCGAGCAGCCCCGCCAACAGACGCGGCCCGGCTTGCACACCCGCCGCCGTCGCACGCCGGAGCAACCGCTCGGCCTCTTCCAGGTCGGCGCTCGGTTCCAGCGGATGCAGGAGGTCTTGCAGGGACCCGAAACACTGCCCGGCGCACATCGCCTGCACGATCCTGGCCAGCTCACCGTCTGTGGGCAGCATGTGCTCGCGATAGCTCGGCGTCTCGATGGCCCACGTCCGGATCACCTCGAGGTCCTCCGCACGGCAACTCTTGCGCATCAGGAGCATCGCGAGGCACACCGACGCGCTTTGATCATCATCCTCGGCCTGTGCCTGCCTGAGACAGTCCTCTGCCTCAGGCAGCCGGTCGAGTCGGATGAGGAGTTCACCGAGCAGCGCCCGGGCTCCGACGACCCCGGCGTCGAGGGCCCGCCGGAAGAAGGGCTCCGCCTCATGCCACCGGGCGTGGCGGCCCAGCAGATCAGCCAGTACCAGCAGGGCACGGTCGTGCCCGTCCTCGATCGCGCTGCGGAGCAGCGCCTGCGCCGCATCGAGCGCCTCCGGCGTGCCCGCTGCCTCGACCAGGGCGGCCAGCCGGGTCGCCGCGTCACCTCTGAGTTTCGCGTCCGGGCCGGCCATCGCCTGCTCGTAACACGATCGGGCCTCATCTCGATCGCCGTCGCCCTGCACGACGATGCCGAGGCTCAGGAACGCCGACTGAAGCACCGATGCGTCGGCCGTCCGGGACCGGTCGCAGTCGGCGACGGCCTGCCGAAAGGCCTCCTGGGCGCCCTGCATGTCCCCCAGCATGTAAAGACAGGAACCCAGCTGCAGTGCGGCCCGCGGCGAATACCACGGATCGCCGTAATCCAGCACCCTGCGGTACTCGGTGCACGCGCCCGCGAAGTCGCCGGCGAGTCCGAGCTGCCGACCCAGCAAATACGCGGCACGCGCCACCAGATCGGAGCGCCGCGAGTACGCCGCCTCCCGCAGCGCCGCCATCGCCTCGTCCCTGCGGTCCAGCTGTAACAGAACTCTGCCAAGCGCGTACGTGGAGAAGGGGGCGAACTTGAGGTCACCGGTCGCAATGGCTCGCCGGAACTCGGCCATCGCCTCCCCGAGCTGTCCTTCCCTCCGTAGCCGAAGCCCGAGTTCATAGGCCGCGCGGGCCTCTCCGCGCGCCGAGCCCGCCGACCCCGACTCGAATCCGTCCGATCCCGTGGTCCCACCCATGGCCTCACAGTAGCTCCGAAACCAGGGGCGGGCGATACTGATCCGCCCCGGCATCTCAGGTGGCCATGAAGCATGGCTCCGTGCCGGTGAAGATCGGGTCTGAAGCCCCAGCATGTCAGCAGTTCCTCAACGCGGAAGTGCTCCGCGCTGATGCGACCGGGCAAACCGGTCGCGCTCACGGTTGGCAGAGCAGGTCCGGCAGGCGAGTGGCGGCCTGGGGGCGCCGACCCCAGGCGATGACGTTGCCGGTGAACGCCTGGCGCCACACGGAGGACCGGCCATAGACCAGGAGCAGGGTCCCGACGGGTCGCGCCCAGAGGCTGCAATCAGTCCGTTCGCGTGAGAGCGTCTCGCGTGTGCTCACGACGCCGTCTCCGAAGCTTATGACCAGATCCGGCTGGCGATCCGGCGCGCCACGCCAGCGAATGCGGTACGAGACCGCGGCGTTGCGGCCGGCCGCCGTCGGCATCAACGGCGTCATCTGGAGGATGATCTCGCGCACCAGGACCAGGGCCACCGACCGCTCGATCGGCCATGGCACCTGCGTGGTGCGGGCCATGTCCAAGCCGTGCATCATCACCTCGCCGAGCGCCAGCGCGGTGAGGGTGTCCGTGGTCCTGGTCATCCCGGGCCCGTACCAGGGTGTGTGCAACTCCTCTGCGGGATCCAGCGTTGCCGTGGTGTCGAGCAGCGCCGCAAGACCTTCCTCGATCAGGTCGACCGCGACCGCCAGTTGGCGAGCAGAGTCCGGGTCGGTCATCGTACTGATCAGTGCGCCGTTGAGCAGCGCGAGACGGTGATGGAAGTCCCCTTCGCCGAGATCGAACGGAAGCTCCCGCACACCCTCCCCACGCGCGGCCCCAGCGAACGCCCGCAGGACGATGGCCACGTGACTCGCGGCCTCGGCCAGCGTCCACTCGGACCCGACGACCGGCGTCTGCGGCGCCGCCTGGCGAAGCATCCGCACCAGCGACTCACCGACCTGCGCCAGCGCGCCTCGCACTACCTCACGACCGGCCGAATCCACAATCCGCCCCTATCGTCCGAAACATCCTTGGCGACGGCGACGACTGTACATGGCAGGCCCCTCATTCACCACCGCGGGCGATGGGGCACGGCGGGCAGCACGCGCACCTGCTACGGCGCCTGGCCCATGCCGACCGCCGGCGCCAGGCCAGATGAGCGCGGTGTTCTGATCAGACTTCAGCAAACCGATCATTCCAGGTGACGCGGCACCTTCCGCCACGGTGTCAGAGCATCAGAGCAGGCGCCGACCCGAACTCACGAGGCTCGCTGATCACATTGCATGCAGTCGTCCGGGGCCCTGCGGAAGGCCGGCGGCACCGGGACGTTCGTGATCGCGGCGGGACGCGTTCAACTTCCGGGTGTCGCCGGGCGTTCGATGTCGTGCAGGTGGTGAATCCCTTCGTGGGCGGCTTGCCGGATCAGCCACAGCAGGGTGCGTTCCTCGCCGGGCAGGCGTGTCGCGCTGCGCAGCCGCTGGGCCGGGGTGATCCCGGTGATCAGGGCCCTGAGCCGGGCGGCTGCCTCGGTCAGGGCGTCGAGGACTTCGCGCTGGTTCTGGTCGTTGTAGCGTCCTTGCACGGCGCGCTGGTCGTTGCGCATCGGCTCCAGGACCGGATGTTCCTGGGCCAGCGTCTGGTTGATCCGGTCGGTGTAGACGTCGAAGACGTCGCGGACGTGGCACAGGTATTCGATGGCCGACCACGTCCCGGGTTCGGGCCGTCGGCGCAGCGCCGCGTCGGTGAGGCCGGCGACGGCTTGGCGGAAGCGTGCCGGCAGCGAGGCGAGCATGTCGGCTGCCTGTTCGGTGTCGGTGTACGGGTAGCTGAGGCCGCAGCTGTCGCACACGTGGTCTTCCGGGACCAGCGGTGGGATCGCGTCGATCGCCGCGGCCCAGTCGCCGGACCACCGGTTGAGGGGGAGCAGGGCCTGGCAGGCACCTGCTCCCAGGTCGGTGAGCTGGTAGGACCCATCGGGGTGGCGGATGACGAGAAGTGCTTGCTGCAGTTCGGTCAGCCGGGTCTGCAGGACGCTGGAGGACATGCCGTCGCAGCGTTTCTGCAGTGGGCGGAAGCCGAGCGCGCCGTCGCGAAGCTCCCACAACACGCGCAGGGTCCAGCGGCGTCCGAGGAGGTCGAGGGCCGCCATGACCGGGCGGCCGGTGACAGAGCCGCGGACCGGGCGGCCTGGACGAGGCGCCGATGTCGTCATGCGAATCCCTTCAGCCCTTGCCGACTGCTTCGTTTTCCGAAACACTAGCAGCAGCCGTGAGTGCTTCTGATTTCGAAGCGTACTCGTTGAGGAGTGATTCGTGAGCCCGCGCATCAGCCCGGTGGCCGAGCCCTACCCGACGTCGACAGCAGAGCTGATCCACCGCATGGCAGTGCCTGGCAGGCCGACCCTCGCGCTGTTCACCACGCTGGCCCGCAACACGGCGCTGGCCGACGCGGCCCACCGGATGGGGTCCTATCAGCTCAGCAGGAGGCTGAGTCTGGGCTTGCGGGACCGCGAGATCGTGATCGACCGCACCTGCGTCCGCCTGGGCTGCGCATACGAGTGGGGCGTACACGTTGCCCACTTCGCGGCACGCGCGGCTCTGACCGACGACCAGGCGCGCTCGCTGGTCGCCGGCGGCAGTTCAGACCCCTGTTGGACGAGTGAACGCGATCGGGTGCTGATCGACCTGGTCGACGCGCTCTGTCGGCACTATGACATCGCCGACGCCCTGTGGGCCAGGGCGTCGGCGGACCTCGACGACGGACAGATCCTTGATGCCCTGGCCCTGTGCGGCTGGTACCACGCAGTCTGCTTCATCGCCACCGCCACGCGCCTGCAATCCGAACCTGGCGCGGCGCGCTGGTCCGACGTCCTGCAAAGTGACCCGTCATGATGGTGATGCGGCGGGCAGAGCCCGTGCGTGGAAGGTGGGCGACGGCATGCATGCTCGGCGAGCGCCAACACCGATAGCCGGTCATCAGGCGCGACCGACATGATTTTGATTTCAAAGCCAGATGTACAGTTCCGAACACTGGAGGTTCCGTGGCTAAGGGCTACTGGGTTAGTGTCTACCGCACCATTTCGGACCCTGAGAAGCCAGCTGCCTATAACGAGCTGGCCGGTCCGGCTGTCCGGGCTGGGGGTGGG
>NZ_JAGSOG010000413.1 GCF_018139695.1 Actinospica durhamensis | reverse complement strand
CGCCCCGCCCCGACCATCGAAGAGGCCCCAGTATGGTGACCCTGGCCGAAGTCGCCCGCCAAGCGGGCGTCTCGCCTTCCACGGTGTCCTACGTCCTGTCGCGCAAGCGCTCGATCTCGGACGAGACCCGGCGGAAGGTGGAGGCCGCGATCGAGGCGCTCGGATACCACCCGCATGCCGGCGCCCGTGCGCTGGCGTCGAACCGTTCCAACATCCTCGCCCTGATGATCCCGCTGCGCAGCGACATGTACGTGCCGGTGATCATGGAGATCGCCATGGCGGTCACCACCGAGGCGCGCGAGTTCGGGCAGGACGTGCTCCTGCTGACCAAGGACGAGGGCACCCAGGGGGTGCGCCGGATCGCCGGCAGCGGGCTGGCCGACGCGATGATCCTGATGGACATCGAACTCGAGGACGACCGCATCCCGGTGCTGCGTGAGACCGAGACCCCCGCCGTGCTGATCGGGCTGCCGGCCGAGTCGGCCGGGCTGGCCTGTGTGGACCTGGACTTCGAGGCCACCGGCGCCGCCTGCGTCGAGCACCTCGCCTCCCTCGGCCACCGCGACATCGCGCTGATCGGCGAGGGCGAGGGCGTCTACCAGCGCAAGACCGGCTTCGCCGCGCGGACCCTCTCCGGCTTCCAGAAGGCCGCCGCCGAACTCGGCGTGCGCGCGGTGCACCGCTCCTGCGAGGGCACCTACGAGTCCACCGCGGGCGTGCTCTCCCGGATCATGGAGGAGCGTCCGCACACCACCGGATTCGTGGTGCAGAACGAGGCGGCCATCGCCCCGCTGCTGAGCCTGCTGCGCCTGTCCGGCCGGGCCGTGCCCGAGGACACCAGCGTGGTGGCCATCTGCCCGGACCAGGTCGCCCTGCAGGCCTCGCCCCGCCTGACCAGCGTCTCCATCCCGGCCGACGAGATGGGTCGGCGCGCCGTGCGGCTCGCCATGGCCCAGCTCGACCCCACGGACGGCCCGCGCGAACCGATCACTCTGATCCCGCCGACGTTGAGCGTGCGCGAGTCCAGCGCGCCCGGCCCCGCGGCCTGAGCTGCGGCGGACCACGCCCCCCTACGGCACCACCGATACGACCGCAGCGCGCTCCGCGCCCCACCGGACGCCCGCCCCTGGCGGCGCGTGCTGCCCTCCGCCTACGAAAGGCCCTGCCGCCATGTCCGAGGAATCCCCGCTGGCCTCCCTCGCCCACGAGGTGGGCGAGTTCACGGCCCGACCCGGAGAGCCCGTCCTGGAGTGGACCGGCCGCCAGGAGACCCTGCGCATCGAACCCTGGGGCGAGAACTCGCTCCGGGTGCGCGCCAAGGTGGGCGGGCCGGTCCTCGAAGACCTGCCAGGCGCCCTGCTCGAGAGCCCGGCCGGCCAGCCCGGCGCCGGGGCCTGGGTGGAGCTCGGCCGCAGCTCGGCCACGATCGTCAACGGCGACCTGACCGCCACCGTCACCCCCACCGGTCGGATCACCTTCACCCGCACCTCCGACGGCACCGAGCTGCTGGCCGAGCAGGACGCGCACTTCTGGTGGCCCGGGCCGCGGCTGCGCACCGCGCACGGCAACGGCTACGCCCGCCTCGAGCAGCGCTTCGCCGCCTACCCGGACGAGCGCCTCTACGGCCTCGGCCAGCACCAGCACGGCCTGTACGACCAGAAGGGCGCCGTGATCGACCTGGTCCAGCGCAACTCAGAGGTCACCATCCCGTTCATGGTCTCCTCGCGCGGCTACGGCTTCCTGTGGAACACGCCCGCGATCGGCCGGGTGGAGCTCGCGCACAACGGCACCCGCTGGGTGGCCGACAGCGCCCGCCAGCTCGACTACTGGATCACCGCGGGCGACCCGGCCGCGATCCAGCGCGCGTACGCCTCCGCCACCGGCCACACTCCGGTGCTGCCGGAGTGGGCCGCCGGGTTCTGGCAGTGCAAGCTGCGCTACCGCTCGCAGGAGGAGCTGCTCGAGGTGGCGCGCGAGTACCACCGCCGCGGCATCCCGCTGGACGTCATCGTCGCCGACTTCTTCCACTGGACCCACCTCGGCGAGTGGCGCTTCGACCCGGCCGAGTGGCCCGACCCGGCCGCCGCGGTCGAGGAGCTCGCGAGCTACGGCACCAAGCTGATGGTCTCGGTCTGGCCCTCCGTCAGCCCGCTGTCCGAGTACCACTTCGACATGGAGCGCCGGGGCCTGCTCATCGGCACCGAGTTCGGCCCGGTCGCGCACGCCGACTGGCCGGACAAGGGCGTGGACCACCCGGTCCAGGTCGCCTTCTACGACGCGACCAACCCGAAGGCGCGCGAGTTCGTCTGGTCCAAGGTGCGCGAGAGCTACCTGGACAAGGGCATCGAGATCTTCTGGGCCGACGCCTGCGAGCCCGAGCTCAAGCCCGGCTACCCGGCCAACCTGCGCTACCACGCGGGCACGGGCCTTGAGGTCGGCAACATGTACCCGCGGGAGAACTCGCGGATGTTCTTCGAGGGCATGCGCGCGGCCGGCCGCGAGCACGTCGTCACGCTCAACCGCTCGGCCTGGGCCGGTTCGCAGCGCTACGGCGCGATCCTGTGGTCCGGCGACATCCACACCGACTTCGCCACCTTCCGCAAGCAGATAGCCGCGGGCCTGAACACGGCGCTGAGCGGAATCCCGTGGTGGAACACCGACATCGGCGGCTTCCACGGCGGCGACCCGTCCTCGCCCGAGTACCGCGAGACCATCGTGCGCTGGTTCCAGTTCGGCGCGTTCAGCCCGATCTTCCGGCTGCACGGCTTCCGCGAGCCGGCCGAGGCGTTCTCCCCGCAGATGTCCGGCGGCCCGAACGAGATCTGGTCCTACGGCGAGGAGGCCTGCGCGATCATGGCCGACTACATCGCCCTGCGCGAGCGGCTCAAGCCGTACGTGCTCTCGGTGATGCAGGAGGCGCACGAGACCGGCCTGACCCCGATCCGCCCGTACCTGGTCGAGTTCCCCGAGGACCCGAAGTCCTGGACCGTGGACGACGCCTACCTGTTCGGCCGTGACCTGCTGGTCGCGCCCGTGCTCGAGGCCGGCGCCCGCGCCTGGGACGTCTACCTGCCCAAGGGCGCGTCCTGGCGCGACGCCTGGACCGGCGAGGAGTACACCGGCGGCCAGACCGTCACCGTGCCGGCGCCGCTCGAGCGCATCCCGCTGTTCCTGCGCGACGGGGCGCAGCTCCCGATCAACCCCGAGGCCTAGCCGCCGCAGCACTCGACGCTAGGGAACGCCGTCGCCAAGGTGGGCTTGGCGACGGCGTTCACGCGTACCCGGCGGCCCGCGGCGCCGCCTACATCGACCTCTGATAACTGCGGAACGCCCGGGTGGAGAGCCACGCGCAGGCCACCATCAGCACCAGCAGATACCCCAGGTTCTCGAAGATCGGAGACCAGGCGGGGTTCGAGTCCAGCGCCCCGCGCCCGGCCACCAGGGTCCAGTTCACCGGGTTGTACCTGGTCACGTCCTGCATCCAGTGCGGGATGAGCGAGAGCGCCATGAACCCGGTGGAGGTGAACTGGAGCGGCATCAGCACGAAGTTCGACGCCGCGATGATCGACTCCTCGCGCCGCACCACCAGCGCGAGACCGTAGGAGAGCGCGCCGATCGCGGTGGCCAGCAGGTTGGAGGCGACCATGAGCACGAGCACGCCGAGCACCACGTTGTGATAGCTCGCCCCGACCGCCAGACCCATCAGCAGGATGATCGCGGCCTGGATCACGATCGAGAGCACCTGCACCAGCAGCCGCCCCACGATCAGCGAGGAGCGCGAGACCGGCGAGACCAGGAAGCGGTCGAGCACGCCGCGCTTGAGGTCGTCCAGGATCGCCATGCCGCCCCAGCCGGCGCCGAAGAAGGCCGACATGACCACGATCGAGGGCACCAGGTAGGTCTCGTAGTTGGCCGCGCCGAAATTAGGTAGTTGGGTTATGGACTTGAACAACTGGCCGAAGAGCAGCAGCCAGATCATGGGCTGGATCAGGGTGAAGGCCACGAACATCGGCTGGCGCAGGAACGCCCGGAACGCGCGGCCGGTCATGTACCAGGTATCGCTGAGCGCGTTCATCGCGCCTCCCCCTTCTTCTCCTGCCCGGCCCGCTCGGCCTGGGCGGCGGCCTCCTCGGCCGCGGTGAACGAGCGGCCGGTGTAGCGCAGGTACACGTCGTCGAGCGAGGGGCGCGCGACCGTGACGGAGGTCGCGCTGATCTCCACCGCCTCCAGCGCGGCCAGCAGCCCGGGCACCGCCCCGGCCCCGTCCCGGCTGCGCCCGCGCAGCACGAGCCCGTCGGCGGAGACGTCGGTGAGCCGGTCCGCGGCGGACGCGACCGACACCGCCTTCTCGGTATCCGAACCCTGAGCCAGCTCCAGCGACACCGCGTCGCCCTCGAGCTCGGACTTCAGGTCGTCCGGGGTGCCCTCGATCACGATCCGGCCCTGGTCCACGATGGCGAGGGAGCGGGCGAGCTGGTCCGCCTCCTCGAGGTAGTGCGTGGTCAGCAGGATGGTAAGCCCCTGATCCCAAGCCAGCGCCCGGATCTGCTCCCACATCTCGGACCGCGCCTCCGGATCGAGCCCGGTGGTCGGCTCGTCCAGGAACAGCACCCGCGGCGAGTGCACCAGCCCGAGCGCCACGTCCAGCTTGCGCTTCATGCCGCCGGAATAGGTCTTCACGAACCGCCGGCCCACCGAGCCGAGGCCGAACCGGTCGAGTAGATCGTCCGCCCGCCGCTCCAACTCGGCGCCGCGCAGCCCGTAGACGCGCCCCTGCAGCAGCAGGTTCTCCCGGCCCGTGGCCTGCACGTCCACGCCCGAGTTCTGCGCGATGCAGCCGATGGCCCGGCGCACCTGCCGCTGCTGGCGCACCACGTCGTACCCGGCCACACTCGCACTCCCGGACGTCGGCGCCGAGAGCGTGGTCAGCATCCGCACCAGCGTCGACTTGCCCGCGCCGTTCGGCCCGAGCAGCCCGAACACCGACCCGCGCGGCACCTGCAGACTCACCCCGCGCACCGCGCGGATCTCACCCTTGTACGTCTTCACCAGTTCCCTCGCGTCGATCGCGAGCTCCTCGGTGGCCGTGGAGGATCGCACGGCAGCCCCCTTCTATTCGCGCTATATCGCGTTTGGGAAACACGATATAGCTCAACCGCGCGGTGTCAAGGGTGTCAAGGGTCTGGAGCCCGGAACGGCAGGGGGGCTGCGCCCCGCGCACGCGCGCACCCGCGTTTCCTGCCACAGGGCTCTGCCTCAGCCCCGGTTCTGGTT
>NZ_JAGSOG010000412.1 GCF_018139695.1 Actinospica durhamensis | reverse complement strand
CCCCTGAATCCCGCCGCCCCCTGCTGGCCTGGCCCCGGATGATGCCCGTCGACGGCGAACCCGCCGACGTCGTCGCCCGCGTAGAGAACTACGACGTCTGGCTGGCGAGCAGCCCCACGGTCCCCAAACTGCTGCTCACCTTCGACTCTTCACCGACCCTCATGGTCACGCCCGAGACCGCCGCCTGGGCGAAGGACCACATCGCCGCCCTCGAGATCCAGCACCTCGGCGCCGCCGGCCACCACGCACCCGAGGACCGCCCCGAGGAGATCGGCCGCTCCATAGCCGACTGGCTCGACAGACACGCCCTATCCATCTGACCCGTCGCGCGCGCCGCACCCGCCAGCCCGCGGCCGATCGCTGGCCGTCGCCGGCTCGAGCGCTGACGGTGCGTCCGCTCGATGCACGACGCTCGATGCCCGCCACCCGCCACCCGCCATCGGTCAGGTCGGGTCGGATCGGATCGGGTCATTCGTCGGGCCACCGGGCCACCGGGCCACCGGGCCACCGGGCCACCGGGCCACCGGGCCACCGGGCCACCGGGCCACCGGGCCACCGGGCCACCGGCGAGCGGGACGGCTTGAGGGCGAAGCAGGTTCCGGTGGTGGGTACCGAAACCCGCTTCGCCCAGCCACCCGGTGACCGCGGCACCCAGGCGGCAGGACCATGGCCCCGCCCAAAGCGCCCAGGTGCGCGTGGACATCCGGGTAACGTGCCCCCTCCGCTGCTCGGGCGCGGAGGGGACGTTCCAGATGGCGGCATGACGCGTTCGGCCGTCGGCGGCTGGGGCGGCGGCGCCAGGAGGGCCGCCGCGCTGCGCCGTCGAGCCGGCCGCGCTCAGCCGCTACACGGACCGTCGCTCGACCACACGGCCCACGAGGTGGCGGCTCCGGGCACGGCGCCGGTGGAGTAATACGTGGCCGTATAGTCCACGCCCTGATACGAGACGACGTCACCCGTCACGTACGACGTACCGCTGCTCCACGCCGCCGCGCAGGTGCCGGAGCCGCTGGACGTCGGACTCGCCGAAGCCGAAGCGGACGCGGAGGGTGAGGCCGAAGCCGATGCAGACCCTGACGAGGAGGTTGCGGATGAACTGGCACTGACGGTCGCCGATGCGGAGGCAGACGCGGACGAACTCGCCGGCCCGGTCGCCGAGGAACTCGCCGAGGGAGAGGCGCTCCCGCCGCTCCCGCTGGCGTACGGATCCGCGATCACGGTGATCGTGCGATCCTGCACGCCCCAGTTGTTCGCCTGGTCGCCGGGCAGCCAGACGTCGACGGTGTCGTTCTGGATCCAGGTGCCGAGGTCGGCGGCGTAGCAGGTGCCGTAGCCCGGCACGCTGAAGTAGGTGCCCCAGGGGATCACCCGCGGGTCCGTGGCGCAGACGCCGAGCTGGGCGTCGTATCCGGAGGCCGTCGAGCCCGTGTTGTCGTAGGAGGTGACCATCATCGAGATCTGCGTCCCCACCGGCACGTCGCCGGCGCCGGGAGCGAGCGTGCCGTCCGCGCCGAGCCAGTAGGGCTGGGAGAGCTGGCCGAGCGACGCGTCCGAGTTGCTCGTGTCGTACATGGCCACGACGTCGTAGTAAGCGCCCTGACACGGTGCGGTGTCGGTGACCGTCAGCGGGCCGGTCTGGCCCCAGTAGCTGATGTAGCCGATGTCCACGCCGTCACGCCACACGCGGTAGGCCACCGCGTTGGCGACGGGCGCGACGGTGATCGTGATCTGGCCGTTCGCGAGGGTGCCCGAGAGCGTCGGGGCCGCGGGGCGGCCGGCGAAGTCCACGGCCGGGGCGGTCTGCAGCGGCGCCACCCAGGGCGTCGTGCTGCGGGCGGGCGGGGTGATGCCGGATGCCCAGAAGGGGCAGGCGGGCAGGGTGTTTGCCGCGGCGGCGGCGAGGGACGGAGTGGTGGCCTCGGCGGGAACGGGCGGCGTCAGTAACACCACGCCGGCCGCCAGCGCGGCCGTGGCCACCGCGATCGCCGCAAGGCGGCCGCGGGAAAGCAATGCGGACATGGTGGGGTCTCCGCGTCTTCGACGGATGTGGGCGAAACCGAAAGGATGACGCAATACTGATAGTCGGCCGACTGCGAGCCAGTTAAGCGCGGGGCGGATCTCCGGTCAAGGTCTAGACCATTATTGTCTAGACCAATTTTTAGCCATGCGCCGCGCCGACGGCGGCGTGCACAGCCGGATATGATCTGCCGTATGCGCCTGAGTACTGTCATCCTCCCCGTGTACCGGTGGAACGAGGGTCGGTCGGTGTGGCGGAGGGCCGAGGAACTCGGCCTCCACGCCGCTTACACCTACGATCATCTGACCTGGCAGTCGTTTCGCGGCGGGCCGTGGTTCGGGACGGTGCCGACGCTGGCCGCCGCGGCGACGGCGACCTCGCGGATCCGGCTCGGGACGATGGTCGCCTCGCCGAACTTCCGGCATCCGGTGCCGTTCGCCAAGGAGCTGATGACGCTCGACGACCTGTCCGGCGGCCGGATGACGCTGGGGATCGGAGCCGGCGGCGCCGGGTTCGACGCCTCCGTCCTGGGAGAGGACACCTGGTCCACCCGCGAGCGCGCGGACCGCTTCGGCGAGTTCACCCGGCTGCTCTCCCGACTGCTCGGCGAGGACGAGACGACCTCGCTCGACGGCACGTACTACCGCGCCGACGCCGCGGAGATGCTGCCGGGCAGCACGCAGAGCCCGCGCATGCCGTTCCACGTGGCGGCCGGCGGCCCGCGCGGAATGCGCCTCGCGGCCGAACTCGGCCAGGGCTGGATCACGGTGGGCGACCTGGAGAGCGGACCGAAGGTCGCGGCCGCGCAGATCGCCAAGCTGCGCGAGATCTGCGCCGAGGCCGGACGCGACCTCGCCGAGTTCGAACTCACGCTGCTCAACATGCCCCGCTCCGCGCCGGAACAACCGCTGACCTCGTTCAACGCCTTCGTCGACTGGGCCGGAGCATACCAGGAGGCAGGTATCACAGAGCTGATCCTGCACTGGCCTATCCCCGAGTCCGAGTTCGCCGCCGACATGGACGTGTTCGAACGGGTGGCGACCGAGGGCCTCGCGTCACTCTGACCCCGCCACGAGGATCCGGCCACGAGCCCCGTCCCCATACGGACCATGACGGAAGGTCAGACGCGATGCTGAGCGCCACCGACCTCAAGGCGTTGTGCCTGGAACAGGCCGCCGCCGAGGAGACGTTCCCGTTCGGCGCCGAGGTGTCGGTGTTCAAGGTCGCGGGCAAGATGTTCGCCTTGAGCGCGCTGGACGCGCGGCCGCTGAGCATCAGCCTCAAGTGCGTACCCGAAGTCGCGACCAAGCTCCGCATCGAGTACCCGGCCATCACGGCCGGCTACCACCTCAACAAGCAGCACTGGAACACGGTGCTGATCGACGGGTCCGTTCCGGACCGGCTCGTGCGCGAGATGATCGAGGACTCGTACGACCTCGTCCGCGCGGGCCTGCCGAAGGCCGTACGCCTCACCCTCGGCTGAGGGCCCAGCCCGGACCCGGCCCCGGGCCTGCACTCTCGGCTGACGCCGCGCCGGCGATCCGGACAGCCCGGTCGGCGACTCGGCGACTCGGCGACTCGGCGACTCGGCGACTCGGCGACTCGGCGACTCGGCGACTCGGCGACTCGGCGACTCGGCGACTCGGCGACTCGGCGACTCGGCGACTCGGCGACTCGGCGACGGCAGACTAGCCGCCAGGTCCCCGACAACGCGCCTCCACTCGACTCCCCCGAAGCGCGCGACAACTCCCCCACGCCCCGGTAAGCCCCGCACACTCACCTCACCTCTGCCACCGTGGAGGTGTTTCCGAACATGCCCGCAGACGTATTCGCGCACGTATTCCTGAGGTATCCGTGTTCGTGTTCGTGGATGTGTTGGAAGTGTTACCGGTCCGATGGTTTCGGAAGGTTTCGCTCGTCCCTCGGCAGCTTTAGCATGGCTGCGCGACGCGGGCGGGAGCCGCTTGGTCGCGGAGGGGAATCACGACGCCATGGTGGGCGAAAGTGCACCGGTCGGCTGGACGCTGCCCGGATACGAACACGTACAGCGGCTCGGGTCGGGGGCCGGTGGGCAGGTCTGGCTGGCTACACACCTGGCCACGGACCTACCCGTGGCGATCAAGTATCTCGTGCCGCGGCTGCACGAGGACGGGAACTTCCGGGAGGCGTACCGGGCCGAGGCGCAGCTGCTCGGCGGGCTGGACTCGCCGCACATCTCGCGGCTCTACGAGTACGTGGAGGGGCCCCACGGCGCGGCGATCGTGATGGAGGCGGTGGAGGGCTCCTCACTGCGGGCATTGATGCAGCAGGAGGGGGCGACGTCGCCCGAAGCGGCGCTGGTGGTGCTCAAGGGCTCGCTGCTCGGCCTGGCCGCCGCGCACGAGGTGGGCGTGGTGCACCGCGACTACAAGCCGGCGAACGTCCTGGTCACCCCGGACGGGGTGTCGAAGCTGGTGGACTTCGGGATCGCGGCGCGCTCGGGTGAGGCGGCGCGGGCCGCGGGGACGCCGCTGTACATGGCGCCGGAACAGTTCTCCGGCGATCCCGCGTCCCCGGCCGCGGACGTCTACTCGGCCACGGTGACCTTCTTCCAGTGCGTGACGGGCAACCGGCCCTATCCGGGCGCGAACGCGATCGAGCTGATGGCCCAGCACGCCCTCGGCACCATCCCGGACGACGAGGCGCCCGCGCCCGTACGTGGCCTGATTCGGCACGGCATGGCGAAGAACCCGGCCGACCGGCCCGCCACCGCGCTCGAGTTCCTGGACGAACTCGAGCAGGCGGCCGTCGGCGGGTACGGCGAGGACTGGGAGGAGCGCGGCCAGCAGAAGCTGGTGACGCTGCTGGCGCTGCTTCCGCTGCTGCTGTTGCGCACGGCGCAGCCCGCCACTCCGGCGGCCACGACCTCGATCGCGACGACGGTGCTGGGGGGCGCCGGCGTCGCGCCGCTCACCGCCGCCGGGGTCGGGTCGGCGGTGCTCGCGGGGGCCAAGGCCCAGCGTCGAGGGCTGACCCGCTCCACGACCGCCGTGATCGCCGCCGCCGTGCTCGTGCTGGCAGGCCTCTTCATCGCGGCGGCGATCGGCGGGCACAAGCCGGGGTCCTCCGCGCTGCCCGGGGACTCGACCACGGTGAACGGCGGGACGACGCTGGTCACACCGAGCGCGACCGCCCTGGCTTCGCCCTCGGCCGGGGCGACGCCGACGACGTCCCCGAGTGCGACGGGCTCGGCCACCGCCGGCCCGACCGCGACCGCAGCAGGCGGGGGCGGGGGCGGGGGTACCG
>NZ_JAGSOG010000411.1 GCF_018139695.1 Actinospica durhamensis | reverse complement strand
AGCAACTGGGCCCTGAAACGCCCCGAGCACCGTGATCCGCCCAGGACCAAACCACCGACCCCCGACCTCGTCGCACCAACCAGAACCCGACCCACCAGCCGCAAGCACAGCTAAATCAGTGGTATTGCGCCTAGACGACGTATTCCGATCCCCGGTCAGTGGTCGTAGGCGATCAGTGACCGGGTCGTCGGCTGGCCGGTCTTGTTGTTGTGCCAGATCGCGGCGGTCATCGCCAGCACGCGCTGCGCGACGCGGATCGCGACGCCCTCGATGCTTTGCCCGCCATGTTCTTCCAGGTCGAGCTGGCCTTTGAGGGTGTCGTTGACCGACTCGATCAGTTGCCGGACCTTCTTGAGCATCGGCTCGCCGTAGCGTTGCGTCTCGCGCTTGCGCGAGGGACGCAGCAGTTCGATACCGAGGCCGGCCAGTTCGCGCTCGAACGGTCCGGAGCTGAAGCCCTTGTCCGAGATCAGCAGGATCCCCTCGCGTTCGGCCACCAGGTCGGCGTCGACCTCGAGCATCGCGGCGAGCACCTCGCGTTCCCCGAGCTTGGCGTTGGCCAGCGCCCACAGGATCGGCATTCCGGTCGGGGTGCATACCAGGTACAGGCGAAGGCCCCAGAAGTACCGGGAGTGTGAGGCGCAGTAGCCGTAGGAGGCGAAGCCGGCCAGTTCCGAGCGCTGCACGCTCGGGCGCGACATGGCGCAGGGCACGGGGGTCGAGTCCACGATCCAGGTGTTGTCGAACCAGAAGTCGCTGTCCGCCGCCAGGTCCCTGATGACGCGTTTGACCAGGGGCAGCGCGGCGCGCAGCCGCTTGTTGTAGCCGGGCTGCTTGGGCAGGTAGGGAAACAGGTGACCCAGGCGGCGCCGGGCGGCGCGCAGCCAGTGTGACTCGGAGGCGTAGCCGAGCAGCGCCTGGGCCACGGCCAGGCAGACGAGCTCGCTGTCCGTGAGCTGCGGCGGCCGTCCGGCTCGGCGGATACCGGCGAGGTCGTCGTCGATTTTCACGTAGAGTGCGGTGATGAGGGTGTCCAGGTCTGTCGTCACAAGCAGAGCTTGGACACCCTCACCTCGTTTCCGCAGGCGATTGGAATACGTCGTCTAGGGGCTCACAATGGGGTGTAGTGGCTCTTGACCGGCGTAGACCGTCTCTGGGCAGCACTGCGATGCAGTCGCCCGTTCCGCGCGCACCAGTCGGGGAGTTCGGGGCCGCTGCATATTAGCTTTCCGCAGACGGCTGCGTTTGTTCTTCAGGGACGGAGAACCGCCAGCCAGTACTTTGCGACGTACGGCAAGCACGCGGCGGGACGCCGCGTCAGGGCCCCACGTTCGGGCTCTTATAGGCCGCGCCCACCCTGGACTGGACTTCTCCCGCCGCCCCGAACCGGGGGGAGTATCGCATCGATCACGTGCGGATCGCGTTCGGTCCACGACGCGCTGAGCCGGGCCCAAGCCCGGACATCCGCGGCCAGCCCATGCCACCTGACCAGACCTAACGGAGCGCTCCTAGGTCTCAGCGCGCGGCGCGGCTCGGCGGCTGCTGTCGGCTGTGGCTTTCGTCGGCAGGGTCGAGGTGGGGGAGGGCAGGCCGGCGGCGTGCATGGCGTGGCGGTAGGCGTCGAGGGCGCCGGGGGCGTCGCCGAGGGTTTCGCGGAGCACGGCGATGCGCTGCCACAGGCCGGCGGCGAGGCGGGCCTGCGGTACCACGCGGCGCAGCGCCTCGGCGGCGGAGTCGAGGTTCTGGCGTGCGGCGGCGTTGCGGCTGGCGGCGTGTTCGGCTTCGGCCAGGGCCACGCGGGCGTCGGCCTCGTTCTCGTCGTCGATGCCGCGGATGCGTTCGATGGCGCTGTGGGCGTGGGTACGGGCAAGGGCGGTGTCGCCGAGCAGGAGCGCGGTCTGGGACAGGCGGATCTCGATCCAGCTGATGTGGAAGCTGTTGCCCGCCTCGATCATGGAGCTGAGGGCTTCCCGCTGCAGGGCGAGCGCGGTGGCGGCCTGATCGGGCTCGGTTTCGGCCAGGTACTGCCCGTAGAGGGCGCGCAGGGTGGCGAGGTTGCGCTGGTGGCCGGCCTCGCCGAGCAGGGCGAGGGCGCGCTGGGCGAGTGCGGCGGCGTCGCGCGGACGCCCGTTGTCGGCGGCCGCTCTGGCCGCGTTCCACAGGACCGAGCCGCGTGCGAGCGGGCTGCCGAGTGCGTCGGCGGCGGCGAGCAGGCGGCGCAGCAGCCCGGCGGCGTGCAGGCTGTCGCCGCGCGCCGCGTAGCATCCGGCGAGAGTGACGCCGAGGCGGATGGTCTCGTCGCTCCAGGCCAGCCCCAGGTTCTCGAAGGCGGCCAGGGCCCGCTCACCGACTTCGATCGCTGCTTGGAGCTGCCCGGCGAGGGCGTAACAGCGGGTCAGATCCATGTGCCGCTCGGCCCACTGTGCGCCGCCGGGCTCGGCCGCGTCGCCGAGTGCCTGGTAGGCCTCGGCGGCCTCGGGCAGCAGGTCGAGCTGTTCGAGCGCTTTGGCCCGGCCAAGGCGCGCGCGTTCGGCCAGCGGCGCGGGGACCCCGGCCAGCAGTTGCTCGAACTCGACGAGCGCCGCGGCGGCGTCGCCGTTGTGCAGGGCGAGTTCGGCGAAGGCCAGGCGGCGTTCGGCCTCCTGGAACGTGTCGGGCTGGATCCCGGTGGCGAGGTACTCGGGCGTGGTGCCCAGCAGCCGGGCCAGCCGGGCGAGCACCGCAGGGGACGCGGGCCGCGCACCGGACTCGATCATCGAGAGGTATCCGGGGGAGAGGCCGGGGCCGGTCAGCTCGGCCTGCGAGCGGCCTCGGGCCGTGCGCAGCTCTCTGATGCGCTGGCCCACGCCGTCGTCCGCGGCCATCCTCGCTCCTTCGTCCTCGGCCCCGTCGCACTCGCCGCCGCGCACCAGTGTAGGGGTGTGAAGAAAATACTTCACAGATATTCACACCTCTGATTCAATGGGTCCGGCTGACGGGGTGTCAACCAGGAGCATCAGGGGACTTCTATCGTGATCGAGTGTGAGCCGTGACCGCACCGCGCCGGCTGGTGGTCGGGATCAGCGGGGCGACCGGCATCGCCTACGGCATCCGGGTGCTCGAGCTCGCCCGGGCCGCCGGGCTTGAGACGCACCTGGTCGTGACCCCGGCGGGCCAGCAGACCCGCGCCTACGAAACGGACCTGTCCGCGCGCGACCTCGCCGCCCTGGCCGACGTCGCGCACCGCCCGGCCGACATCGGCGCGGCGATCGCCAGCGGATCCTTCCGCACCGCCGGCATGATCGTGGCGCCGTGCTCGATCCGCACCCTCTCGGCCATCGCCTACGGCAACGGCGACAACCTGCTCACCCGCGCGGCCGACGTCACCCTCAAGGAGCGCCGCCGCCTGGTGCTGCTGGTACGCGAGACCCCGCTCACCCTCGGACACCTGCGCGCGATGACGGCGGTGACCGAGACCGGCGGCATCGTCATGCCCCCGGTCCCCGCCTTCTACCTGCGCCCGGCGAGCGTCGCAGACATCGTCGAACACACCGCCGCACGTGCGCTGGACCTGCTGGGCATCGACGTGCCCGGCCTGCCCCGCTGGGGCGAGCAGCCCGCGACCGCCGACATCGGCATCGACAACAAGGAAGCTGAGAACGAATGAACCACCTCAAAAGCCTGCGCGAGTTCATCGACGAGCTGGACAAGCTCGGCGACGTCCAGACGATCGAACGCGAGGTCGACTGGAACCTGGAGGTCGGCGCCGTCATCCGCCGCTCCTACGACCTCAAGGCCGCGGCCCCGCTCTTCACGAATCTGACCGGATATCAGGGCACCGGCTTCCGGCTGTTCGGCGCCCCCGGCGCGCTGAGCAGCTCGGCGCACCCGCTCGCGCGCATCGCCCTCGCCCTCGGGCTGCCCGCCGAGGCGCCCGGCCAGGAGATCGTCGAGGCGCTGGTGGCCGCCCGCTCCGCCGAGGGCATACCGCCGGTGGTCCTCGCCCCGCAGGACTCCCCGTGCAAGCAGAACATCATGCTGGGCGAGGAGATCGACCTGTTCGCCTTCCCGACCCCGCTCATCCACGGCAACGACGGCGGCCGCTACATCCAGACCTACGGCATGAACATCGCCAAGACCCCGGACGGTTCCTGGACCAACTGGTCGGTCAACCGGATGATGATCGCCGGCAAGGACACCCTGGCCTGTCTGATCCCCGGCCCCCAGCACCTCGGGGTGATCCGCGCGCAGTGGAGCGCACTCGGCCAGCCGATGCCGATCGCCCTGGCCATCGGCGTCGAGCCGGGGCTGCCCTTCGTCGGCGGCATGCCGCTGCCCGAAGGAGCGGACGAGAGCCACTTCCTCGGCGCCCTGTTCGGCGAGGGCATCGAGCTCGTCCCCGCCGAGACCGTCGACCTGCTCGTCCCGGCAACCGCCGAGATGATCATCGAGGGCTACGTCTCCGTCGACGAGACGGTGACGGAGGGCCCGATGAACGAGTTCCCCGGATACAACGCCACCGAGGCCTCGCCCAAAGCCCTGTTCAAGGTCACCGCGATCACCTACCGCGACGACGCGATCCAGGCCGTCGTCGCGGCCGGCCCGCCGGTCGAGGAGGACCACACGATCATCGGCACCACCAGCGCAGCCGAGATCCTCTACCTGCTGCGCCAGGCCGGACTGCCCGCCTCCAGCGCCTGGTACGCCTACGAGGCGGCCGTGCACTGGCTGATCCTGTCGGTCAGGCAGGACTGGCACGAGACCCTCGGGATATCTTCGGCCGAGCTCATCGAGAAGATCGCCGGGATCATCTTCACCGGCAAGCCCTCCGTCAACGCGCCGAAGATCCTGCTGGTGGAGGACGACGTCGACATCACCGACCTGAGCGAGGTCGTCTGGGCTTTCGCCACCCGCTCCCACCCCGAGCGAGGCGAGTTCCACTTCCCGCACAAACTCAGCATGCAACTCGCCGTCTACCTCAGCGAAGAGGAGTCGCACACCTACTCGGCCGGGAAGGTCATCTACAACTGCCTGCTCGCCGACCTCTACCCGGCCGGCCGGCGGCCGGTCAAGGGCAGCTTCCAGAACGGCTGGCCCGCCGAGATCCAGACGCGTGTGCTGGAGAACTGGGAGAAGTACGGCTACCGCTGAGCCTCGCGCGCGTCCGACACGGAACGTTCTGCCGTCGCCGGCTACCCGAGCGTCGAAGAGGTCTGTGAGGTTCTCGCCGCCCACGGCTTCCACCGCCGGGCCCTGATATCTCTGCATCAGATCAGCGCACCGGACCTGGCGACGTACGCGCCGCGGGCGGTGGGGGCGGTGGGGGGCGGTGTACGGT
>NZ_JAGSOG010000410.1 GCF_018139695.1 Actinospica durhamensis | reverse complement strand
ATCAACCTCGGCCTCACCCGCACCAACGGACGCTGGAACCTGCCGACACCAGCATGAACAGGCCAGTGGCGGGCCGGCTACGCCGACCCGCCACATCAGACCACGAAGATCTTCATCGGACTTCTAGGTCGCGTCCAACGATGCGATGACGGATTTTGGCGAAAACTCAACGCCCTTGACGCGACATCCGCCCGCGATCCATCCCGGATCGGGGGCGGATGTCGTTAGCGTGGACAACAGGACTCCGTACTCTTCGACAACTCACCGGAATGAGCCGATCGTGTCCGCCTCACCTGCCCTCGCCGCCGTGGTCGGCCGGGTGCCGCACTACGGCAGCACCGCCGCGGCCGTCGGATCGGTCATCTTCCTCATCCTGCTGGCCGCGTTCCTCGCGATGGGGTTCCGCCGGCGCCGCCGCTGATTATTTCGACGATCGTGTCGCGGTTTCTCGGCGGTGGCGCATTCACGGCCGTATCAGCAGTACCATGAGTGTGATGCCGCTTGCGCGGCAGGCGCTCCCGCTCGTGGATATCCCCCCCATCCCGGCGGGTCGGCGCGTCCCGGTCCGACGCTATCCCCCCCAGCGTCGGGCCGGGCCTTTTTCGCGCCGGTGTGAAGGACCGAGCTCAGGAGGCGGGCGAAGTGCAGATCACGGTGCTCGCGGTTCCGGAGTGCCCGAATAGTGCGCTGGCAGTAGAGCGGGTCACCGCTGCGCTCGGGAGCCGGGCGGCGCGGGTGGACCTGGTCGAGGTCGATGATCAGGAGCAGGCCGTCGAGCTCGGGATGAGCGGCTCGCCGACGATCCTGCTCGACGGGGTGGACCCGTTCGCGACCGACGCCACGGCCCCGAGCCTGTCGTGCCGTCTATACCGCGAGGACGACGGCGCGGTTTCCGGAGCGCCGAGTCTGGCCGCACTCAACCGCGTGATCGCCGGCGTTCCCGGGTGCTAGCCGTCTGACGTGGTGGGGGAGTGCCGGGCGTGCACGAAGCGTCCGGACGCGGTGGGCCAGGACGGGCTCGGGCGTCGGGCTCCCGCCGAACTCGATTCACCTTCGCCCGCTCGGTCATCCCTGATCGCGCCGGCCCGGACGGTCAGTCTCGGGCCAGGGCGCTGCGGCGGTCCGGGAAGCCGCGGATCTCGACGATCTGGGCCCCCTCGACGGTGAAGACCTGGTAGAGCCGGTGCGGTGGCGCGGGGCGGGTACCTTCGGTGGGACGCGTCAGCGTCATTCCGAGGACCACCGCGTCGCGGTCGACCTCCACGCTCTCGACCGCGGGCGTGGTGCCGTCGGCCAGGGCGAGCCGGTACCAGTCCAGGACCTGCGCGCTGGTGCGGCACAGCCCGGTCCAGTGCACCTGCGGGTGCAGCAGCGAGGCGAGCAGATCCAGATCAGCCTCCTGGCAGGCGGCCTCGATGTGCCTCGCGATCTCGGAGAGCACGTCATCGCCCAGAGCAGTCGGAACATCGGAGACGGGGCCCGGATCCGCACCGAATTCTCGGTTCTCATCGCGCGCGGCGTCATCGTGGCCGGAGCCGATGCCATAGCCCTCGAGGAGTTGCGCGATTTCGCGGCTCGGCGGCTTGTCGCTCACCCACACTGCCCCACGGGAGGCGCCGGCCTCGAGCAGCAGCCGGACGGTGCTGATCCAGTCGCCTGGCTCGCCGTCCTGCTCGCCGCTGCCGACGGTCGCGAACGCCAGCGCGGTCGCCTCGAACCTGGTGTCTCGGGCGTCGACCTCGGCGCCTGCGGCGAGCAGCAGGCGCACCGCGTCGGCGTTGCCGTGGTACGCGGCGGTGTGCAGTGGCGCCTGCCCGGCCTCGTCGCGCGCGTCGTGGCCGAATCCGAACTCCAGCATCAGGACCAGCGCGGCGGTGTCCCGGTCAGCGGCGGCGTGGTGAATTACAGCCCGGTCTCGGGCGGTCAGCCGGTCCGGCAGGTCGCGATGCTCCGCCAGCAGCCGTTGCACGGTCCCTCGCTGCGCGCGCAGGCAGGCGCCGAGAAACCGGTCGATGTCGGTCGCGTCATCGACGGCGCCCTGAGACGTCAGGCGCGCGGCCGATTCGTTGCGACCTGCCCGCACGGCCGAGCGCATCGCGGAAATGCCGTCCTCGTCCGCGGTCCGCGGGTCGGCTCCGGCAGCCAGCAACGCGTCGATCAGGGGGAGCGAGGCGATGGCCGCCGCCTCCACCAGCTCTCCGCTCGCCGCCCCGGCTGCGTCCTGCCCGCGCGCGGTGAGTGCATCGAGCAGCAGCCGCGTCGCCACTGGATCGTCGTGGAAGACCGCGGCACCCAGAGCCCAGCTCCCGCTGACCCTCGCGCCGTGGGCGAGCAGCAGCTGCAGCGAGCGGTGGTCGCCATGGGCGATCGCCTCGACGAGGGGCTGGCCGAGGTCGGGATGGGCACCGGAGCCGAGTAGCAGTTCGGTGACCTCAGGCTTCGTGCTCTCCACCGCTCCGCGCAGCGCCGAGTACAAACGCGGGCGGCCCCCGTCGTTGGTGTTCGCGCCGGCTCCTGCGGCCATCAGCAGGCGCACCACCTCCACCAGCCCGGCCTCTCGGCTCGGGTCGAACCGGTGCCAGTGCGAGTAGCAGGCGTAGAGCAGAGGCGGCCAGCCGCGTGCGTCATCGACCGCCGCAGCGAGGGCGGGGTCCAGGGTCAGCGCGTCGCGTACTGCGCCGACATCGCCGAGCACGGCTGCGGCGCGGAGGCTGCGGCCCGCGATGCCCGGATCCGCGGCAAGCAGCTCGACGGCCCGCCCGGCGCCCGGCCGGATCGACACGGCCAGGAACTCCAGCTCTCGGCCGCGCGCTCCCGCGTCGGCGTCCACGGCGGCTTTGAGCGCGGGCCAGCTGGCAAAGCCCAGTTCCCGGGCGATCACGAACTGCGCCGCAGCCAGGCCGGCCGTATCCAGGCGGGCCGTATCGAGGCGGGCGGCTGGGTGCTGCGCGGTGAACCTGGCCCGCGCGCCGGCATCCCCGCTGTGTACCGCGTCGCGCAGTTCCTTGGCGCGCCGGCGCAACTGGTCGAGATCGGGACGCTGCGGAAGCAATGAGCGTTCAGACATGGCGTCTCCCTCTGATCGCCTGGGGTCCGCTGCGCAGGCCGAGGAAGAGGCCAAAGCCACAAGGGCATTGGATCAAGGAGGTGGACTCAGTCCTTCCCGCGGACCCGGCGGCACCCTCCAGGCGCCGCCCTCGATACTACTCGCGCGCTGCTGCGACCCGATCAACCCCCGTATGAGGTGAGAGTGAGGGTGGAGCAAGTGAGCCGCGTCGACAGGGCACTTCGGCGCCGAGGAACGAAACTTTCGGCAGGCATCCACGCATAGCCAGGGGCCGTACGTTCCCGAACACTCCTGCTCACAGCCCTGTGCGCGCTGCGGGTTCGCTCCGGACGGCACGGCCGCGGTGCTCGCCGTCGCGATTGCGGCCGCGGGGTGAACCGGTAAGCGGGCGGTCACGTTTCGGGGGCGCAGCCGGAACTGTGGGGCACTCCGAAGTCACCGAGAGTCCCAGGAGGGGTGGGCATGTGCCAGCTCTCGTACACGCCCCGACCGGCCGCACACGTACAGCCGGCTTGGATGCGGGTGTGGTTCGCGCGCCCGCGCTACTTCGTCAAGGAGTTAAGAATGCGCCGACGCACCATGCTCGCAGCAGTACTGGCCGCCGGAACGGCGATTGGAACGACCGCGGCCGGGACCACCACCGCGTCCGCGGCCACCGCCACCTACACGATCACCGACCTGGGCACGCTCGGCTACGTCTCCTCCTCCGGCGGCGGCCTGAACGCCACCGGGCTGATCGACGGTGTCTCGTCCCTGGCCGTCACGGTTCCGGCCGGCTCCTGTCCGCCGAAGTACGGGGTCCGCAAGCCCTGCGTCGAGCACCTGGAGCACGCGTTCCGCTTCAGCGGCGGCGCCATGACCGACCTCGGGACGCTGGGCGGCCAGGACTCGGCGGCCACCGCCGTCAACGCTGCCGGCACCCTGGTCGGATCGGCGGACACCGCCGCCGGCTACTCGCATGCTTTCGTTGAGGTGGGCGGCACCATGACCGACCTGGGCACGTTGGACGGCGCGGCAGCCAGCAGCGAGGCCCTCGCGATCAACAGCAGCGGGCAGGTCGCCGGCTGGTCCACCGCGGCCGGTGCCACCGGCAACCACGCGATCCTGGATGTGAACGGGACGATGACCGATCTCGGCACGATCGACGGCGGCACCTCGAGCGTGGCTAACGGCATCAACGACGCGGGTGTCGTGATCGGAAACTCCGACACCTCGAGCAGCGACGAGCGCGGGTTCGTGTATCAGGACGGGAAGATCACCGACGTCGGCACCCTGGGCGGACCCAACTCCTCGGTGAACGCGATCAACGACGGCGGCGTCGTCACCGGATCCTCCCAGGACGCCGCCGACGTCTCGCACCCGTTCATCTACGCGAACGGCATCATGACCAGCCTTGGCACGTACAACATCGACACGACCCCGCAGGCGATCAACGACGCCGGCGTGATCGTCGGGACCACCTACGGCGTCAACGCCGCGGGCGATCCCTTCGACGACGCGTTCATCTACCAGGCCGGGACCTTCCAGGATCTCAACACCATGATCCACGCAGGCTCGGGATGGGAGCTGACCGACGCGGTCGGCATCAACGCCGACGGCCAGGTCCTCGTCGACGCCACCAACACCACCAACGGCCAGAACCACGCCCTGCTTCTCACCCCTACGAGCTGACAACGGCCGATCGTCGAGAGTGAGTGGACCGGGACCGGACTGCCGGTGCGACCGTCGCACGTGCGCGTCGCACCGATGGTCCGGGCGGGCCGCAGTGAGCGTCGCCGCCTCAGGTCACAGCCTTGTGATGGCCTTGCGCATCTCCGCGAGGTAGTCGTCGTACAAGGCGGCCAGGTCCTCGAGGTCGACCAGCGGCGGCAGGTCGGTAGCGGCTGGTGGGCGAGCAGGTTGGACTTGATCCGCCGGGGATTCGGTTGAACGAATTTCACACGCGGTACGTGGAGAGATCGAAGGCGTCGGCATCCGGTCGGCGCCCGCCCTCGCGAGTGGAGTGCACGGTGTGGATTCGTGGCGTGATCGGCCTGGTTCTGGTGGCGGTCGGAGGTGTGTGGATCGCGCAGGGCAGTGGCACGATGCACGGGTCCGTGATGACTGGCCACTCGCAGTACACGGCGTTGGGCGTGGTGGTGCTTCTCGTGGGCGTTGCGCTGCTCGGGTGGGCGTGGCGTGTGCGTAGCCGAAAGCGGTGACCAAGGTGACGGCACGCGGCGGCACCGGTGGGCCACCCAACGACAATCCGGACGAGGGCAGGCCGATCGGGCGCCGGGTTATCTTGTCGGTGCTGGCGTTGGGGGCTGTGGGGGTGGTGAC
>NZ_JAGSOG010000040.1 GCF_018139695.1 Actinospica durhamensis | reverse complement strand
TTCGCCCGGCGCCCCAATCCGCCGGCGATACCCGAGCACGCCTGGATCAACGAACCGAAACCAGAGACAGAACCCGTCCTACGCTATCCATAACAACAGGCCGTCTTACTTGACTTGACAACTTCCGGCAGAACCAGCAACTCATCGCCACATGGGGTACCGGGCAAGGCGACCGTGCGGCGACGATCACCACGCTCGCCCCGCCTGTCGGCGACGCGCACGGCTTGCAACTGGCGCACGTCATGACGATTCTGGCGGACTGTCTCTGGCGCGCCTACACGAAGCCGGCGTCCGACGTCGGAGACGGCGAAGACCACAACAGCCCTGCGTGGCGCCGGGCGAGGGCCCGTGAGTCTTACGGAAGCGTCCCGGACGCCATCACGAACCCCAACCTTCCTGAGCGCGGCATGATGATGGTCAGTTACGAGCCCGTCGTCGAATCCGCGCACCAGCTCGGCAGGCTCCTGCACGAGATCGCTGACGCCGGCCTCACCGAGCGGGTCCGCGCCGAATTCGCTCTGGAGATCAGCGCGATCGAGAACGCCGAGTGCGGAGACCTGCGCGACCGGGCCCAGCAGGCCGTCCTGCTCTCCCGGCCCGAGGCTTCACCGGTCCAGGTGGCTGCCGCGGACGCCATCCTGCGCGACGAGCCGCTCGGCAGTGTCACGCTCTTCACCAGCCTCGACCCCACGGCCGCGGCGGTCGCCGCCGCGCACTGGCTCCACGCCGCCGCCCTCGTCGCGGCCGAGCGATCCGGCCTCGACCCGACGAACGTCGTGGAGGTCGCCGACGACATCGAGGCGCTTCCCCACACCACACCAACCTTCGTCCTCGAAAAGCTCGCCGACGGCGAGAGCGCGTACTCCGTCGTCGTCTCCCTCATCCGCAACACCGCAGTCGTCGCGCACGGCTACGTCCCGGACGTCGAGGCCTACCTCGAGCGGATCGAGGAGGCCGAGCAAGAGGCGGCTAAGTACACCGGCCCCGACCACGAGTACGTGCGGCTCGCAACGCTGCACAGCATCAGGCTCACCCCGCTCGACCCGTCCCGCGCATCGCTCGATCTCCTTGAGGACCTCCTGTCCGGTATCGACGGCTGCTGGATGATCTTCAAGGAGTACACCGACACCGGGGAGGTCTACATCGGCGAGGAAGACGAAGACGAAGAGGACGCCATCGACGAGGCCCACGAAGCTTGGGAGCGCAAGACGCTCTCAGAATTCCGCGAACTCGTGCGACGTCAAGCTCAGCTCACGAGTGTCGGGTTCGAGTAGGACGAGGGCAGAGACGAGGAATACATGGCCGCGCCGTTCAAGCACGCGAGGGGCCGCGTCATCGAGAACATGACCACCGACGGCAAAGCCGCCATGAACCTCTGCAGCGATGCCACGGGTGGCTGAGCCTCTGGCGAAGCCTAGTGAGAAGGCGTCAGCGCACCCACCAGCCTTGGGCGGTCACGAAATCTGTCCTCGACTGAGGTTCCCCCTCTTTTCCAGCGGCCCTCAAGGTCCGCAATGAGCTGGGTGACCATGGCGGGGGTGGGGTGTTCATAGGTGCCTTGGATGCCGTGTGGAGCGTGGCCGAGGCGGTGGTCCTGGAGAGACACGGGCGTGTGGTCTTCGGCCATCCAGGATTTGTGTACGTGTCGGAGCCGGTGGAAGGTCATCACCTGCGGGATCGCGCAGCCGCGCTCTCTGGCCGCGGTGAGCGCCGGCGCCCAGGTGCGGCGTTGGAAGTTCGAGCGGCGCAGCCATCCGCCGCGCGGGCCGCAGAACACGAACGGGTACGGGTGGCCCTGGAGATGCGCGGCGAGGCGCTCGGCAAGGAATGCGGGCAGGTGCACGTCGCGTCCGGCAGCGTGGGTCTTGGGCGGCCCGAGCCAGATCTGCCCGCCCACCTCGTGCAGCGCCCCTACTTCCGCATCGACCCGGATGAAGGGCACGAACCCGGTTCCCGCGCCGGTCAGATGGACGTTGCATCGGTGCAAGCCGACCAGCTCGCCCCAGCGCATGCCCGTATAGGCGCCCAGCAGCACCAGCAGCGCCCAGTCCTCCTCGAGTACCTCGGCGAGCACGGCGATCGCCGCGGGATCGGGTACTTCCCAGTCCGCTCGGCGCGGACGTGGCAGACCCATCTGGCTGGCGGGGTTGACGGGCATCAGGCCGCCGCGGACGGCCTCGGCCAAGATCCCCGACAAGAGAGCCAGGATCGATGCGACCGTGGACGGCGCGTACGTCGCGCTCAGTTTCAGGCTCCACGCCCTGATCTCGGCGCGGCTGATCGCGGACAGGCGCATCCAGCCGAACCGGGGCAGGATATGGACACCCAGCAGACACTCGTAGCGCGCCCTGGTCGCCGCGTTCACCCGCAGTCCCGTGCGCCACGCCGTCACCCACGCCTCGAGCCGCGGGTCCGAACCGGGACGGATCAGCGGCCCCACAGCATGGCCCCGCTCGCGCAGACGCAACGCCCGCCGCTCTCGACGCGCCCCCCGGTCGGGCGTGGCCCGCGGCACCTTCGCCGCGAACGCCACCGCCTCCTCCCGCCCCTGACACCACGCCATCGTCGCCACCCGTCCATCCGGCCCATACGCCCGCACCCGGAACCGGCCGTTCATGTCCTCAACCCACGCCATCCCACACACCTTTCTGCTCAGATCCGCTGCCCGCGGCCGGCGCACGAACGCGCCCAACACCGAGGTGCCCGTCGGCCGCGGAGCATCCGACACGCACACGGCCGGGCGGCGCATAAAGACCACGAATCGGAGCGATCATCAGATAAAAAGGGGCGGTCGCCGCTCAACCGTGACCCCGGCACGGGCCGCATGACCGCTTCCCCGGACGAGGCAGCCCGATGGCAATGACAGCCCGTCTGCTCGATATACATGGCCTCCGCCGACCCTCTGCGCAGGTCAGCGCCAAGACCGAACCCCAGATCGCAGCAGGCGCCACTAGCTCTGCATAAATATCGCCGTCTGGGAATCACTCAGGGCGTTGCTCGGAATCACTCAAAATGAGCGCTTCCGAACCTCTAGCGCAGTGGGCGCCGACAAGGCTCATAATTCCTCACGAGTCGCGCCTCGCACCCCTCAGCGAAATATGACAATCCGTCGACTCGAACCGATTTCTCAAGTCTCAGCAGGTCAGATGGTTGGACATATTTATGCGCAATCATGGTCGATTCGCGAGGCCGAATTGTTACCTTGCCGGCCATCCAGCGATGAGGCGTCGAGCCGTGCTCCACGTTTGATGGAGGAAGGGAGTGTCACGGACCCCGGTAAAAGGGATCAATCGCCCTCGCGGCGGCTACGCCTCAAATGGGATATATTCGAAAACATCACAGGTCATGACACTGGATGACCGGTGGATCCCAGCCCGGAGCCGCAATCACGTTCGCGACCGATTCCCTGACACGGAAGAGGTCACTGGTTCAATCCCAGTATCGTCCACTCGTATTAATGCAGGTAACGAGCCCCACCGGATCTCCGGTGGGGCTTTCGCGTCTGACGCCCTCGATGAATCACCACAGGCTCGGGCATCTATTGCCAAGTCTTTACACACCACCCCCGGCCTGGATGAGGCGGCGGCTAGGGCCACCAGGCCGGGCAGCCTCGCGCCCGCTAGGCCGACTGCCGATCGAGCGGGCGCGAAGCGTGCGGCATGTCCTCTGGCCAAAACAGCACGCAATGGATGCTTATCCTCGCTGAAGGTGACGCTGTAGCGCGAGGATATCTTCGGCGTCCATACCGCCTACGACGGTCGTCGCCTCCTCCAGATCGGCGAGCTGCTGGACCGCCGGGTCATCCAGGATCCGGCCCATAAATTCCAGCTTGCTGCGCAGCCGGTCGGCAACCACCTCGTCGATGGTGCCTTCCGAGGCCAGGACTATGACCCGGGTCTCGGCATCCGGGGGCAGCCCGAGGCGGTGGATACGGTCGAGACTCTGCAGGAAACGCCCGGCTTGGAAGTCCCGGTCCAGGTAAACCGCGTCGTGACACTCGTGGTGCAGGCTGATGCCCTCACCCAAGGTGGCGGGGTTGGAGAGCAGCACCGCGCAGTCAGGATCACGGCGAAAACGCCGGATCTGCTCCTCGCGGTCCACAGTGCCGCCGAATACCACCGCGGGCTTGAAGTCAGCCAGGACGGCCTCCATGGTCGTCAGGTTGCGTACGAAAGTCGACCAGACGATCGTCTTGCGGCCCATCGCGGCGTTGTCCCGCACGATGGCCAGCACTTCCCTGTGCTTCGGCGCGACCTCATAGCTCGGCAGTCTCTCCAGCAGCACATGGAGCGGATCCTCGGGAGGTACCGCCAGGTGCGGGACCTGGTAGTCCAGCGGGTCGTAGCGGCTGACGCCCTCCATCAGGAGCGCCGGGCTCGTGGCCGCCATCAAGAGCCTGAGCATGGTCCGTCCCAGCCTCTCAAGCTCATCGCGGGAGGCTTCGGCACGGGCCGAGAAGCTGCCGGCCAGCGCGCTGTAGATCTCCCCGTGCAGGCCGCCCAAGGGGACGCGCACGATCTTCAAGTCAACGGGCGGCAGACCGAGCTCTGCCTTCGTGGTCCTGGTGAACAGGGGTTTGAGAATCCGGCTGGCATAGGCGAGATCGTTGTCGCCCACGGCATCGTTGACCGTCCGGCTGCCCGAGCCGGGCCAGACGAACCCCAGGAGGCTCGCGAGGTCCGCTGCCCCGTTAGGCGCGGGAGTACCGGTAAGGATCATGCGGCGCTTAGCGAGCGGTCCCAGGGCCATGCAGGCGGCACCGTATACACCTCGCACCCCGCGCTTCATGCGGTGCGCCTCGTCGAGTACGAGCATCGCGGGCTGCGCGGCCAGCCAATCACACAAATCCGGCAGCGACCGGTCCAGGCGCTCGTAGTTGACGAGGACGATGTCGGCACTCGGGTCCGGGTAAGCGCCCATGACCTGGGTGTTCAATGGCGTGGTCAGACACTCCGCCGACTCGTAGCGCCAGGACTCGTAGGCGGATTTCGGGCACACGACCAGGGCTCTGCGGATTTCCCCCTGCTCGCGCAGCGCAGCGAGGACCGCAAGCGCCTCACGGGTCTTTCCAGCCCCGGGAACGCTGAAATCAGCGCCATGGCGCAACGAGAGCAGGCGTGCGGCGTTGCGGCGTTGGAACGCAGTCAGGTCAGCCTTCCATCCCGGCCCCAAGATCGCGGGCAACTGGTCCGCCTCGACGGCGCCGTGGGCGGCTTCCGGGTCTCCGGAAAGCTGCCCCCGGACACGGTCGCCGTCGTCCAGCACCGAGTTGACCAGTTCGACGAGCAACGGCTCCCAGACGACCCCGTCGGGGTCAGGCCAGTTGTCCAGCGCGCCGGCGTCGAGTCCAGCGATGAAGTCGTCGAGCGGAACCACCGCAGTGGCGCTGTCGCGCATCCGCGCGGTGGCCACGCGTCCAGCCACACGCGCCAGGGCGCCCTCGTAGCCGTCCCCGGCGCGCACCAAAACAGCAGTACGGCCGATCTCGAAGCTGATCTCAAGGCTTGCGTCTGTCATCTACGGCATCCGCCCAACGGCAATGAGCCAATCGAGGCCCTCGCCGTCGGAGAAGCTGCGGTGCGCCTCTCCGGCCAGCTTGCCGAGAAGCTTCTTGAGCTCAAGAAGGGAATCATCAAATGTCTCCGCAGCCTCGTCGTCGAGACTGCGGGAGGCGCGCGCGTAGGCCAGATCGCTGATGCACTGTTGGATGTCACTGCATGCGGCTTCGATCCGGTCAGAGGGTGCAAGCTTCTTCTTCTTGTACCTCGCATCGCCGGCGGCGGGCTTGAGTGCTTCCTCAACGGCTTCGCGGGCGGCGGTATAGACCTGCCTGGCTTCTTCGGCCTGCTGGCTCGAGACCGCAGAGCCCGAGACGATCTCCGCCTTCGCACGCAGAACCCTGTCATTGAATGCACGGGCAGCAGCGACCTTCGGACTGGCGGCGCGAGACGTTCGGCCAAGTCCCGGAATCGCAACCGGCGCTACGGCAGCCTGCGGTTCCTTGAGCGGATCGGGCAGCCTGGGGTCGAGGTAGCGCTCCTTGAAGTCGTGCTCGATGAGGCGGACATCCGTCTTGGAGAAGTCAAGGACGATTGCGACCATCTTGGATTCCTTGATCAGCTCGGCCTCCTCGACAGTCTTGGCCTGCGCGACGGCATTCCCGTAGTCGCGCAGATTCTCCTGCGCCCGTTCGAAGTCGACCAGGCGGAGCGAAGCCCCGTCGTGCGCGCTCCTGTCGACCATCTCGTAGATCAGGGACAAGATTTTCAGGTCCCCCTTGACCATTTTGACCGTAGTGCGGAACTGGCGGGCGACTTCATGCTCCGGAACGCCGGCCGCGATCATTTCCTCGTACGCAAGCATCCGGTTGACATAGGAGTAGTCCCGGCGCTTGTCGGGGCGAAGCTGAAGGGAAAGCTCGACCTGGTTGATGTCCTCCCAGGTGCAGGACTCTGGCAGAACGCCGACCCGGATGCTGCGCTTGCCCAGGTTCTTCAGGGCCGCACGCCTCGTGTTGCCGTTGACGAGGATGCCGTCGCGGGTGATCAGGCCCGGCTCCGCCTGGCCTTCCTGATCGAGGCTCTCCACGAGGGCCTTGAGGTCCGGATCGGGCTCAGACGGGTTGGCAGGGTTCGCGCACAGGAGGAAGTGCAGATAGTCCTGGCTTGCGGTCGACCACGGGTCCGATTCTAGGCCCTGCTCAAGCGCCAGGTTGTGGCTTCGCTGGGCGCGGATACGGTGGGTAGCCGGGTTGTAGTACATCAGGTCGATCGGCAGGTCAATGACCTCGACGTGCTTGGGCTGCCCGCGCCAGTCAACGGTGACGGTTTCTTTCGAACCTTCAGCGCTGACAGCCTCGCGCAGCCTCTCCTCGATGACGGCACGGATCTCCGCGGCCTTGGGGGGGAGCTCGTAGGAACGGCTCAAGGCGTTCTCCTTACAACTCGGATGGACGAGGCTGAACTCGGTCGTGACTAGCTAGCTGTCGGAGCGGAGCGTTTCGCGGACCGCATCGCGGGACTCGGCCGGCAAGCTGCGGTACTCGCCCCACAGCCGTTCGATCAGGGCCAGCTCGCGCTTGTCTGCCTTGATCCAGCCGACGAACACGCGGCGCTCTAGCGCGCCGAGGCTGTCGATCCCGGCAAGGAGCTTCCCGAGGTCCGCGACGAGGGCGCGGCCGCCCACCCGGCACCGGTTGCATTCGGCGACGAGCTCGACGGACTCTTCACCGCCGGGCTTGACCACGATGCGCCGGGCGATGTCCAGCTGGGCCGACTCGTAGGAGTCGTCGCTGTACCGGGCGCCGGCCGCGATACCGCAGGAGCGGCAGATGTAGTCGTCGCGCAGGAACACCTCCCGCCGCTGCACTGCGCTCACACTCCCCGTACGCTGGCGCTTCGCCGTGCCCGGCGCCCAAACCGGGTCGCCGGCCTGCGTGAAGCGCTGCTCGTGCGCCTCCAGGTGCGGGTCTTCTCTGCGGGTGTCGATCTGCCAGCCATAGTCGCGCAGGTCCCGCATCCGCCGGTCGATCTGCGCGATGTCGGGGAACGCATCGCGCAGCTGCGCCTTGGTGAAGACACTGCCCTCGCCGACCTCCGCTACGAGCCACAGCGCGGCCCTCTTCACCGTCGAGAGCGACTCGTCCCGCCAGGACGGCAGCTGGTCTGCTTCCACGGCTCTTCCTCCATCACGGTCGCGTACTGGCAAGCGGATGCTGCCGCGCTACACACCTTAGACGGGCGTCTAGTAAAACTCCTGCCAAATAACAATCTTTACAGAAGGCCGAAACATTCAGCGCAATCTGCGGAGCCTTCAAGATCACATAACCCATACTCAGGGTAGCGGATCAATCACAGCAGTATATTGCCAAAAATCGTAAAGATGCCCCCCGGAAAACCCGTTGACCTGCCCAGTTGTGCCGTGCTAGCGTCCATACGCTCAGCAATATTTGACTTTCGAGTATCGCTGGAAATGGGAGGGGAACCATGCCGCGCCGAGGACAGTTAACTGGCAAGGTTGGCCGCGAGAAATGCACTCCTGAGCAGGAGGAATTCGCCGACGCGCTTCGGGGGATATACGACACCAGGCTCGCGCACGCCACGCTCGCGGCGAACGCGAAGCGGCTCTACTGCAGCCCGGGGGCACTGAGCCAGGCGCTGGGAGCGCACCGGGTACCGGCAGAGGATTTCGTGACCAGCATGTACAGGGTGGCCGAAGAGTCGCCGGGGGAGCCGCTGGGCGTGTCCCTGGAGGCACTGCTGGAGCTGCGCAGGAGTGCGGCAGCCGCGGGCCTGCTCGCACGCAAAGGCCTCGCACCCGCTGTCGGCGTTGCGCCGGTCCGGCACCGGCACAACGCCGACAGCGGCATTAACGAATCCGGCGACGAGCCCGCACCCTGTTGGGACGGCACGGCGGCGGCGGCGGAACTCGAGTCCGCGGGCCGGTTCTCCGAGCTGTCCGCCCTGATGGCACACGCCGCCGCAGCGCTGCCGCCCGGAGAGATCGCCCTTGCCTCCGCCGCTCTGACGGCCGCAGGCCTCGACCACGCCACCGATGCCCTGCTTCGGGGGGCGGGACGCCGCGGGCCGGCCTTCGCGCTGTCAGTCGTCAGCTCATTGACACATGTAGGCCTTCACGCCCACGTGCCCGCAGTGCTGGCGGGCTCGGACTCCATGGAAGGACGGTGATTGCCGCCATGACCGACACGGACTCCCACGACGCCGTGGATCCGCCCGACGACGACGCGGCCTGGGCGGAGATCGACCCAGCCACGGGCCAGCTGCGATGTCCGTGGTGCAAGGGCACCGAGGAACTCGACTTCCGCTTCCCCGGCGACGACGACCGGTACCAGAAGAAGGTGGCCCTGGCCGGCGCCGCCCGCGCGGATCCCGCCCTGTTCGAGAAGAATCAGCCCGTCGAGGTCTACTGCTACTGCTGCGAGCACGAGTGCGCCGTCCCTCCGCACTGCCAGCTGGCGCCGCGCGAGCAGTCTGGCAGCCCCGAGCTGGACCCGCCCGCCTGACCAGTCCGCCGGCGCTGCCGGCGGACTGGACCGCCAGGCCGTACGATGGCACGATCGACGCTGTCGACGTCATCGAAACTTTGTTCGCATCCGGCGATTCGGATCTAGCGCCAGATGAAGTCGGGCTAAAGTTGTCGTGCGCACAGCGGAGCTGGGAGAGGGAGTCGAAGTGGCCGGGGAGCACCATACCTTCACGTCAGTGGAGATCTGCGCCGGCGCGGGCGGTCAGGCGATCGGGCTGGAGAACGCCGGGTTCCGCCACCTCGCACTCGTCGAGATCGACCCGCACGCCTGCGCCACTTTGGCCGCGAACTCCAAGCGCATGGGCTGGGGCGGAAACATCTTCGAAGGGGATGTGCGCGACTTCGACCCGGCCGCCTATGACATCAAGCCCGCCACGATCGACCTGCTGGCCGGCGGCGTGCCGTGCCCCCCGTTCTCTCTGGCCGGCAAGCAGCTGGGCCAAGAGGACGAACGGGACCTGTTCCCCGTCATGCTCGACCTGGTCCAGCAGCTCCAGCCCAAAGCAGTCATGATCGAGAACGTGCGAGGGCTGCTGCAGGACAAGTTCTTCGAGTACCGCGAGCACATCCTCGACACCCTGCGCAGCGAAGGGTTCGGCTACGTCCCGGTCTTCTGGGATGTCCTCAACGCCTCCAACTTCGGCACCTCGCAGCTGCGGCCCCGATCCATCCTGGTCGCCGTCAAGCCCGAATACGCTCCGTACTTCCCCCAGCCGCGCGCTGTCACCACAGCCGAAACTGACGACGACATGATCCCGGGCACCGCCGGAGCCGGCAAGCAGCCCATCCCGACCAAGACGGTGGGACAGGCATTGCGTGCATCGATGCGCCGTCGCGGCCTCGAGGGCAAGGACCTAGACCTCTGGGTGAAGAAGGCAGACCGGGTCGCGCCGACACTGGTCGGCGGATCCAAAAAGCACGGCGGCGCCGACCTGGGTCCGACTAGGGCCAAGCGGCAGTGGGAACAGATGGGCGTAGACGGGCACGGAGTCGCCGACGACGACGAAATGGCAACGCTGGATGGGCCGAAGGGCCGCGGGCCGCGTCTGACGGTGAAGCAGGCGGCGCTGCTGCAGGGCTTCCCGGAGAAGTGGGAGTTCTCCGGAGGCAAGACCGCGCAGTACCGGCAGGTCGGCAATGCATTCCCGCCTCCAGTCGCTCAGGCGGTCGCCTCGTGCATCATGGCGGCCCTCACCGCCCACGCCGAAGGGCGCGAGCCGCTCAGCGGGCAGTCGGCCCCGGGCGGCGCGCTGCTACCTCGTCCGCGATCCGCCGCGCGCAGTCTTCCGGCGACTCGTGTTCCCAGTAGCGAAGAACAGACCAGCCTGCTGCCGTGAGCAGCGCGTCGGTCGCACGGTCCCGCTCCCTGTTGCCGCCGATCTTGCCGTCCCAGTAGCCGGGGTTCGTCTTCGGCGGCACGAAGTGCTCTGGGCAGCCGTGCCAGAAGCATCCGTCAACGAACACCGCGACCTTGGCCGGGCCGAAAATGATGTCGGCGCGCCGCCGCACACCCTTGAGCGGGCTGCGGTCCACCCGGTAGCGCAGGCCGGCCGCGTGCAGCAGCTTGCGTATCGCGAGCTCCGGTTTCGTATCACGTGACCGGTTGCCCTGCATCGAGGTGCGGTTGGCAGCCGAGGAGGCCCAGGAACCCGTCGGCCGCACCCAGCTGCCTGCGTCTTCTTTCGTCATTGCCTATACCTGGGGAAGTTTCGGGGCGCGCTCAACCGGGTCGGCCGGGCCGGCCAGCACCCAGTCCTGCCCGTCCAGGCTCGTCCGCGGCAGGTCCCCGTGCAAGCCGGGTCGATAGCGGGCTAGACGGGCGGAGATCGATTCGCCGCCCTGCGGCACGGCCAGTCCCAGGTCAGCCGCGGCGCGCTGATGGCTCTTGTACTGGCCGAAAATGACGATACCCTCCGGCTGCAAGTTCGAGCGCGAGCCGCCGTTGTAGCGCAGGCGCTTCATGTAGTCCCGCTGCCGGGCCACGGTAGCCACCACATTTCGGCTGATAAGCCGGCGCTGGACGCGCCGAAACAGCTCGTCGAGGCCCTTCTGCCTCGAGGGCTGCCCGAGGATCGCCTCGAGGTCCGACACCGACAGGTGCAGCAGTGTGTTCTCCGGCAGCAGCATGTCCCAGAACAGGCGCCGTACCGCCGAGCGCCCCTCGAGCTTGAGGGTCCTCTTGCTGTCCCGGTTCGTGCCGCCGGTGAGAATGCCCTCGTGCGGCCGCACCAGGCCAGCGCACCAGCGGGACTTCTGGTCGCTGGCCCAGACCACGAGGCACAGCTTGCCCACGGCCTCCGGCGGGATCATCCACTTCCAGAGGTCCTGGGAGAACTTGCAGTCGACGTCGATGCCGGCAATCTCGTAGTCGAGCTCGGCGCCGCCGTGGAAATCGAACGCGCGCTGGAGATTGATCTCGAACAGGGTCCCGCAGTGCGTCTTCTCCGTCTTGTACAGCTGGTCCCAGCGATAGCGGCCGGTCTCCTCGCCGTCCAGCAGCCCATCGATGGTCTTCCGCAGTACGCTGCCGATCTTCGAACCGTCCGGGTCTAGCGCGAACAGCGCCGCGGCGACATCTTCCAGCTGGCTGTCACACGAACCCGCCTCTACGCCGTCTGAGTAGTCAGCCACGCGGAGACCCTATCCGCTGAGCGGACGCCGCGGCATCCGAAATCCCACCGCCGGGGGCGCGCACCTGAGTGTGCCTTCGGTGATACGGGCGCCGTATCATGCTGACGTCTCACTGATCGGCCCGGTAGGAGAACAGCACGTGTCTGGCACGACCAAGGCGGCGAAGCAGGGTGACTGGGTGCGGGAGGCCGCGGACCAGGTGATCGCCGAGGCGGAGCGCCGGGGGGCGGGGGCGGCGCTGGTGTGCGCGTCCGGGATCAGCCCGTCGGGGCGGATCCACCTCGGGAACCTGCGCGAGGTGATGGTGCCTCACTTCGTGGCGGACGAGCTGCGGCGGCGGGGGCTGGAGTGCCGGCACATCCTGTCCTGGGACGACTACGACCGGCTGCGGAAGGTCCCGGCGGGGGTCGAGGACCCGGAGTCGTTCGCGCAGCACGTGGGCAAGCCGCTGACGGCGGTGCCGGATCCGTGCGGGGAGCACGCGAACTGGGCCGAGCACTTCAAGGAGCCCTTCCGCGCGGCGCTGCGGGCGCTCGGGGTGGAGATCGAGGAGATCAGCCAGACCGCGATGTACGCCGCGGGGGCGTACCGGGAACAGATCATGCTGGCCATGACCGAGCGGGCCCGGATCGACGCGGTGCTCGGGCGGTACCGGACCGCGAAGAAGGCGGCGCCGGTGAACGCCGAGGGCGAGGAGGTCGAGTCCGAGGCCGAGGGCGACGACGACCGCGCGGTGGGCGCGAGCTACTACCCGTTCAAGCCCTACTGCTCCGCCTGCGAGCGCGACCTGACCACCATCACCGCGTACGACGCGGAGACCTTCGTGGCCGACTACACCTGCGCGTGCGGGCACGCGGACGCGGTGGACGTGCGCGTGGGCGGGGTGGGCAAGCTGGTGTGGAAGGTCGACTGGCCGATGCGCTGGGCCTTCGAGGGCGTGACCTTCGAGGCGGGCGGCGTGGACCACTCCTCCCCCGGCTCGAGCTTCACCGTCGGCTCGCAGCTGGTGCGCGAGATCTTCGGCGGGCAGCCGCCGTCCTACCTCGGCTACTCCTTCGTCGGGATCAGCGGCTCGGCGAAGATGAGCAGCTCCAAGGGCGGCGCGCCGACGCCGGCGGACGCGCTCGAGATCCTGGAGGCCCCGCTGCTGCGCTGGGTCTACGCGCGGCGCAAGCCCAGCCAGGCCATCACCGTGGCGTTCGACCAGGAGATCAACCGCGTCTACGACGAGTGGGACGCGCTCGGCCGGAAGATCGCGGACGACGCGGCGAGCCCGCTGGAGGCGGCCGTGTACGCGCGTTCCGCCGGCACGGCGGGCCACACGCTGCCGGCGACACCGGTGGCGCTGCCGTTCCGCACGCTCGCCTCGGTCGTGGACGTGACCACCGGCGACGAGCACCAGATGCTGCGCATCCTGCGGGACATGGCCGAGGGCGGCGAGGGACGGCTGGAGAGCCTCGACCAGACCAGGCCCCGGCTGGACCGGGCCGAGGCCTGGGTGCTCGGCTATCTCCCGGCCGAGGAGCGCACGCACGTGCGGGCCGAGCCGGACGCCGAGCGGCTGGCCGCGCTCACGCCCACCCAGCGCGAGGCGCTCAAGCTGCTGCTCGACGGCCTGGACGCGAACTGGTCGCTGCCCGCGCTGACCAGCCTGCTCTACGGCGTGCCCAAGCTGCAGGCCGGCCTGAGCCTGGACGCCCCGGCCAGCCCGGAGCTCAAGGTCGCCCAGCGCGAGCTGTTCGCCCTGCTCTACGTGCTGTTGGTGGGCCGCGACACCGGCCCCCGGCTGCCCACGCTGCTGCTCGCGCTCGGTGCCGAGCGCATCCGGGACCTGCTCGCGGCCGGCTGAGCCGGCCGGTCTCCACGGCCGCACCGCATCCGCGCCGCATCCACCCGTGCTTACGAGCGGGCGGGCGACCTCGCGCGCCCGCCCGTAGGCTCGGAGGTATGTGTGGTCGTTATGTCGCGGTACACAGCCCGCGGGAGCTGGCCAAGGAGTTCGACGTCGTCCGGATCACGGTCGAGGGATCGATGGAGCCGGACTACAACGTCGCGCCCACTAAGCCCGTCCTGGCCGTGCTGACCCGGGAACGCCGGGCCGAGACGGACGAGGAGGGCGGCGAGGGCGCGCGGGTGCCGGAGCGGCAGCTGCGCATGCTGCGCTGGGGACTGGTGCCGTCCTGGGCCAAGGATCCCTCCATCGGCAACCGGCTGATCAACGCGCGGGTCGAGACGGCGCCGGACAAGCCCTCGTTCCGCAAGGCCTTCGCCAAGCGGCGCTGCATCCTGCCGGCCCTCGGGTTCTACGAGTGGGAGCAGGTCGGCGCCGAGGACGCGGCCGAGGAGGGCGGCGGCAAGGGCGCGAAGGCCGGCAAGCCGTACAAGCAGCCGTACTTCATCCACCGCCCGGACGACGCCACGCTGGCCATGGCAGGGCTCTACGAACTCTGGCGCGATCCGGAGCGTGAGCGCGAGGATCCGGACGCCTGGCTGTGGAGCGCCACCGTGCTCACGACGCAGGCCACTGACGAAGCCGGCCGCATCCACGACCGGGCGCCGCTGCTCGTCCCGGCCGAGGCGTACGACGCCTGGCTGGACCCGGAGCCGCCCGAGGACACCGATCTGCGCGAGCTGCTGGTGCCGGCCACGACCGGGATGCGGGCGGATCCGGTGAGCACGGCGGTCAACAACGTGCGCAACAACGGGCCGCAGCTGATCCAGCCCGCGCTCGAGGTGCCGGACCGGCCGGTCGAGCTGCGCTGACCGGCCGCCGGAGGAAACCGGGCCGCCCGCGTGTCGCGGACGGCCCGGCGTATTTCAGCGGGTCACTTCCCGAGCTGGTGCGGCAGGGACTGGGTGGCACCGGGGCGGGTCGGCATCGGCTGGGCCGCGGCCGTGGTCTGGGCGGCCAGGTTGGCCGCCGTGGTGTCGGCGTCGAACTGGGTGTTGCCGGGGGCCGGCTTCTTCTCGTTCAGCCGCAGCGCTCCGGTGAAGTCGCCGAAGGTCTCGCGCCGCCACGTGCTGATCGGGCCGAAGGTGACCGGGCCGTGCCCGGACAGGCCGCCCGCCTTGGTGATCGACTCGATCAGGCGCAGGCCCGAGGTGTGGTCGGAGACCTCGGAGAAGACCCGGCCGCCCACGGTCCACGGGGAGACGATGATGCACGGGACCCGGAACCCGGCGCCGACCGGCAGGCCGCCGCCCGGCGTGCCCTTCGGCGAGGCCTGGTCCACGAACTCCTCGGGGTGCTGGTCGTAGCGCGGGGTCGGGGGCACCACGTGGTCGAAGAACCCGTCGTTCTCGTCGTAGTTGAGCACGAACACGGTCGAGTTCCACAGGTCCTCGTTGGACGCCAGCGCCTCGAGCTTGGAGGCCAGGTACTGCGCGCCGGCCGCCGGGAGGTTCGGCGGGTGCTCGTCGGCGGCGCTCGGCATGAACAGCCAGCTCACGTCGGGCAGCACGCCGTTGGCGCAGTCCTCTTCGAAGGCCAGCGTCGGGTCGGCCGCGAGGGTCGGGCTGAGCGGGTCGCCGACGCCGCCGGGGGTGGCGTCGCCGTAGAGCGTGTCACCCGTCATCACCGAGTTGTACAGCCCGGCGGGCACGAGCCCGGTGCCCTGGAAGTTGGCGAACCAGGCGAAGACGTTGAAGCCGCTGGTGGCACCCGAGAAGTAGGTCTTGACGCTGTATCCGGCGTGGTACAGCGTCTCGGCCGCGGTCGGGTAGCCGAGCGGGTTCGGCGTCACGGTCTCGAGCACCGGGCCGCCGTACTTCCCCTGCGGGTCGTTGTTCCCTGACATCCACACCAGCCGGTTCGGGTCCGTCGGGCCCATCACCGAGCAGTGGTAGTTGTCCAGCAGGGTGAAGGACTCGGCCAGCGCCCAGTGGAACGGGATGTCCTCGCGGGTGAAGTAGCCCATGGTGTACGAGCCGTTCACCTCGCCGTCGGAGGCGAGGTGGGTGGTCAGCCACCCGTCCATGGCGCCGTGGTTCCACGCCGCGTGCTGGTCGCGCCAGTCGTGCGAGAGTGAGGGGACCGCGGCCGCGCCGGTGGTGATGGTGGACATGTGGAAGGGCTCGAGGTACCCGTCCGGGTTGGCCGGGTCGGGCTGCTGGAAGACGGAGTTGCCGTTCGGCAGCCGGATCGCGGTCCTGTCGTCGAAGCCGCGGGCGCCGGGGTAGGTGCCGAAGTAGTGGTCGAAGGACCGGTTCTCCATCATCACGTACACGACGTGCTTGATCTGGGACAGGCTCGCCGTGCCCGGGTTCGCCGCGCCGGCCGCCTTGGCGGCCAGGTTCGCCGGCAGCACGCCGGACGCGCCCGCGGCGCCGGCCAGGGCGGCCGCGCTGGTGATGAAGCGGCGGCGGGACAGGGCCGGGCTCAGCGGAAACTGCTTGTCGTTCATGATCTCTCTCCTCCTGGGGGCCGCTGTCAGGACCCTGACGGGGCCGTCGGGCCCGCGGCGCTGCCGGGCCGGGCCAGGCCGAGCACCTCGGCCACCGCGCTGTTGCGCGTGTCGGCGATGTAGAGCAGGTCCGTGGACGGGTCCACCGCGACGGCCTCTGGCGTGTTGAGCTCGGAGGCGGTCGGGGCGGCGCCGCTGGTCTCGCCGCCCTGGGTGGCGGTCGCGTTGACCACGGTGCTGATGGTTCCGGCCGGGGTGACCTCGCGGATCGCGTTGTTGAAGGTGTCCGCGATGAACAGGTCGCCGGCGCCGTCCAGCGCGATCCCCTGCGGGTCGTTGAGCTGGGCCGCGGTGGCCGGTCCGCCGTCGCCGGAGAATCCGCCGAGGCCGTCGTTCGCCTGGGCCGCGGCGTAGTCGCCCGCCACGGTGCTGATACGCCCGGTCTTCGCGTCCACCCGGCGGATCAGGTTGTTGCCGGAGTCCGCGATGTAGAGGTTGCCCTGGGCGTCGAGGGCGAGCCCGGTCGGCTGGTTGAGCTGCGCGGACTGCGATGCCCTGCCGTCACCGGCGCAACCGGCGTGGCCGGTGCCGATCACCTGCAGCAGCGCGCCCTTGGGGGAGAACTCGAGCACGCGGTTGTTGTAGGTGTCCGAGACGTAGACGTCGCCGGACGCGTTGACCGCGACGGCCTCGGGGTGGTCGAGTTCCACGCCCTTGACCGCGGAGCCGGTCTTCTGGTCCCCCGCCACGCCGCTGCCGGCGAAGCGGTGGATCACGCCGTCCGGGGTGATCTCGCGGATCACGTTGTCCCCGGCGTCGGCCAGGAACACATCGCCGGCCGCGTCGAGCGCGCTGCCGGCGGGCTGGTAGAGCGTGGCGTCGACGGCCTTTCCGCCGTCGCCCGCCTCGCCGTCGGCCTCGAGCGAACCGCCGATGACCGAGGTGGCGCCGTTCTGCAGCCGGGCCAGCACGTTGTCACCGGTGTTCGACACGTACACCGAGCCGTCGGCCGCGGAGATGCCCACCGGACGGTAGAGCGAGCCGGGCACCACGTTGGCCACGACGGCGCCGCTGCCCGGGTCCACGTGCGTGCCGGCGTCCTCGCCCACCGAGGAGTACTGCATCGTCTGCAGCACCGGGCCGGCCGGGACCGCGCTGGAGCCGATGGTCAGGCTCAGGTTGTCCGCGGTGCCGTCGCTGTTGGCGCCGCTGCTGACGCCGACCGTGCTGATCGTCACCAGCACCGACTTCGCGCCGGCCGGAACGTCGCCGTACCAGGCCTGCGGGATCAGGCTACTGATGTTGTTGCGCTGGGCCGCGGTGACCGGGCCGATGGCCGCCGTGCTCAGCGTGTTCCCCTGGGCGTCCTTGAACGTGGCCGAGACGGTCGCGTAGTCGCTCTGAGTCGAGTAGCCGCCGAGCGAGCCGGACAGCTCGAACGGCTGGCCGTCCACCGCCAGCGAGCTCAGGTCGATCGTCTGGGTGCCGGTGGTGGCGATGCCCGGGATGGAGACGGTGCTGGGGTTGGTGCCGCCGTAGAACACCCGGCTGCCGGTCACGCCCGGGTAGGTGGACGTGCGCGACTCCTGGGTGCCGTCCTGCGGGCTGAGCGGCGAGCTGCTGGTCCAGCAGTCCGCGATGGTCTGGTCGTCGCCGATCGGGGCGCCGAGCGCGGTGGCCGCCGTGTAGTCCTCGGCGCCGCCGTTCTCGATCAGGTTGCCATCGAGCGCCGGGGTGACCACGTCCGCGGCCGGGCAGGGCGCGGTGTAGTTCTGGCCGGTGGCGCTCTGACCGATGGTCAGGTTCAGGTTGTCCGCGGTGCCGTCGCTGTTGGCGCCGGCGTTGATCGCCTGGGTGATGATGGTGACCAGGACCTTCGCGGTGCCGGTGGGAACGGTGCCGTAGTCGCCGTCCGGCAGCAGTTCGGAGACGCTGCCGCGGTCGGCCGCGGTGGCCGGGCCGATCTCGGCGGTGCCGAGGCTCGCGCCGTCCGCGTCCTCGAAGGTGGCCTGGACCACGGCGTAGTCGCTCTGGGTCGAGTAGCCGCCGACGTCACCGGTCAGCTTGAACGGCTGCCCGCCGGCCTTGAGCGCGCTCACATCGATCAGCTGGCTGCCGGTGGTGACCACGCCCGCCACCGCGACGGTGCTCGGGTTGGTGCCGCCGTAGAAGTCCCGGCTGCCGGTGACGCCCGGGTAGCTGGAGGCGGCCGACTCCTGGGTGCCGTCCGGGGCGGTGAGCGGGGAAGAACTCGACCAGCAGTCCGCGACGGTCTGGGTGTCACCGGCGGGCGCGCCGAGGTCCGTGGCCGCGGTGTAGTCCTCGGCTCCCGGGTTCTCGATCAGGTTGGTGTTCAGGGCGGGGGTCACCGCGTCCGCGGACGGGCAGGGCGCGGCGTAGCTCTGGCCGGACCCGCTCGCGGCGATGGTCAGGTTCAGGTTGTCGGCGCGGCCGTCGATCCCGTAGCCGGCGCTGACTCCGGTGGAGTCGATGGTGACCAGGATCTGCTTGGTGCCGGCCGGAACCGTGCCCGTCGCCGCCTGCGGGATCAGGCTGGTGACGCTGCCCCGCAGGGCCGGGGCCACCGGGCCGAGGGTGGCCGTGCCGAGCGAGGTGCCGTCGGCGTTCTCGAAGTTCGCGGTCACCGTGGCGTAGTCGGTCTGGGTGGTGTAGCCGCCGACCTCGCCGGTGAAGGTGTACGCGCCGCCGTCGGCGTTCAGGGAGCTGACATCGATCAGCTGCGTGGCGGTGGTGGTCACGCCCACGATCGAGACCTGCGGGGAGTCGTAGTCGTAGCCGCCGTAGAAGGTGCGGCTGCCGGTCGCGCCGGCCACGCCCGAGGAGGAGGCCGACTCCAGGACGGCGCCGGGCGCGCTCATCGGGGACGTGGCGGTCCAGCAGTCGGGCACGGACTGCGTGTCGGTGGCGGGCTCGCCGAACGCGGTGACGGCGGTGTAGTCCTCGGCGCCGGCGTTCTCGATCAGGTTGCTGCCGAAGGCGGGCGCGACCACGTCCGCGCTGGGGCACGCGGCGGCATAGGTCTGCAGAATGCTGGCCGCGGCCGCGGTGCCGCCGCCGGAGCCGAGCGCCTCGACGCCGGCCGCGGTCGCCACCGCGAGGGCTGCCGCCACAGCCGTCCAGCGCAACTGTCTGGGAATTCTCATGGATCCCATTAACCGAGCCCGCCACGGACGAAGCAGAGATCTTTCGTGGCCCGGGGACGACTCCCGTGTGAACGTTCGCATCACGCGTCACAGATGGCGGGTGACGATGCGTCAGACAGGGCGGATTCCGGCCGCGGGCAAGGCCGTGCTCACCGGAGCTCGAAGACCTCGCCACGTGGGGTGAACGGCAGGGCTCGACCACGCGGCAGCAGGTAGGCGTGCTCGCGCGGCCGGACGGTGAGCGGCTCGCAGTCCCCGTCGGTGATGACCAGGATCGGCGCGTCCGCCGGGAAGTCCCCGGCGCGCAGCAGCAGGTCGATGCCGGGCTGCAGCCGGGTGCCGCCGCGGCCGCGGACCCTGACCCGGCCGGCGATCTGCTCGACCGGCAGGTATCCGGCGTCGTACGGGGCGGCGTCGCAGTACACGATGCGGGCGGCCGGGACGTCGCGGGCCAGGGCGTAGGAGGCGATCGCGCCGAGGGCCTTGCCGAGCAGGCGCGCGGGCATGCTGCCCGAGGTGTCGAGCACGACGCCGAAGGTGCGGCGCGGGACCTCCTCGGTGGGCCGGTACCGCCCCGGGCGCGCGATGTCAGGGGTCGCGCTCTGGCGGCGGGAGGCGCGGGCGTAGCTGCGCCGCGGCTCCTCCGGCTGCACGTGCTCGTCGAACCACCGGGCCAGCCGGGCGTCCCACGGGATCGGCGGGTGTTCCAGGGTCCTGATCTCCTGGTCCAACCCGGACGGGAGCAGCCCGCGGCGGGCCAGGTGCAACACCCGGCCGTCGATCAGGGCCTTGCGGTAGAAGTCGTCGAGGTCCACCGCGGCGACGGCCTCGCCCGGGCGCGGCAGCGGCTCGGTCAGCACGTCGCCGAGGCCGCGCCCGCGCAGTGTGGCCAGCTTGCGCAGGCGGCGCAGGTCGTGCGCGATCCGGTCGTAGACCTGCTCGGCGGAGGAGCCGGCCAGTTCGGCGTCGTAGAGCACGCCGTCCGGCATCTCGCCCACGCCCAGCTCCACCAGCCAGCCGTTGATCACGTAGTCGCAGGCCACGTTCCACAGGTACGGGTCGCGCCCGCCCACCCGGTCGCCGTGGCGCAGCGCGGCGTGCAGCATCTCGTGGGCGAGCACGAAGCGCCACTCCGGCGGGCGCAGGCCGGCCAGGGGATTGATGTAGATCTCGCCGACGGACGCGTCCACGGCCGCGATCGCGATGTGCTGGGTGCGGGCGAACTCGGCGTCGGCGACGATGCGCAGCCGCGCGGCGATCGCGCCGAGCAGCGGGAAGGAGGAGACGAACCATTCCAGCGCCGCGTCCCACACCCGCTTGCGCTCGGTCTGCTCCCGCCCGCTGGCGACCAGGATCGAGGCGGCCAGGGCCTCGTGCAGCTGCCGGGCGAAGGAGGCGGTCCAGTCCGGCGGATCCACCTGCCCGGTGTACGGGACCTGATCGTGGTCGCGCTCCTCGCCCGCGGTGCCGCGGCCGAGGAAGTGCTCCGGTATGCCCGTGGCCCGCCAGTACCCGGCGAGCGTCTCCTCGTCGCCCTCGGGCCACTCCTGCGCGGCGAACGGCGTGTGCCCCACCTTGAAGCCGCTCAGGAAGCGGTTGACCACCACGCAGCGCGCGGCGGCGAGCGCGGCGTCCGGCTCCGGTCCGGGCGTGCGCTCGGCCGGGATGTGCCCGAAACCGAGGTGCAGCCGCGCGTGGGCGATCGCCCAGGCCCACACCTCCGGCTCCGCACGTGTCCAGACGTTGAGATGGAGCGAGCCGGACGAGTCGACCCGGACCAGCCCCGTACGCGGCAGCCGGGGGCACGAGGCGTTGCCGCAGGAACTGCCGAGCCTGATGTGCTGGAAGGCGCGATGCGCGTTGAGGATCTCGTGGCCGCGCAGGGCGTCCTGCGCGCCCGGCGGGGCCTGCGCGGGGCCGCGGGGCCGGGCCATCAGCCGCGCGCCGCGATCAGGCCCGGCAGGTCGCGGGCCGCCTCCACCAGGAACCAGCCGGGCAGGGCGCGCTCCTCGTCCGCCTCCGGCGCGATCACCGTCTGCGCGACCTCGAGCGAGATCTCGGCCAGCTCCACCAGCAGCGACTTCGCCCGGAAGGCCAGGCGCCGCCCGTCCGCCGAGCCGTGGCCCTTGCTCACCGGCAGGTCCCGCAGCAGCCGGACCCGGAAGACCTCGGCCAGGTAGTAGAGCAGGTCCCGGTCCTCGGGCCGGTGCGGCCAGCGGGCCTCGCCCTTGAGGATCGCCTCGAAGCCGTAGGCGTGTCGCACGATCTTGACATAGCCGCAGAAGCCGGACGCGTGCACGGGGCTGAGCGTGCCGTTCGCCAGCACCCGCAGCGACTCCGGGTCGAGGTCCGGACCGTAGGAGTGCAGCGTGTCCGAGAGCATGTGCCAGGAGCGCGGGGTGGAGAAGGCCTCCTCGGTCTTCGGCGCCGGCGCCCACAGCTGGTCCGGGCGCTCGGTCAGGTAGTCCAGGATCCACGGGTGGATCCCGGCCGGGCCGGCCCAGGCCAGCCAGTCCGCGGCGCTGGCCCGCAGGTGCAGGTGCACCAGCCGGTTGGCCAGGGCCGAGGGCATCGGCCGGGCCAGCGCGTTGTCCGTGGCCCGGTTGCCCGCGCCGATCACGACCGAGCCGGCCGGCAGCTCGTACGCGCCGATCCGCCGGTCCAGGATGAGCGAGTAGAAGGCCTTCTGCACATCGGGCGCGGCGGCGTTGAGCTCGTCCAGGAACAGGCAGTACGGCGCGTCCCTGGCGATCATCTCGGGCGGGCAGAAGCGGCTGCGCTCCCCCACGATCTGCGGCACCCCGATCAGGTCCTCGGGCGCGAGCTGCGTGCCGAGCAGGGAGACGCAGTCGAGCCCGAGGCTCGCCGCGAAGTCGCGCACCAGGCTGGACTTGCCGATGCCGGGCGCCCCCCACAGGAAGACCGGCCGCACCACGGCCACGTTGAGCAGCACCCCGGGCAACTGCGCCGGCGTGAGCGTCACGGCAGACTGCATGCGGTTTCCCCGTCCCCCTCAGGACTCTGTGTGCCTCCCCGAACGACAGTATCCTGCCGTCCGGGGCGCCTCGCGGTCCAACGGTTTGCGGGCTCGGGCCGTCCGTCGCGGGCCCGGTGCGCGCGGCTCAGCCCAGCTTGCGCGCGACCGCCACGTAGGTGGAGGACTCGGAGTCGGTGATGCCCGAGGCGACGGTGGCGGCGTCCGGGTGCCACCGGTGGGTGAGCGTCACGCCCGGCTCCACCAGCTCCCAGCGCTCGAAGAACCGGGTGAACCTGGCCCGGTCGCGGATGCCCACGGCCGTGCCCACCGACCGGTAGACCCCCGCCGCGCTCTCCAGGGTGTCGCTGAAGTCGGGGGTGCCGTGCGAGATCACCAGCGCGCTGCCCGGGGCCAGCGCGTCGGTGAACGTGTCGACGATCCGGTAGGCCTGCGCGTCGTCCGTGACGAAGTGCAGCACCGCGTTCAGGCTCAGCGCGACCGGCTGGGACAGGTCGAGCGTCTCGTGCAGAACGGATGTTTTGAGGATCTCCTCGGGCTGGGCGAGATCCGCCTCTATGTAGGCGGTGCGCCCCTGCCCGCTGCTGATCAGCAGCGCCTGCGCGTGCGCGAGGACGATCGGGTCGTTGTCCACGTACACCACCCGGGCGTCGGGCACGATCGCCTGGGCCACCTCGTGCAGATTCGGCTGGGTGGGGATGCCGGTGCCCACGTCCAGGAACTGGCGCAGCCCGTGCTCGGCCAGGTACGCCGTGGCCCGGCGCATGAAGCCGCGGTTCGCCCGCGCCGCGATCAGCGCCTGCGGGAAGGCCGTGACCACCCGGCTGACCGCCTCCCGGTCCGCCGGGAAGTTCGTGGTGCCGCCGAGGTAGTAGTCGTACATACGGGCGGAGTGCGGCCGGTCGAGCTGCAGGTCCACCGCGGAGTCGTCCATGAGCAGGCCTTTCCGTGTCCGGGCTGGGATCCGGGATGCGTCGCGCGCGGGCCACCAGTATCGCCGAGCGCTGATGGCGGCGCTACGGGGCGTGGACGGCGGCGCGATGCCCGCTCCCGCCGCCCGGTGATCAAGGTACTGCGCTGCGTAAAAAATCTTGCCCCGCCGTTGAATCCGGAGGCCCCCCGTTCGCCAGGATGGACCTATGGATCGCGACCGCGCGCCCGCACCCCCGCACGCCCTCACCCCGGCTCCCGTGCACGAGTCCGGCGACGCGCCCGCACAGGTCGACCTCGCCTTCGACGCGTTCGTCCAGTCGAACTTCCCCAGCTGGGTACGCCTGGCCCACCTCTACGTCGGCGACCGCGACGAGGCCGAGCTGATCGCCTGCGAGGTCACGCTGCAGCTGCACGAGACCTGGGAGCAGGTGCTCGGGCGGGTCAGGAACCTGCCGCTGCACGCGTTCGCCCTGCTGCGCGGCGCCATAGAGGACCGCATCGCCCAGCGCGCCGGCGACCAGATGGTGGAGAACGCCGCGTTCCTGCGCGCGATGCGCACCGCCCGCGAGGAACTGGCCGTGCTGGCCGAGTCCATCGGCGTCTACAGCGCGATCTCCCGCCTGCCGGAACGGCAGTTCCAGGTCATCGCACTGCGCTACGTCCTCGGCTACGACGTCAAGCGCGCCGCCGCGCTGATGGGCGTGTCCCACCAGACGATCAGCAGCCTGACCCACTACGCGAAGCGCGCCCTCGCCGACGACCTCGGCAGCGCCGTCCGCGAGCCCGAGCGGGAGCACGTCCGCGAGCCCGAGAAGGAGAAGGAGGACCGAGCGTGACGACCTACCTGTCCGCCGAGCCGACGCGACTGGACGCGCTGCTGGCCGACCTCACCCTGCTCCAGGCCGAGTACCGCGGCTACACCCCGCCGCCGACCCCGGACATCCTGGACCGGGCCAAGCGCGTGCGCGCCGAGCGCACCGCCGCCCGCACCGCCCACCCCGCGCCCGGCGCCCTCGGCGGCCGCTCGGAGATCGAGCAGGCGCGGCACGAGCTGAACCTGGCCGCCACCCTCGTCCTGCACCAGCACGGCGCCGCCGGGGGCCTGGCCGAGCTCACCACCCAGCCCTACCTCGACGCCACCGGCGCACTCGTCCTGGCCAGCCTGCTCCAGGTCTCCGGCCGCCCGCTCGCGGCCCGCTTCTGGTTCAAGTTCTCCGCCGGCCACGGCCACCCCGAGGCCGCGTACTGCCTCTACCTCGTCCACCGCGGCGACGGCCAGTTCCACGACGCGGAGAACTGGCGCCGCCAAGCCGAACACCTACGCCGCGAAGCCGCCGCCGGCGCACCCGCCCGCCGCGTCCGCGTAGGCGCCCCGCCGCGCCTGGCCCGCGAGGTACGCAACCTCATCTCCCAGTGCTACCGCGGCGCCGACCCCCGCGTCTCACGCGCCCTCGAATCCACCATCGCCCGCCTCAACCTCACCGACACCGACGACTTCCCCCGCGCCGACCCCCGCCCGGCCGGGGAGCTCATGGAGGCGCTGGTGCCGCGGCGGAGGGCGTGATCTTCGTGCACTGCGACCGTGGCGGCGGTCCCGCGAACGCGGCGGCTACGCCTCCGCGCGGTCGAGCTTCTCGTCCAGCACGAGGGCGGCCGAGATCAGGGCGAGGTGGGTGAAGGCCTGCGGGAAGTTGCCGAGCTGCTCGCCGGAGGGGCCGATCTCCTCGGCGAACAGGCCCACGTGGTTGGCGTAGGTCAGCATCTTGTCGAAGGCGTAGCGGGCCTCGTCGATCCGGCCGGCCTGGGCGAGTGCCTCGACGTACAGGAAGGTGCAGAGGTTGAAGGTGCCCTCGCTGCCGCGCAGGCCGTCGGGCGAGGTCCCGGGGTCGTAGCGGTAGACGAGGCTGTCGCTGACCAGCTCGCCCGCCATCGCGTCGAGGGTGGAGAGCCAGGCCGGGTCGGTCGGGGTGATGAAGCCGACCCGCGGCATCAGCAGCAGGGAGGCGTCCAGCGCGGTGCCGCCGTAGGACTGGACGAAGGCGCCGCGCTCCGCGTCCCAGGCGCGGTCGAGGATCTGGTTGAACACCTCGTCGCGCACGGCGGTCCAGCGGACCAGGTCGGCCGGGCGGGCGTGCTCGCGGGCGAGGCGCACGCCGCGGTCGAAGGCGACCCAGGTCATCAGGCGGCTGTAGGTGAAGTCCCGGCGGCCGCCGCGGGTCTCCCAGATGCCCTCGTCCGGCCGGTCCCAGTGGTCGCACAGCCAGTCGAGCAGCCCGACCATGGCGCGCCAGCCGTGCACGGCGCCGATGTCGCCCATCTCGCCGAAGGCGTAGGCGGCCTCGCCGTAGATGTCGAGCTGGATCTGGTCCGCCGCGGCGTTCCCGGCCCGCACCGGGGCCGAGCCGCGATAGCCCTCGAGGTGCTCGAGGACCTCCTCGGTCAGGTGCGGGTCGCCGTCGACGCGGTACATGATCTGCAGCGGCTCGCCCGACGCGGTCTCCCCGGCGACCAGCCGGTCGCGCAGCCAGCGGCGGAAGTCCAGGGCCTCGCGTTGGAACCCGAGCGCCGTCAGGGCCCTGACGGACAGCGAGGCGTCGCGGACCCAGGTGAAGCGGTAGTCCCAGTTGCGCTCGCCGCCGATCTGCTCGGGCAGGCCCATGGTCGCCGCGGCGATCGGCGCGCCGCTCGGCGCGTACGTCATCAGCTTGATGCTGATCGCGGACCGGTTGACCATCTGCTGCCAGCGGCCGTGGTAGGTGCTGTGGCGCAGCCAGCCGGCCCAGAACCTGCGGGTGGTGTCGAACGCGGCGCGGGCCTCGTCCATGCTCAGCGGTTTGGCGGGCACGCCGCCGGCCGGCATCGAGGTGAGCATGAACACGGCGAGCTGACCGGCCGTCAGCACGAAGCGGGCGGTCACGTCGGTGCCGTCGCGCTCCAGCGTGGCCGGCCCGATCGCGTGCACGGCCAGGTCGGTCTCGGCGCCGCGGATGACGGCGCCGCCCGCGTCGTCGAGCTCGAGCGCGGTGGGCGCGGACCGGCCGTAGTCGAAGCGCGGCCGGCAGGCGAACTCGAACGGCAGGCTGCCGCGTACCACCCGGGCCACCCGGAACAGGCAGTGGCGGTCCTTCGGCTCGGCGGACTCGTCCGGGAGCATGAAGTCGGCGACCTCGCCCACGCCCTGCTCGGTCATGAACCGCGTCACCAGGATCGCGGTGTCGGGCAGGTAGAGCTGACGCACGGTCGGCTCGGCCGCCGCGTCGCCCTCGACCACCGCGGCCAGCCGGCAGTGCCCGCCGCGCGCCGTGTCGAGCAGCGAGGCGAAGATGCTGGGCGAGTCGAAGCGCGGCGCGCACCACCAGTCGACGACGCCGTCGGTGGAGATCAGCGCTGCGGTCTGCAGGTCGCCGACGAGGCCGTGGTTGGCGATGAGCGGGTAGTCGTCCATGGCGGGCCCTTCCACCGTCGCGGCCGTCCGCGGCTGCGACGGGACCGATGCTCCGATGCTGTCAGCGCCGCCCCGCCCCCGCCTGAGCGGCCGACCAGCCGGGTGAACGGCGGTGCGGCGCGCGGCGGGAACGCGGCGGGCGGCAGCGGGGCGGCGCCTATCGTGTGAGCGTGGCGAACGCTGAGCAGCCGACCAGGTCGCGCCGGACCGACTACGCCGGCGCCGTGTACGGGTCGATGCTCGCGGCCTCGGTGGCGGCCACCGCGGGCGCGGGCGGCGGAGACCTGAGCGCGGCACGGATGGCCGGGATCCTGATCGTCACCGGCGTGGTGTTCTGGGCCGCCCACGTCTACGCGGACCTGTCCGGCGAACGCCAGCTCGACGCGGAGCGCGGCCAGACCTGGTCGTTCGAGGAGATCAGCCGGGTGGCGCGGCACGAGTGGGGGCTGGTCGAGGCCGCGGTCCTGCCGGCCGTCGCGGTGATGGCCGCCTCCGCGCTCGGCCTCGGCCTGCTCGGGTACGCGTGGGTGGGCCTGATCGTGGCGGTGGCCCAGCAGGTCACGTGGGCGTGCGTGGGCGCGGTGCGCGCGGGCGTGAAGCCGCTGCAGGTGGTGATCGAGGGGCTGATCAACGTGCTGCTCGGCTTGATCATCGTCGAGGCGAAGGTGGCCGTGGGGCACTAGGGGCTAGGGACTACCGGGGAGCGCTGCGCCCGCGCGGCAGGAAGGCTGCGGCGACCAGGCCCAGCGCCCCGATGCCGGCCAGCGTGAACATCGCGGCCGCGTAGGAACGGTTGCTCAGGCTCGAGGCCAGGATCGTGCCGGCGATGGCGGTGCCGAGCGAGGAGCCCAGGTTCGAGACGCTGCGGGAGAGCCCGGAGATCTCGCTCTGCTGATCCTCCGGGAAGCTGGACTGGACCAGGTTGACCGAAGGGGTGAGCATCGCGCCGAGGCCGAAGCCGAGCAGGAACAGGCCCGGCACGAAGGCCCACGAGTCGTCGGTGGCGCGCACCAGCAGGACCAGGACCACGATGCCGAGGATCGCGATGACGAACCCGGCGAGCACGAGCGTGCGCTGGGTGTGGCGGCGGGCCAGGCGCTCGGCGGCCAGCGAGGAGACGAGCAGGCCGACCGTGGCCGCGGTGAAGGTCACGCCGGTCTGCACCGCGCCGTACCCGCGCACCACCTGCAGGTAGGCCGACACGGTGAAGGACGAGCCGAGCAGCATCAACCACTGGATGTTCTGGGTGATCAGGCCCAGGTTCGAGGTGCGGTCCCGGAACAGCGCGAGCGGCAGCAGCGGACGCAGCCCCCGCCGCTGCTGGGCCCGCATGGACAGCAGGAACCCGCCCAGCACCAGCGCGCCCGCCGCCATCAGGCCCACCGACGCCGCCACGTTCTGGTCCAGCGCGAGCACCCCGGCCACCAGCAGGGTCAGGCCGACGGCGCACAGCACGGCGCCGAACCGGTCGAAGCGGCTGTCCGGATCGGCCCGCAGCGGGTCGACGATCCGGCGGCTGAGCAGCACGATCACCGCGATCACCAGGGCCTGGAAGACGAAGGCGGCCCGCCAGCTGATGGCCGAGGTGATCACCCCGCCGATCAGCGGCCCGGCCGCGGCGCCCACCCCGCCCATGGCGCTGATCACGCCGAACGCGCGCGCCCGGGTGGCGAGCGTGGTGAAGGTGAGGGTGGCGAGGATGTAGACCGGCGGGATCAGCATCGCGGTGCCGACGCCCTGGAGGATCGAGTTGCCCAGCAGGAGCACCCCGAGGCCGGGCGCCACGGCGCTGAGCAGCGCGCCCACGCCGTAGACGACCAGGCCCGCCCGGAAGAGCCTGACCCGCCCGTACCGGTCGCACATCTTCCCGCCGGGGATCATCAGAGCGGCCATGACCAGCAGGAACACGGTGATCACGACCTGCACGCCGTGGACGGTGGTGTCGAGGTCCGTGCTGATATCGGTGATCATCACGTTCATGTTCGAGCCGGCGAAGCTGCAGATGAACTGCGCGAGCGCGAGCGGCACGAGCACGGCTCGCGGCCCCGCCGCCCGCCCCGCCGCCGCGTCGTCCTTGGCATCGTCCATTGCGCGCTCTCGCTCGGGGGCCGTCTCCCCACCTTTCTAAGCGAGGCGGCGCGCGAGTGCCCACCCGAGACCGCCGGAGTGCTGAGTGCGCGGTGCCGAGTCGGAGTACTGCGGGCGGACATTCTCGGCCGAGTCGGTGGCGCGGCGACGGGCGTTGGCCCATGCTGGTGGCCGTGGTGGGGATTGACGATTCTGCGATACAGGCGGCCCAGGTCACACCGGCCGCAGTGGACACATCGGGCACACTAGCCGCTCCAGTCGCGCCGGTTCCGGACACGCCGTCGGTACAGGAGAGCGTGGCCGCGGCGGACGCGTTGACGGCGCACGGGGAGTTCGGGGCCGCGGCGGATCTGCTGCACGAGGCGATCCGGCGCGAGGGTGAGCTGCCCGCGTTGCTGTGGCCGCTGGCACTCGCGACCTTCCGACTGCAGGACTACGACCTTGCGCTCCACCTGCTGGGCGAGGCGGCGCGGCGCGAGCCGTCCGCGACGGTGGCGGCCGCCGAGCAGATCAGGATTTTGAGCAGAGCCGGTCACGTACGGGAGGCGGTGGCCGTGATCGACGCGTTGCCGCCGCAGGTCGTCAGGGAACCGTTGGTACGCCAGGAGGTCCTGTCCTTCTACGACGAGTACCACTGCTCTTTCCACGCCGCCGAAATCCGTCTGGGGCCGGACATCGAGCCACACTTCCGCCGCATCCTGGCTCCGCTCACGTGGCTGGCCCGGCAGGCAGCGGCCTGGGAGGACCGGGTCGTTCTCGGACCGGTACGCCGTACGCCGCGGCAGTTCGAGCATCTGCGGCAGGCGACTGGCCTCGCCGGGAGCCCGCTCACCAGGTTGCAGGTCATGATGGACAACGCGCTGCTGGAGACCCGCTTCGTCACCGAGGCGCTCTCGGTCGTCATCAAATATCAGTACTGGGTCTTCCTGGGCTTCTTGACACTCCCGTTGGCGGTATGGCTCTCGATCGCGGCGAACAAGATCACCCGTGGGTATCATCCGGCCGCGACCGGCTGGCCCGCTCTGGGCAGCGCAACAGTCGCGATGGCCTTCGCCGCCGTGGTCTTCGCGCTGGTCCGCTCCCGACGGTTCTGGCGCATCACCTCCGTCCGGACCGGCGCCTGGTACAGCGCCCTCGGCGTCGCGGCGACGGCCGGTGCCGTCGAGGCCTACTTGCGCCACATCGGCCCGAACTCCGGCTGGCAGTTCTGGGTCTGTTACGGCCTGATCCTCGCTCCCGCGGTCACCCTGGTGCAGTTGGCCCTGCACAGCTACATATCCTGGGCTTCCTACGCGCGCTGGCGCGGGCAGATGGAGAGCGCGGCCCACTTCGAAATCCTCAACGACCTGCTCTGGCTGCTCTACCGGGTGCGCTCGCCCGGGCTTCGGACCGTCGCCATGGAGGTCAACGACGCGAAGACGGCGGAGAACGCCGCGCTCAAGCTGGGCGTGTTCCTGATGCCGCGCAAGCGCATGGCCGGTCTGGCCGAGAAGGGCTGGATCGGCGAGCGCTTGGCCGGGTGGGCCAGAGCTCTGCGTCAGCTGGAGCGCGGGCTGGTGGCGGCGTCGCCGGAGGCCACGGCGGAGGTGGACCGGGCGCTGTGCCACGCGATCGGCTGCCTGGCCCGCGGCGACCTGGGCTCGCTGGAGTGGCTGGCGCCGCCGGACTCGGCGCCCAGCCCGGCCCAGCGGCGGCGCAGGGTGCTGACGATCGTGCGGGACGTGCTGGTCGCGGTCCTGCCGATCGGGGCGACGTTGACCGCGCACGCGTTCGGGCATCTGAGCGCGGGGGCGTTCAACTGGGTGCTGATCGGCACCGGCGCGTGGGCGGTGCTGAACCTGATGATCGTGCTCGATCCCGATCTCAACAAGAAGCTGACACTGGTCGGGCAGGTCGCCGACGTGGTACGCAGCGCCCGGTCGAGCACGCAGGACTCCTCGGGCGGATGAGTACGGGCCGCGGCGCCGGTTCCCGGACTCACAGGTCCGGGAACCGGCGTCGCCGCTACGCGCTCGGCAGGGTCCAGACCTGGCCCACCGCGCCGGTGCAGGTGGCGATCTGGAGCTGGGTCTTGTTGGTCGCGCCGTTGCTGGTGTCGGTGAGACAGAGCCCGGATTCAGGGTTGACGATCTCGCCGGCACTGTTCTGATCCCACTGCTCGGCGCCGGTGCCGTTGCAGGTGTGCAGCTGGACGAGGGTGCCGCTGGTGGTGCCGCTGTTGACCGCGTCCATGCAGTCGGTGAGTACCTGCAGGGTGTGGTCCGGGGCCACGGTCCAGCTCTGCGCACTGGTGCCGTTGCAGGTGTAGATCTGGATCGCGGTGCCGTTGGAGGTGCCGGAGCCGTTGTCGTCGACGCACTTGCCGGTCGCGGTCTCCTTGATGGTGCCGACCGGCTGGGCCACGCCCGTGCCGGGCGTGCCGCCGTAGGAGGGCGGGGCGTCCGCGGCGGCCGCGGCCCAGGAGGTGTCGGCCGCGGTGCCGAGGGTGAACGCCAGGGTGGCGCCGCCGAGCACGTCGGCCGCGGGCAGGTAGGCCAGCGAGGACGCGGTGCCGTTGACGGTCAGGGCCTGCACGTACGGGTCGGCGTCGGCGGCGGCCGGCGCCTGGATCGTCAGTGTCTTGCCGGCGCTGCCGACCGAGACGACCGCCTCGGTGAACAGCGGGCTGCCGATGGCCAGGTCGGCCGTGCCCGGGGTCTCCGGGTAGAGGCCGAGGGCGGACCAGACGTACCAGGAGCTGGTCTCGCCGAGGTCGTCGTTGCCGGGGATGCCGCCGGCCGCGTCGGACCACAGGCCCTGCTCGATCGCGCGCACGCTGCTCTGGGTCTTGTACGGCTCGCCGGCCCAGTCGTACTCCCAGGGCAGTTCGAAGCTCGGCTCGTTGCCCATGTTGGACTGGGTGCCGATGACGCTGCCGAGACCCTGGTAGCCGCTGAGGACGGTGTTGAGGTAGCTCACCAGCGATGAGTCGCCGCCCTCGAGCGTGGCCAGTTCGGCGAGGTTGAACGGGACGTCCGGGGTGTAGGTGAGCGCGTCGCCCTCGGCGAAGTCGTTGTCCGCGGTGCTGGTGATCAGCGTGGCGTCGAAGCCGTCCATCCAGCGGCCGTTGGAGTGGCGCGGCTGGATGTAGCCGCTGGAGGTGTTGAAGATGTTCTCCCAGTCCTGGGCCCGGTTCTGGAACTTCGTCTGCACCGCGCTCTGGCCGAGCGCGCCCGCGAAGGCCGAGAGCGCGAAGTCGTCGGTGTCGTACTCCAGCTGCGTCGACGCGGTCGCGTACTCGTGACAGCACCCAAAGATGCTGTTCGTGGGCAGGTAGCCGAAACTGTCCAGGTACGTCACGCCGGGGGTGACGTCCGTATCCGTGGTCTGCTCCGTCTCCATGGCGCTGAGCGCGGTGGCGGTGTCGAAGCCGGTGCCGCCGAAGGCGTAGTAGTCCGCCAGCACGGGAACGCCGGAGTCGCCGACCATGATGTAGGTCTCGCCGTTGTCCATGCCCCACTTGGTGAGCGTGCCGCCCTGTTCGTAGTCGTCCACGATCGACTGGGCCATGTCGTCGGCCGCGGCCGGGTTGATCAGGGCCGTGAGTTGGGCCTGGGAGCGGTAGATGTCCCAGTTGGAGAAGTTCGCGTACTCGGCGGAGTGGCCCGCGTCGACGGTGTGGACGGCGCCGTCGAAGCCGCGGTAGCTGCCGTCCGCGTCGCTGATCACGCTCGGGAACTGCTGGGCGTGGTAGAGCGCGGTGTAGAACTCGGCCTGCTCGGCCGCGGTGCCGCCGGCGATCTCGATCTTGTCGAGGGCCGTGGTCCACTGCGCCTGGGCGGCGGCCTCGACCTGGGCGAAGCTCTGCCCGGCCACCTCGGCGGCCAGATTCGCCTGAGCCTCGGCGACGGAGGTGTAGGAGATGCCGACGCGCGCGGTCACGGTCTGGTTGGAGGTGGTGTTGAAGGTCGCGTAGGCGCCGCCGCTGTAGGTGCCGGAGGCGGTGAAGCTCTGGTCGAAGGCGATGGCGTAGTAGAGCGTGAAGTCGTTCGTGGCCTCGCAGAAGCCTGAGCTGGTGACCGAGCCGGTGACCTCGCTCGAGCCGGCCGTGGCGAAGGTGGAGGAGACGTACACGTTGTCGGTGTCGTTCAGCTTGAGCAGCAGGGACGCCGAGGTGGTGGCGGGGAAGGTGAAGGTGCCCACGCCCGCGTGCGTGGCCGCGGTGAGCGCGACGCTCGTGCCGTTCCCGAGCGCGACGGAGTAGTAGCCGGGCGAGGCCGTCTCCGAGCTGTGCGAGAACGACTCGTCGTCAGAGCCCGGAGACGACCCGAGCGAGCCGGTGACCGGCAGGATCGGCACGTCGCCGGCGGCCTGGCAGCCCACGCCGGAGACGTGGGTGAGGCTGAAGCCGGTGATGTCGGAGTCGGCGTAGTCGTAGCCGCCGCCGTTGGGGCGGGAGGTGGTGTCGGGGCTCCACTGGAGCATGCCGTGCGGCACGTCCGCGCCGGGGAAGGTGTTGCCGGCGCTGTAATCGCTGTTGGAGCCGGTGCCGACGAAGGTGTTGACCAGCGGGTCGGGCGCGGTGACCAGGGTCGCGGCGTGCGCGGTGACGGGGACCGCGGCGCAGACCCCGAGCACGGCCAGCGCGCTCGCGGTCAGCAGCCGCAGCCCCGCCCGCGCCGAGCGGCGCGGGCGGGAGCGGGGCAGGTCAGCCACGGGGCAGGACCTCGCTCAGGACGCCGTCCGCGGGCGAGGTGATCCAGTCGGTCGAGACGTACGACGCTCCGTCGGCCGCGAGCTCGGCCACCCGCGCCTGGGCGTCCGCCAGGGCCGGGTCGCTGCTGCTGAGCGCCGGGGCGACGTCGTAGGCGTCGGTGACCACGGTGAGGTAGTGGTTGGTGTCGTACCACTGGGTGCCGCCGTCGGAGACCCAGGTGCCCGCGTCGCCGTCGAAGACCACGAACCAGGGTCGCAGCGCGGTGTCGCTGTAGCGGGTGCGCGGGTCCCCGGTCTGGGCGCCGAGCACGGACGGGAAGACGGCGGCGTCGGCGATCTCGCCGCTGTCGTAGAGGTCGAGCAGGTGCTGGGCGTAGACCACGTCCACCCAGGTGCTCGAGGCGGTCACGGCCTGCTCGACGGTGCCCGGGATGATCTCCACGATCACCTTGCCCTCGAGCGAGCCGTAGCTGCCCCAGTTGTCGGCCTTGGCCGCGGTGTCCAGGTCCGGGTAGAGCGTGCCGTCGGACTTGGTGAGCAGGTCGGCCGGGGTGTACAGGACGCTGCCGAGGTGCGCCTTGACGTAGGTGTCGAACTCGGTGGGGTTCAGGCCGAGGGTGTTGTAGAACCCGTTCTTCATCTCGATCTTGACCATGAGCGGGCCGTGGGTGGGGTGGGCCTGCATCCAGATCCTGATGTCGTCCAGGCAGCTGTCCAGGTTCTGGTTGCGGTCGCCGGTGTAGAGGTCGGCCGCGGTGGAGGCCTGGACGCAGTTGTTCGAGCTGCCGAGCGGGTTGTCGTGGCTCACGTCCCACTTGCCGTTGAGCACGTTGGCCCAGGTGTCCAGCTCGACCAGCGAGGTGCCGGTGTCGAGGGCGTTGGCGAGGTAGGTGTAGGTGGAGGAGTCGTTGTAGGTGTTGTGGATGCCGGTACCGGTGACGCCGGCGAGGCTCAGCGAACTGACGTCGGCGGCCTGGGCCGGCGCGGCAGCGGCGCCGAACGCCGTGCCGAGCAACAGGGCGGCGGCCAGCAGCCGGGGAAGCGTCGTACGGCGAAGGAGCGTGGGCAGGGGCATGGTCGTCTCCAGGAGAGGGTGTCCGTGGGGGCGGTGCCGATAGGGGCCGGGGCCCGTGGGGAGCCGGAGCCAGCACGCATCCTGACACAGCCGGAGGGCCTCGCCAAGGGCGCACAGGAAAAAATGGACTTCCGTTCATCTTCATGAGAACTTGCAGTTCAAGAGGACTGAGAGCGTTCACACGCGGGTTCCCCCCGGTTTGCTCCGCCGTGTTGCGCGCCCCCCATGCTGCCGCCGGGACGGCCTCCGCCGCACCCGTTCTCCGCCGCCGAGAAGAGAGCCGCAGATGACTTCGAGTTCTTCGACCGCGTTCAGCCGCCGCGGGTTTTTGGCCGCCTCCGCCGCCCTCCCGGTCGCCCTCTACGCCGCGCCCTCCGCCTCGGCCGCGACGGGCTCACCGCTCGGGTCCTCGGCCGCGTCCGCGTCGGAGCGGTCGCTGGCCGACACCGTCACCGGGCTGCCCTTCGTCGAGTCCTACCAGACCAACCTCTCGGCGAACCTCACCGCCGCGACCAACGCCGCGGTGCGCGCGCTCGACGGCATGGCCACGGCCTGGCAGACCGGCACCGCGTGGAACAACGGCACCGTGCTGCTGCCGGACTACCTGCGGGCCAACATGCGCCTGAGCGCGCGGATCACCGCGGCGCGCACCGAGGCGCAGGCCAAGGAGGCGTTCGTCTTCGACCGGCAGGATCAGAGCTATGCGATGATCACCGGACTCGGCCCGCTGGCCGAGCTCTACAAGTCCGGCGCGCTGGCCGTCACCAGCATCACCTCGGCCCCCGACGGCACCCCCGCCACCACGATCAGCGACGCGGTGCCCGTCGGCGCCCCGGCCGGCTCGGCCACCGGGCCCGGCTCGCCGAGCTCGCAGCTCGGCCTGGTGGTGCAGCTCGAGCAGACGCTGCGCGGCAACTACGCCTCGGGCAACCCGTCGAAGGCCGCGTACAACTACCCGCGGCCGTGGCGGATGAACGAGGAGAGCGAGGTCGTGGACACCGGGGCGGTGGACGCGTACGGCTTCCCGGTGTACGAGACCGACGTCACCGTCTGCCCGCAGCTGCTGCTCCAGCGCAGCGCCACCCCGGCCAGCGACGGCGGCTTCCCCAGCGGCCACACCAACGCCTTCACCCTGGCCGGGATCGCCTACGCGTACGCGGTGCCTGAGCGGTTCCAGGAACTGATCGCCCGCGCGTCGTACTGCGCGCACACCCGGATCGTGGCGGGCATGCACTCCCCCAACGACGTCATCGGCGGCCGCGTCCTGGGCACCGCGCTGGCCGCGGCCACGCTCTACGACCCGGCGAACGCCGAGCTCAAGGCGGCCGCGCGGGCCCAGGCGCTGGCCTACTTCGAGGCGCAGACCGGCACCGACGCGGACACCCTGTTCGCCTACGCGCACTCCCAGGGCACGGATCAGGACCCGTACGCCGACCGGGAGGCCAACGCCGCGCTCGTCGCGGCCCACCTCACCTACGGCCTGCCGACGCAGGGCTCGGACAAGCCCGCCACGCCGTACCAGGTGCCGCTGGGCGCCGAGGTGCTGCTCGAGACCCGCCAGCCCTACCTCACCGCGCAGCAGCGGCGCGACGTGCTGGCGAGCACCGCGATCGAGGCGCGCAACGTGATGCTGGACGGCTTCGAGCAGTGGGGCCGGATCAACCTGTTCGCGGCGGCCGACGGCTACGGCGCCTTCGCCCAGGACGTCACGGTCACCATGGACTCGAGCCAGGGCGGCTTCGGCGCGGCCGACGCGTGGCGCAACGACATCGGCGGCCGCGGCGGCCTGACCAAGCAGGGCTCCGGCACGCTCACCCTGACCGGCGCGAACAGCTACGCGGGCGGCACCCTGATCGCGGGCGGCACGCTGGTCGCGGCCGGCGCGCAGGCGCTGGGCACCGGCGACGTGGAGGTCTCGGGCGCGACCCTCGGCGTGAGCCTCGCGGCCAAGGGCTGCCAGGGCGGCCTGACCGTGCACGGCCGCCTCACCCTCGACTCCGGCGCGGCGCTGGCGCTGACGCTGGACCCGGAGTCCCCGCCGCGGATCGGCAGCACGGCCCAGGTCATCACGGCCCGTCAGGTGCGCGGCTGGTTCAGCGCGGTGACGACGAACGTGGCCGGGATCGGCGCGGTGCCGGTGCAGACCGCGCAGGGCGTCGCGGTGCGCTTCGTCAAGGGCTGAGCCACCGGGCTGATTCGGTCCGAGCGGGACCGGGGCGGGTGTCAGACCGTCCAGACGAGCGCGGCCGAGCCGTCCTCGCGCAGTCTGACGCCCGCCTGCACCGCCTCGAGCGCGCGCTTGCGGGAGGCCGCCACGGCCTCGGCCGCGGTGGCGTACGGCAGCAGCTGGCGCAGGGTCGTGACGGTGGGCGGGAGCATCAGCACCGTGCCCTGCTCGTAGTCGGCGACGGCCTGGGCCGGGCTGGTCCACGCGGTCGTCTCGGTCTCGCCGGACACGTCCCTCGCGCTCTGGCCCTCGGGCAGCGCGGCGACGAAGAACGCCGTGTCGTAGCGGCGCGACTCGAACTCCGGCGTGACCCAGCGCGACCAGCCGCCGAGCAGGTCGGCCCGCAGCAGCAGGCCGCGCGAGGCGAGCGCGTCGGCCAGCGTGGTGCGGCGGGTCTCGATCCGGTGGCGCTCGTCCTCCCACGCCGTGCCGGAGACGTCGCCGAGCACCCGGCTGCGGTCCGGACCGGCGAGCAGCACCCCGGCCTCCTCGAAGGTCTCGCGCACGGCCGAGCACACCAGCGCGTGCGCCTGCTCCGGTGCGACGCCGAAGCGCTCGGCCCAGGCCTCCGCGTTCGGACCGGCCCACGGCGTCGGCAGCGCGTCGCCCGGATCCACCCGGCCGCCCGGGAAGGCGTAGCGGCCGGCCGCGAAGGCCATGCTCGCGGCGCGTTTGACCAGGTAGGCCTGCGGCCCCGACGGCGTGTCGCGCAGCAGCACCACCGTCGCGGCGGGCTGGGCGGGCACGATCTCCAGACTCCCGTCGAGGTAACGCCGGACGCGCTCGTCCCACTCCGCGGGCACGGGGAACTCGAAAGTGCTGGCCACGGCGCCACCTTAGCGGTGATCGGGCTCCGCGGTGATCCGGCTCAGCGGTGATCGGACTTATCGGCGCTCGTGACGCGCCGTGCCTCGCATCTTGCGTGCCATGATCGGGCTCGTGACCAGACCTGCTGTGCGTACTCGGGCGGAGCGTCTGTCGGGCTATCGACGTGTGCTGGAGGCACGCAGCCCCCAGACCTCGGTTGACAGACTCCGCGTGCTTGCGACCGACGAGGTTCGCCCCGTCCGGTTGTGGACCGCACGCAATCCCGCCACGCCTGCTGACGCCCTGGACCGACTCGCCCGGGACTGCGACGCCTCGGTTCGGTGGAACGCCCTGGTCAATCCGCTTCTGCCGGACGAGGCGCTGAGCTGGATGGCCGAACGCGAGGAGGGAGAACACGGCTCGCGGTGGTTCCACGAGCGAAGTCTCATCGTGCACCATCCGAACGCATCGGAGGGTTTGCGGGCGGAGCTCATCGCCGCTGGAGCGTGTCGCTGTCCCGAGTGGTGCAGCGGCCGGAGCACGTTCGCGGCCCGCTGAGTCAGCGCATGGATGACGGCGCCAGGCGGCTCGGTCACGAGCCGTGCCCGAGTTCTTTCTCCGCATCCACGACGACGGCACCACAGGGTGGCGCTGGGACGACAAGCCGTTCGACAACGACGAGCCGTTCGGCGAGCCGCAGTAGTGCGGCCGGCATCACTCAGCGGTGATCGGGCTCCGCGGTGATGCGGCCGGAGCGCAGCGCGGCGCGCATCGCGTCGTAGTCGCGCTCGTTCTGCTCGGCGTAGGCCTCGGCGAACTCGGCGATCGCGTGCGCGAAGGTCGCGTCCTCGCCCAGGTACGCGGAGAGCGCCACGCGGTCGCCGGATCTCGCGTGGGCGCGGGCGAGCGTCCAGCCGCAGAGGCGGCCGTAGGCGGTCATGCCGCTCGGCACCATCTCCTCGATCGCGACCGAGCCCTTCCAGTCGGCGAGTTGGCGGGCGTAGAAGTCGCGCTGCTGCCCGTCGATCCCGTCCACCGTGGCCCAGCCGAGGAAGATGTCGCTCACCGTCTGCATCAGCCGCTGGCCGTCCACCACCCGCCGGCCCTGGCAGCCGGTGTCCATCCGGCCGGCCCTGACCCCGCCGTACTCGGCGATCACCGACCGCTGCGCCTCCTTGACCTGCAGGAACAGCGGATCCTGGGAGTCGCGGCCGAACATCAGCACGATCCAGCAGCGGGTGCCGACGCTGCCGACGCCCACGACCTTGCGGGCCAGGTCGGCGAAGACGAACTGGTCGAGCAGCCGGCGCCGGTCGCTCTGCAGGGTGCTGCGGTACTGGCCGAGCATGCCGCGCATGGCCGCCACGAACGTGTCCTGCTCGCCGTCCGGGAGCAGGTCCTGCACCGGGACCACCAGCGGCGGGTCTGCGGTGATCCGGCGGTGCGCCCCGACCAGCTCGGTGAGCTTGGCCATGGACCGCTGGCTGTCCCTCGACCTGGCCTTGGCCACGGTCTTGTCGAACGCGGCCTTGCGCCGGGACTTCTTGAGCTGGTCCCTGAGCATGTCCTTGATGTCCTCGACGTCCGCACGGGCGTACCAGAGGTCGAGCTCGTGCATGCCCGCGAAGCTGTTCATCGCCTGCTGATACGCCCGGACCGTGGCCAGCTGGATCGCCCGGCGGTGCTTGTGGCCGAAGTCGTTCGAGCGGGCGGCGATCTCCAGACTCGCGGCCAGCCGCTTGACGTCCCATTCCCACGGGCCGGGGTAGGTCTCGTCGAAGTCGTTGAGGTCGAACACGAGCCGGCGCTCGGGCGAGGCGAACATGCCGAAGTTGCACAGGTGCGCGTCGCCGCACAGCTGGGTGCGCAGCCCGGAGTCGGGCGTGGCGGCGAGGTCGTGGGCCATCATGGCGGCCGCGCCGCGGAAGTAGGCGAACGGCGAGGCGAGCATCCGGCCGTGGCGCACCGGCACCAGCTCGGGCACGCGCGAGACGGCCTGGCGCTCGAGCACCGCGACCGGGTCGGGCCGGTCGGCCGGCAGGTCGAGCGCGGCGTGTTCCACCGGCGGGCAGGCGGCGCGGGCGGCCAGGCCTGCTTCGGCCGAATCGCGGACGGTGGTCTTCACGCGTGCCTCCCGACGTCGATGCGGTGTTCGTCATCCTGCGGCCCGGCCGCGGCGGCGGCCACCGCACGGGCGGGCGCGGCGCCGCCGAACGGGTGACCCGTCCGGCGCGCGCCATGCCCCGGATCCGGCGCGGGAGCGCGGTGGCTCCCGCGGCGCGGGTCCGGGCGGGCCGGCCGGTACCCGTTCTCAGTCCTCGCTGAAGGCGGAGCGCAGCGCCGCCTCCTGCTCGGCGGAGAGGTTCGTGCGGATCAGCTCCGCGTGCAGGCTGCCCACGTGCTCCTTGACCTTGTCCAGCACGGCGTCGGAGGAGAGCAGGAACAGCGCCGAGGTGCCCGGCGTGACCTTCTGCTTGACCTCCTTGATGAAGGAGTCGTCGATGCCCACGTCCGCCATGGACCCGCCGAGCGCGCCGGCCGCGGCGCCGAGGGCGAGGCCGATGAGCGGGATGAAGAACAGGATGCCGAACAACATCCCCCAGAACGCCCCGCCCAGCGCGCCCGCGCCGGCCAGGTTGTGCAGCTGGGTGGTCTTCGGCTTCTTCTCCCCCTCCGGCCAGGACACCACCGCACCGTCCTGAACCGTGATCAGCTGCTGGCGCTGGAGGTCCTCCAGCGTGCTCAGCGCCCGCTGGGCCGCGTCGGCCTCCGCGAACTTCCACACCGTCAGCGTCGCCATGCCACACTCCTTGTCGTCGGGCTGCTGGGGAACTGCTCGTCAGATCGCGTCCGGGCCCACGTTGTGGAACAGGGCCCAGATCGCGAACACCCCGAAGGCGATCGTGACCGCGGACCAACCCGGCTGGTAGGGCAGGGCGAGGAGGCTCGCGAACACCACCAGGGCGCTGAGCGCGATGCCGAGGGCGCGCGCCACCACCGAGCCGGTGAACAGGGCGAGCCCCGCGAGCAGCACCAGGACGCCCGCGATCAGGTGGATCCAGCCCCAGGTGGTGAGGCTGAACTTGTAGACGTACGTGCCGACCAGCGCGTACACCCTGTCCTTGGCGATGGCCGCCACGCCCTGGGCGATCCCGAGGACTCCCTCGAGGATCATCAGGACCGCGGCGAGGGCGGTGCCGGCCTTCGCCGCTCCCCATCTGGTTCCGTGGCCTGCCATCCGCGCCTCCTTCGCCGTCCCCGGGCCGCGAGCCGCGTCCCGCGCGTCGCGGTCACCGTCCCGTCCAGGCTGGGTGAGGACGGTGGGCCGCGCACGGCGGGTTGGTCCGATCAGGGTGTGACGACGGGGAAGCGCGGATCCGGGGTGTCGAGCAATCCGAGCAGGGCCCGCAGCACCGCCGGATCGCCGCTGTGCACGAGGTCGCCGCCGTGTTCGAGTTCGTCGATCCGCCCGCCGCTCCCGAGCAGGCCGAGCAGCTGAGGCTTGGTCAGGGTGAGCGTGAGGTCGGCCGGGTCGGCGGGGTCGGGGGCGCCCTCGTGCGGGCGCGGGATCAGCGCGCCGTGGGAGAGCGCGAGCCGCCAGGTGCGGGCCTCGTCGGTCACGTGCAGGTCGATCCGCATCCGGGCGTCGGCCGCGCGGGGGCCGTCGAGCCGCACGGCGAGGGAGTCGATCACCTGATCCACGCTCAGGGCGAGCATCATCTCCGGGCCGGTGGTCGTGGTCGCGGCCGGACTCACCCCGCCGCGCAGCTCGCTCGCGCCGACCAGGAAGAAGTTGCGCCAGGTGCCGTTCTCCGCCGCGTAGCCGAGGTGCTCGTATACGTCGGCCAGGGCCGAGCGGGCGGCGGCGTCCTGCGGGTCGGCGAACACGGCGTGCTGCAGCAGCGTGGCGGCGAAGCGCGGATCGTCGCCGCTGACGTAGTGTTCGGCCAGCTCGAGCACGGCCTGGGTCCCGCCGAGGCTCTCGACGTAGCGGACGGCGAGCTCGACCGGGGGGTGCTCCCACAGGTGCGCGGGATTGCCGTCGAACCAGCCGAGGTAGCGCTGGTAGATCGCCTTCACGTTGTGGCTGACCGAGCCGTAGTACCCGCGCGTGGCCCAGGACTGCTCCAGCGCGGGCGGCAGCTCGAACTCCTCGGCGATCTCGGGCCCGGTCAGCCCGCGGTTGAGCAGGCGCAGCGTCTGGTCGTGCAGGTAGGCGTAGAAGTCGCGCTGGAGCTCGAGGTACTCCACGATCTCGGCCCGGCCCCAGGTCGGCCAGTGGTGCGAGGCGAACGCGACGTCGCAGGAGTCGGCGAAGGTGACGATCGCCTCGTCGAGGTAGCGGGCCCAGACCCGGGCGTCGCGCACGAGGGCGCCGCGCAGGGTCAGGATGTTGTGCTGGGTGTGCGTGGCGTTCTCGGCCAGGCACAGCGCCCGGTGGTCGGGAAACAGGAAGTTCATCTCCGCGGGCGCCTCGGTGCCCGGGGTGAGCTGGAAGACGATGCGGATGCCGTCGACCGTCTCCTGCTGCCCGGTCGCGGTGATCTCCACCGTCGGCGGGATCAGCGAGACGGTGCCGGTCGAGGTGGTCATGCCAAGGCCCGCCCCGATCTGCCCGTCCGGCGCCTTGGGCAGGGTCGCGCCGTACATGTAGACCGCGCGCCGGGCCATGGCGTTGCCAGCGTAGACGTTCTCCGCGACGGCGTGCTCGAGGAACCCGGCCGGGGCCAGGATCGGCACCGGCGGGTGGCCGGGCGGCAGCACGCCGCGCACCCCGCCGAAGTGGTCGACGTGCGAGTGGGTGTAGATCACGCCGGTGACCGGGCGCGGGCCGCGGTGCGCGCGGTAGAGCCCGAGCGCGGCCGCGGCGGTCTCGACCGAGATCAGCGGGTCGACCACCAGCACGCCGCTGTCGCCCTCGACCAGCGTCATGTGGGACAGGTCGAGGCCGCGCACCTGGTAGATCCCGGCGGTGACCTCATAAAGGCCCTGACGCGAACACAGCCGGCCCTGGCGCCACAGGCTGGGGTTCGCGGTCGGCGGGCAGTCCGCGGACAGGAAGGCGTAGGCGTCGTTGTCCCACACCGCCGCGCCGGTCGCGTCGCACACCACGCCCGGGTCGAGATCGGCGACGAACCCGCGGTCGGCGTTGCGGAAGTCGGTGTGGTCGCCGAATGAGGGCATGGCCATACGAGGGCTGTTCCCCGTGGCACCGGGATTCAGGCCGGGCTTAGCTCGGCCGGGCTAGCCCGGGCTGCGCGGCGGCGGGCGGGCGACGAGAGTCGTGGGGTGAGCCCGGTGCCCCGTTTCGCCGCCGCCGCGTTCGGCGCGGCCCTGCAGGGTGCCGACGGACTGGCCGAGCTGGCCGCGGAGTCGGCACGCCGGGCCGGCCGCGGCGCGTCGGCCGCGGCGGCGGTGGCCGATCGCGCGTATCGGGACGCGGTCCGGCGCGGCGACCGCGCGGCCCGCCAGTGCGCGGCGCACACCGCCCGGCAGGCGCAGGCCGCCGCGGACGTCTCGGCGCGCTGGCTGGATCGCGAGGTGGTGCGCCGGGTGGCCGCGTCGATGACGCCGTACCTGGTCGAGGAGCTCGTCCCCACCGTGATCGAGGGCGTGTTGCCGCTGATCCGCAGCCGCGTGGTACCGCTCATCGTGGCCGACCTGGCCGAGGACGAGCAGATCAGGGAGATGATCGCGCAGCAGAGCCGGGGCATGGCGGCGTGGACGGTCGGCGAGGTGCGCAAGGTCTCCACCGCCGCGGACGACCGGGTCGAGCTCGCGGCCCGCAGGGTGCTGCGGCGCCGGAGGCCAACCGATGCAGGGGACTGACGAAGTCGGCGCGGTCCCTCCCGACACCCCGTTCGCCCGCGCCGCCCC